>JAPUIA010000201.1 GCA_027297435.1 Gammaproteobacteria bacterium | reverse complement strand
TATTCGTGAGCGCCTCGAGGGCGCCGACGTTCCCAAGGCATTTCGTGTAGCACCGATCGCACTCATTACCGCCGGCATCATGAGCCTCGGTTTCTTGGGATTTGCAGGGCTCGCCTGAATGATGTTGTGGTTGGGCACCGTTGCGACGCTGGTAGGTGTGAGCACCGTGTTGGGCAGCTTGTTGTTGTGGTTTCGCGCTCGCTACGTTGAGGAGGGTAGCGAGCTAATCGACGCCGTCAATACTGTGCTTCCGCAAACGCAATGCGCGCAATGCGGTTATCCGGGTTGTCGTCCTTACGCCGAGGCCGTCGTTGAGGGTGCACGCCTCGATCTTTGCCCGCCGGGCGGGGCGGCAACTTTCAACGCCTTGCAAGAGCTACTCGGACGCGACGAGGGGACCCCGCCTACGCAACCGACAGCGGTGATCGCGCGCATCCGCGAGGACGAATGTATCGGCTGTTTTCTTTGCGTGGGCGCCTGTCCGGTCGACGCCATCTTAGGGACGGCCGGATTCATGCATACGATTCTCGAGGACCAATGCACGGGTTGCGAACTTTGCGTTCCGGCCTGTCCGGTCGACTGCATCGATCTCGTACCTACCGAAGCATCATCGACGACGACAGCGACCAGCCCTAGCGCCGAGTTGCCTTGTATCGCCTGCAATCTTTGCACGCCTGAGTGCCCCGTGGACCTCAACCCCCAGGACCTGCTGTGGTTTACGCGCGCGGGTAATTGGAACTCGGCGCGTGACACACACCTTGTGCGTTGTATCGAATGCGGCCGGTGCGATGCGGTATGCCCCAGCCATATCCCGCTGGCCGAAACCTTCCGCATCGGCAAACAGCAACTCGAACTGCTCGATGCAACCAGAGAACGTGCGACCCAAGCCAAAACACGGGTCGATGCGCGCGCCGCGCGCCTCATCGCCAGCCAAACCCAAGCGGCCAGGATGCGTTCTAAACGCCTGGATCAGCGCAACGACGCTTCATGGTGACGAAGTCCACCACCCGCATCATGTGGACGGTCAATGCCGCGCTGCTGCCAGGTTTATTGGTGCTGTCGTACTACTACGGATGGGGCTATGTCGCCAACCTCGCGATCGCGCTCCCCGTCGGGCTAGCGCTGGAGGTCGTCTGTTTGAAAGCGCGGGGGCAGCAGGTCACGGTCACCGATGGCAGTGCCGTAACGACGACATTGATCCTCGCGCTCGCGCTGCCACCCAACACACCAGGGTTTGTCATCGCGATCGCGATGCTCGGGGCAATCGTGCTGGCCAAACATCTCTATGGCGGCTTGGGCCACAACGTATTCAATCCGGCGATGGTCGGCTATGCGCTGGTGCTGGTATCGTTTCCGCAAGCGCTCGCCTCCTGGCCTCTTTTGGGACCGGAGTTGGGGCCTGCACTCGTCGACGCGAACACCGGCGCAACGGTGCTGACCACCTTCAAATACCGCGAAGGATTGACCGTTCTCGAGATCTGGCAGCCCGAAGCCGGCTTTGGTTACGTCGGCGGCCTCGGTTGGGAATGGGCCAACGGCGGATTTCTGCTCGGCGGTCTGTATCTGTGCTGGCGTCGCTTGATTGCCTGGCGAGTGGCCGCTGGCATGCTGCTGGCGCTCGGACTGCTAGCCATCCTCTGGTATGACGGCGGTAGTTCGGCGAGCGCCGGCTCGCCGCTCTTTCACTGGTTGTCCGCGGGCACCATGCTAGCCGCATTTTTCGTAGTGACCGACCCCGTCACCCACCCGAACGATTTCAGCAGCCAGTGGCTGTTTGGATTGCTGGTCGGCACCCTCACCTTCGTGATCCGCACATGGGGCAGCTATCCCGACGGCATCGCCTTCGCCGTCATCGTCGCAAACGCTGCAACCCCCTACCTGAACCACGTTTTTCGTCGACGTCATGCTCAAGCCACTGGTTAGCCTCGTCGGCATCAGTCTGGTGTGCGCGGTGTTGTTGGCGACGACGCGCACGCAGACCGCCGACTCTATCCACCGCAACCGTGAAGCTCAAACCTGGCGCCTGGCATTCGATCTGGTCGGGGCTTTCGCGACTACCAATCTCGACTTTGCATCCGATGTCCTGATCTTGGAAAGCGGTCGGCGCCTCGTGCGGGGCACGGTTGCAGGGTACGCGGGCGACATCGGCCTGCTCGCGGCGCTCGATGAGCAACAGCGACTGATCGGTGTGCGTGTCACAAGACACAACGAGACCCCCGGACTCGGGGACTTCATCGACGTGCAACGCAATCCATGGATACTGCAGTTCGGCCAGCGGCCCCTGGCCTCGGTCGATAGCGTCACCGGCGCGACGATCACCAGTCTTGCCGTCAAGCGCGGCGTCCGGCAGCTTCTGGCGGGTGAGCAATAGTGGGCACGCTCAAGTCTGCGGCCCTGCGCCACAACCCGGCGTGGGGGCAGTTGCTGGGTTTGTGCCCGTTATTGGCGGTCAGCAACAGTATGGTCAACGCGCTGGGCATGGCGGCCGCCAGCAGCTTCGTGATGCTTGGCTCGAGCTTCACTATCTCGACAATCCGCGCTTGGATTCCGCATCACGTACGTCTGCCCTGCTTCGTACTCGTGATTGCAACGTTCACGACCTGCGCGGTCATGCTGCTCGAAGCCTTTGCGTTCGATCTGTACCTGCGCATCGCTCTGTTCATCCAGATCATCGTTTCTAACTGCATGATTCTCGGACGTATCGAAGCATTCGCAAGCCGCCAGCCACCGGGCCAGGCACTATTGGACGCCCTCGGTACCGCCATCGGCTTCGCGTGCGCATTGCTCGCTTTGGGCGCGGTTCGCGAATCACTGGGGCACGGCACCTTGTTCGCCGGAATGGAATTGCTGTTAGGCGGTGCCGCAAGCGAATGGCAGATCGATCTGCTGCCCGAAGGACGACGCCTCATCGTCGCGCTGTTGCCGCCCGGAGCATTTATAATCGCAGGTTTGTTGTTGGGTACGGGACAAGCGCTGGCGCGTTCGGATAAGACAGACCATGAATCACGAGAAACGGGTCCAGATCTTCGAGAGGTTGAGGGCTAACGATCCAAATCCAACGACGGAACTCGAATACCGCACGCCGTTCGAACTGCTGGTGTCCGTCATCCTTTCCGCGCAAGCCACCGACGTCAGCGTCAACAAGGCAACCGAGGAACTGTTCAAGGTGGCCAACACGCCGGAAACCATGGCCGCCATGGGATCGAGGAAACTCAAGTCCTACATCAAGAGCATCGGGCTTTTCAACACCAAGGCTGCGAACCTCATCGAGACCTGCAAGATCCTCGTCGCCGAACATGGCGGCCAAGTGCCGGAAAACCGTGAGGCGTTACAAGCGCTGCCCGGTGTGGGCCGCAAGACGGCCAACGTGGTGCTCAACACCGCATTCGGCCACGCCACCATGGCCGTCGACACCCACATCTTTCGTGTCGCCAACCGCACCAAGATCGCGCCGGGCAGGAACGTCAGGGAAGTGGAGGATCGGCTTGTCAGACGGATTCCGGATGCCTATCTCAAGAACGCTCACCACTGGCTGATCCTGCACGGCCGCTACGTGTGCGTCGCTCGCAAGCCGCGGTGCGGATCGTGTTTGATCGAAGATCTGTGCGAATTCAAGGACAAGACGGAATAAAACCGGGATCGGAGTAAAAACGCTCGAGTTTTTATTCCGAGCCCAAGATTGCAAAATTGGATGTTAGGAGCGCTTCTTGAACCAGCCGCCGAGACCTCGCTTGGCAGGCTGCTGGCGGATTTCCGATTGAATGGGTTCAGCGCTGTGGGTGAAGGCCGGTTGCTTCGACTTCGTGTTGCGCAGCTCGCGAATCTTCTTTTCGATAATCTGGTCTTCTTTGCGCTTCTGCTTGATCGCTGCGACCAGGTCGACGCCGCAACGCGCGCAATGGCTTGCCTCTAACTGCATATGTCCGCAGCGCGGGCACTCCTGATGGGCGGCGGTGATGTCCTTCAAGGTCGCATCAGCGTCCCGTTTGACGTGTTTGTCGATGCGATAGTCGGCGGCGTCGATGTCCGGTATCTTCGGGGTCAGGTCTTTTACACGACACACGGCGCCAAGCTCGGCGTACCTGGCCTGTAGCGCCAATGCCTCTTCCTGGTGAAGCTGGCTCTTGATGACGACGGTACGTCCGCTGAACAATTGTTTGGCCTTGCGTTCGTCGATGCCAAGTTCGCGCGCCAAGTTCATCCGCACAGCGTCGACCTTGCTGTCCTCGGCAATGTCGCCGCTGAATAAAACTTGGTAGTTGGCCATGGCCATGCTAAGCGTCCTTCCTACTCGTCAATCTGCACGCTTCTTGCGCTCTCGTCTTGCTCCGATGCGCAATCTGAGCGCGTTCAGCCGGATGAACCCCGCTGCATCCCCCTGATGATACGCGCCACCGTCGTCCTCGAACGTGACGACGTCCTCATCATATAGGCTGTCTTCGGGTGACTTACGTCCCAAAACGGACACGGCTCCCTTGTAGAGCCTCAGCCGGACGGTGCCGTTGACCGGTTTCTGTGACTCATCTATCAAAGCTTGCAGGACCTTACGCTCAGGAGACCACCAATAGCCGTTGTAGATGAGCACCGCATACCGCGGCATGAGCTCATCCTTGAGGTGAGCAACCTCGCGATCCAGCGTCAGAGACTCCATCGCTCGGTGCGCCTTCAGCAAGATGGTGCCGCCGGGCGTCTCGTAGCAACCGCGGGATTTCATGCCGACGTAGCGATTCTCCACGATATCGCTCCGCCCGACCCCGTGGGCGCCGCCCAGTTCGTTCAATTCTCTCAACAACACCGCCGGGGACATAACCTGTCCATCCAACGCCATCGGATCGCCGGCTGCGTATTCGAGCTCAATGGTCCGGGCTTCGTCCGGCGCCGCTTCCGGTGCGACCGTCCAACGCCACATTGCGTCGTCGGCTTCATTCCACGGATCTTCCAATCCACCGCCCTCGTAGGAAATGTGGAGTAAGTTGGCATCCATCGAGTAGGGCGACTTCTCACCGCGCTGATAGTCAACGGGGATTTGATGTTTTTCGCAGAAGTTCATCAGTGCCTCGCGAGAGTTCAGGTCCCACTCCCGCCAGGGCGCGATGACCTGAATGTCCGGATTCAACGCATACGCGCCCAATTCGAAACGCACTTGGTCGTTGCCCTTGCCGGTAGCGCCGTGGGCAATCGCGTCAGCGCCCGTGGACTCCGCAATCTCTACCAGCCGTTGAGTGATTAGCGGTCGCGCGATACTGGTACCGAGAAGGTATTCACCCTCATAAAGGCTGTTGGCGCGGAACATCGGGAATACAAAGTCGCGCACGAAAGGCTCTTGCAAATCTTCGATGAAGATCTCTTTCACGCCCATGGCTTCAGCCTTGGCGCGCGCCGATTCTACCTCTTCGCCCTGACCGATATCGGCCGTAAACGTAATGACCTCGGCTTGATAGGTTGTTTGCAGCCAGCGGCAGATGACGGATGTATCCAAGCCCCCTGAATAGGCCAGCACGATCTTTGTCGTCACGGTGATTCCCGAAAGTGAAAAAGGCCGCGCATGATACTCCCGCGCTGTCACCGACGTGAACGGTTTCTGCACGCTTGAATTCTCATTGGCGCTCTCGTTAAGCTTGAACGATGACCGACGCCAAGAACAAGACCACGACACGGATGGCCGAGCGCTTCCGTGGCTATCTGCCCGTGGTTGTCGACATCGAGACGGGGGGCTTCGAGGCAGACCGGCACGCCATCTTGGAGATCGCAGCGATCACGCTCGTGTATGAGGAGGGCAGCCTCAGCATAGACGGCCGCCTGTGCTGGGCGGTGCAACCCTTTCGCGGGGCTGCCATAGAGGCATCGTCCCTCAAGATTACCGGCATCGACTTAACCGATCCCAAACGCCAAGCGAGCGATGAACAAGTGGTCGTCAAGGCGCTGTTCGGGGAAGTACGCAAAGCCATCAAGGCGGCCCGTTGCCATCGCGGCATCTTGGTTGGCCACAACGCGGCATTCGACGCCCAGTTTCTCAGAGCTCTAGCGCACCGAACCCAAGCCAAACGCGACCCGTTCCACCCGTTCAGCGTCATCGACACCGCTTCGCTGGCCGCGGTAGCCTATGGTCACACTGTGCTTAGTGAAGCCTGTCAGCGTGCTGGTATCCCATTTGATGCCGAAAAGGCACACAGCGCCTTGTACGATGCGGAACGCACCGCAGAGCTTTTCTGCAAGATCGTGAATGCGTGGGATCGCGGCATCGCGTCCGCTGGACGCGGAACCGTTCCTACGTCGCGACGGCAGTTTCCTTAATCAGGGTTTCCAGCTCACCGGCCTCGAACATCTCGGTGATGATGTCGCAGCCGCCGACCAGCTCGCCGCCAACGTACAACTGCGGGAACGTGGGCCAATTAGAGTAGCCCGGCAACGCGGCACGAATCTCCGGATTGCTGAGTATGTCCACATACGCAAAACGCTCACCGCAAGAGATGAGACACTGCACGGATTGCGCGGAAAAACCGCACTCGGGCGCCTGGGGAGAACCCTTCATATAAAGGAGGATGGGATTGGATTCGACCTGTTCCTTGATCGTGGCCAAAATTTCTTCGGTCATGACTGCCTTTACCCAATAGGTGAGATTAGCGAGCATTGTACTCCAACCACTGAAAGTCAGGATACGTCGTGCCCTCTGCCAGCAGATTCGACCTAGAAATCGACCGTAGGGACTCTTGGAGCACCAAGTGGAATCGTTATGGGGACCGCGACGTATTGCCATTTTGGGTCGCAGACATGGACTTTCGCGCGCCGGATTGTGTATTGGACGCGGTACGTACGCGACTCGATCATGGCGTGCTCGGATACACCCAGATTCCTGCGCCGTTGACCGAAGCCTTTCGAGCCTGGCTGCAACGCGGTTACGGATGGCAAGTTCCCAAGGAATGGCTGGTCTGGCTGCCCGGTGTCGTAACGGGCTTGAATTTAAGCGCGATGGCGGCGGCCACCCCGCAGGGCTCCGTACTGATCCCGACGCCCGTTTACTACCCGTTTCTTGCGGTTCCCAACAACGCGCAACAACAACCGATTCACGTCGGCATGCAACGCAGCGGCGAGCGTTGGGTCATCGACTTCGATGCAATGGGCAAGGCCGTAAAGCCGCATACCCGATTGATCATGATCAGCAATCCTCAGAATCCAACCGGTCGGGCTTATAGCCGCGCGGAGCTTACCGAACTTGCCGCGTTCGCCGAGCGCCACGATCTCATCATCTGCTCCGATGAGATTCACTGCAGCCTGATTCTCGACGACAAAACGGTTCACACGCCCATAGCGAGTCTCTCCGAGGTCGTCGCTAAACGCACGATTACACTCTTTGCTGCAACGAAGACCTACAACATTCCCGGCTTGAGCTGCGCGGTGGCGGTGATACCCGACGCCAAGTTGCGGATGCGCTTCAAGGCCGCGCGTCGCGACTTGGTGCCCGGCATCGGGCCACTGGCGTTCGCCGCATCCGCGGCGGCCTTCAACGATCAAAGTGACTGGGTACCGAGCCTGGTGGCCTACCTCAGAGGCAACCACGCACGCTTAGCCGAGGTCGCGGGTCTGCGCATGACGCCGGTTGAAGCTACCTACCTTGCCTGGATCGACGTCAGCGATCTTGGACTCGACGATCCGGCCGCATACTTCGAACAGCATGGACTCGGTTTGTCGGACGGCAGACCGTTTGCCGGCCCTGGGTTTGTGCGCTTCAACTTCGGCTGCCCTCGAGCGCAGCTGGAACGCGGCTTGGAACGCCTCGAGAAAGCCCTGCAAGTACGCGGGGAGCACGCTCAAGGCCGTTGAACTCTCGTAACGCCTACAGTAGCATTCGCGGTTTCCTCAGGCAGCCTTTTGCTGCCTGTTGTCGTTTCTGAAGGCGTAAAAGACCGTGTGAAACGCCAAAGTGAGGACCCGGCGATGACAAGCCTAATGCACACCTACAACCGGCTGCCCGTTGCGTTCACAAAGGGCGATGGCGCCTATCTCGAGGACAGCGAGGGCAAGCGCTATATCGATGCGCTTACCGGGCTTGCCGTCTGCGGACTGGGTCACGCCCACCCGGCCGTCACCGCGGCCATCAGCTCCCAGGCAGAGACGCTATTGCACACTTCGAACCTGTACGAGATTCCCCGTCAAACCGAGCTGGCCGAACGCCTGGCGAAGATCTCGGGCATGGACAACGTGTTCTTCGCCAACTCTGGCGCCGAAGCGAACGAGGCAGCGATCAAGCTCGCACGCTTGCACGGCAGCAAACAAGGCATCAAACGACCAACCATCGTCGTCACCGACGAGAGTTTTCACGGGCGTACCATGGCAACGCTGACCGCAACGGGCAACCGCAAAGTGCACGCGGGATTTGAACCCTTGTTGAACGGGTTCGTACGCGCGCCTTT
This sequence comes from Gammaproteobacteria bacterium, assembly GCA_027297435.1. GTDB lineage: Bacteria > Pseudomonadota > Gammaproteobacteria > Pseudomonadales > Azotimanducaceae > Azophilus. The sequence goes on along the minus strand of JAPUIA010000201.1, from coordinate 26,967 downwards.
TAACGACATCTCGGCCATTCAGCACATCGCCGAGAACAATCCGGAGGTTGTCGCCGTGTTCGTGGAACCGGTGCAGGGGGAGGCCGGTATCACCATCCCGGACGCAGGCTACTTGGAAGAGCTTCGCGGAATCGCCGATCAACACAATTGGTTACTCATGCTCGACGAAGTTCAATCCGGCAACGGACGGACAGGCAAGTTCTTCGCCTATCAGCACACCAACATCCTGCCGGATGTCGTGACCACGGCGAAGGGCCTCGGCAACGGCGTGCCCATCGGCGTCTGCCTGGCCCGCGGCCCGGCCGCCGAGTTGTTTCAGCCAGGTCATCACGGTTCGACTTTTGGTGGCAACCCGCTAGCCTGCGCTGCTGCGCACGCGGTTCTGGATACACTCGAACGCGACAATCTCATTGAACGCGCAGCGGAGCTTGGGGATCGCATTCTAAAGGGCTTGAACACGGCACTACACGGTAACAATAGGATCAAGGAGATTCGAGGCAAGGGCCTGATGATTGCCGTCGAGCTAGCGGATCCCTGTACGGAGCTGGTCGCCAAAGGTCTCGAGGCAGGGATACTCCTCAACGTCACCCAGGAGACCATCGTGCGGCTACTACCACCACTGACCCTAAGCGACGCCGAGGCCGACGAAATCGTGGCGAAAGTGGCCGGCCTGATCAACGCATGATCGATTGATGACCGAGGGTTAGCCGATGTCAAAGCGCGACTTCCTCACGCTGTTGGATTGCACACCCGAAGAGCTCAAGCACCTGATACAGCGAAGTGCCGCGCTCAAAACGCTGCACACCAACGGCGAGGTCTACCAACCTTTCCCTGGCCGTACAGCTGCCATGATCCTGCAGCTCAGCAGCACACGCACCCGGGTGGCGTTCGAAGCCGGCATGAACCAGCTCGGCGGCCACGCCATATTTCTCGGTACCAGCGATACGCAACTCGGCCGCGGTGAATCCACCCAAGACATGGCGCGGGTACTCTCGGAGATGGTCGACATCGTGATGATCCGCACACTCGACCAAGATGATCTCGAAGACTTCGCAAAGGCAGCCTCGATTCCGGTCATCAATGCGATGACATCTCGCTACCATCCGTGCCAGCTGCTGGCGGACGTACAGACCTTCGTCGAGCTGAGAGGACCGATCGAGGGCAAGAAGGTCGCCTTCGTCGGCGACGGCTACAACATGTGCGCAAGCTACATCAACGCGGCTCGCCAGTGGGGTTTCAACCTGAGGATCGCGGCGCCTCCGGGCTACGAACCGGACGCACAGCTGCTTGCCAGCACCAACCATGCCGCTCTCGTCGAAACACCTCGCGAGGCCGTCGAGAATGCAGATCTCGTCGTCACCGACGTGTGGTCGTCAATAGGTCACGAAGGTCAAGAAGAGCAGCGTCGCGCGACGTTCGCCTCCTACCAGGTGAACGAAGACCTATTGGCCTATGCCAAGACCGATACGCTGTTCACCCATTGCCTGCCGGCGCATCGCGGCGAGGAGGTCAACGCGACCGTGCTCGACGATCCACGCTCAGCAACCTGGATTGCGGCGAGTAACCGTTTGCACAGCCAAAAGGCGTTGGTGGAGTTTCTCCTAACCTGTGAAACCTAGCGGCCCGGCCGTTGGCTCGGTTACAGCTTGAGCTCTTCCAACGGTAGCGGTTTTTCGATCTCATAGCCTTGTGCGTAGTCGACTCCGATCTCGCGCAGGCTCTCCAACACCGCTGCGCTCTCCACGAACTCGGCGATGGTCTTCTTGCCCATGTAGTGCCCGATTTCGTTGATCGATTTCACCACCGCGTAGTCGCCCGGGTTGTTGGCGATGTCCTTCACGAACACGCCATCGATCTTCACGAAATCAACAGGCAGGTTCCTCAGGTAAGAATACGATGACAGACCGGTGCCGAAGTCATCGAGCGAGAATTTACAGCCGATGATCTTCATACGATTCATGAAATCCACCGCGTTGTCGAGGTTTGCAATGGCGGCCGTCTCCGTGATCTCAAAACAAACCTTGCCGGTGGGCGCCTGCGTTTTGGCGAATTGCTCCAACACGAAGTCAGGGAACGTCTCGTCGTTCACCGAATGGCCGGATACGTTGACCGAAAACCCAGCGAAATCGTCCAACTTGTCGCGATGCTTGGTCATGTATGCGAGCACGCGTTCAATGACCCATCGATCGATGGTCGTCATGCGGTTGTAAGTCTCGGCAGCGATGATGAAATCTGTTGGTGGCATCATGTCGCCGAGTTCATCCCGCATGGTCAACAGAATCTCGTAATGGGTCTCCAGGCCGTTCGCAGCCGAACGCGCGACAGGCTCGATGCGCTGGCAGTTGAGCACCAGTCGATCTTCATCCAGCGCTTTGTCCAGCTGGGTTACCCACTCCATGACGCCATGGCGCCGCATCATGCGCGTGTCGCCAAGCTCATATTCCTGCAAGCGGTTGCGTCCCGCATCCTTCGCGGTGTAGCAGGCTTCATCAGCATACTGCATGACCGAATCGACGCTATCGGTCGTCTGATCAATAAACACCAAGCCCATGCTTGCGCTCAACGTGTAGTGGCGCCCGTCCCAATCAAACCGCAGATCCCGAATCGAGTTGAGCAGATCTTCGGCCAGTTCGCGAGCATGCGCCGTCTCGATTTCCTCGACCAAAACGCCGAATTCGTCACCGCCGAGGCGGGCCACTCTGGCGCCCTCACCTTGCAACGCCTGGGTCAGGGTGTCGCCGACATTGCGTAGCAATTCATCGCCCGCAGTATGACCGCTGGTGTTGTTTACGATCTTGAACTGGTCGAGATCCAGGTAGAGCAACACGTGCTGCTGTTCGTCTTTGCGGGCGGATTGAATGGCAGCCTCGACACCGCGTTCAAATTCCTTTCGATTAATCAGCTGCGTGAGATCATCGTGGGTGGCTTGATAGGCGAGTTCGTTATGCATGTTTTCCAACATGCGTTGCGAGGCGCGCTCCATCAGCGGCAGGTCGTAATCGTCCAATAAGGTGATACGTCCTTCGTACAAACCATCCGCCATGTCTTTGAGGACGAGTTCTGAGTTCTTGATGCCCTTGCGATTGACCAATACGAACGAACCAGCTGCGTCGCCGACGAACGCGACGTTTAAAATCAAGGGCCGCCCATCAGCGTCGCTGGTGGCTAACCACTCGCCGACCTGGATGCGCCGGGCTCGAGCAACAGCCCTGTCCCAATTCGAACGCACGTCATCGTCTTCGCTGTCGATCTCCGGCTCGAGTTCAGGGATGAGACCTTCGAGCCCCAGCAGCTTTTCGACGTCGCCTGCCTGCACAGCGGAAAATTGCGGCGCGGTCTTCTTACCGGTCGTATCGCCGACCAACGTCGATGACAGATGCATGACCAGCGGCGTACGCTTGCTCGGATCAAAAGAGATGCTGTTCAAACCTTCGACGACGCGCTTCAAGAGCTGCTCAGGATCGACGTATTGAGGGCTGCCCTCTTCGATGTCGCCCGAAAGCTGTCCTTGCAATTGATCGATGACCGCAAGTCCATCGCGCCATTCGTTGCTGTCGACACCCCGACGTAAATGCGTGTGCACCAGCAAATTGCGCCATCCGGGATTCAAGAGTTCCAACAACAGATCAGGCACTTCCCGCCCGTCGAGTCGCGCTTCCATCTCCTGCAACACGGCCTTACGCGCACGCCCCAACTTTTGCTGGCCTTCGCTTGCACGCACGGTTCGTTCGATGTTGCCGCGATAAGCACGCGTCTGCTTGTCCACCAACGGGTTCAATTCGGTGACGACTTCGTCGAAGACCTGGGGATTTTCGTCGTATTCCTCGACGACTCGATGTAACAGCTCGTCGACACGTCGCCCGACCTCCCGGTCGATGCCGGCTGATGCGTCTTTTTGGTTACCCAATCGCGCTAGCTGGTTGAGCATCATGACCGCGCCGTGCGGCGCGTCATCGTCACTTTCGAGGAAACCCGGATCGCGGGCGGCCAGCTTGTTCAACGTGATTTCCAGCCGCTGTACCCACTCGCGTATGCCTTCGGTGATCAAGCGGTCTTCTTGTATGGACTCGATGAGGTTTTGCATCACGTCCAAGGTGTCGAAGTCTTCTTCCGTGAAAGCCTTGTGGTCACCGTGCGCATCTTTCAGCACCTCGATCAAGCGCGGCTTCAAGCGCGTATCGGAAAGCGGTGCATCGCCCAGCTCATCTTGGATGATCGACAACGCATCGAGGATGTCGGCACTCGCAAAGGTCGCACCTGGGGCCGCATTGGGTTCTGCTAGAAAGTCGTCACGTTTGCCACGCGTGAGCTCTCGGGTGCGGCGGTTGAGACTCAAGATGTTGCGCGCCGCATCGTACGCCTGCCTGGCCGGTGGCGCGTGGAACGGATTGTGATCAACCCGTGAAGCAGCGATGCCGTCCGCGGCCATCGCCACTTCGCGCATGGCGGTGTCCATTTCCTGGTAGGCCTGAGGTTCGACGAGCACACCGCTTCGGTTGCGCACGACTGACCGGCGGGCCAAATTGTTGCGAAGCTCTTCCACAGAAGGGATCACGCGACTTTCTTCCAGCACGGTAGTCAAGGCGCCATAGATGTTGCCGAGTATGGGGATAAGCACTGCTTCGAACAGCTTGTACACGTCTTGCTTGACGGTGCGCCGCAGCTCCAATTCTTTGATGGCGTCATCGAACGCCCAGCTGATGACGGCAGGGCCGACGGGTATGACGTCTTTGTGAGACCAAGGCTTGGCGATGAGCCCGAGTTGAGCCCGCAGATCTAGGAGTTCTTCTGTGTAGCGGTTCTCCGCTTTCGAGATTACCTCGGCGATCGCCAGCCACTCTTCGAACTGATCCGTTTCAACAAGCTGCAGCGTTTGCGTATTGCCAGTCTCACGGCGCCGGCGCTTTTCGAGCACTTCTTCGAGAACGGATACCTCATCGATTTGACGCAAGACGTGATCGATGAACACGCCTTGAACCATGTCCTTGCGTTTCTCGAGCTGGTCCAACGCATCGATATACATGTTCTGCACGGCGTTGGTCCCGGCATCGCGCGCCTTGATGAGGAACGCATCCGCAGCAGCTTCGAAGAACTGATTGGCCACCCGTTGCAGGGCACGCTGCATGACCGAGCGCATGCGTTGCTTGAGTTTTTGGGCATCGCCCTTCTTGATACGGGCATCGCGCAGCTGCTCTTCGCCGTCGTACCCTTGAACGCCGTCCACCTGGCCGCGTTTCGTCGCGGGTACGGCGGCAGCCTCTGCGTTCAACGCTTCGTCGGTCACGTCGTCGACAGAACGCGCCAACATTCCCGACGCCTTGGCGAAATCGATCAAGGTGTCGAACGCTTCCTGCGGCATGCCCGATTCGAACTGCACACCGATGCCATTGCCGTTGTCGGTCACGCGGGCAATCGTAGCTTGCGTGCGGAAGTGCTGTTGGCCGCTGGGTGTCGCGACCGAGAAGTGTAATGCCACTTCATCACCCAGTTGCGGGTTGGCACCGGTCGCCGCCAACGAACGCGCGCCTCCAGCACCGGACAGCAGCATGCCTTCTTGACAGAAGTCACGCACGGTACACAACCAAGACCGGCCTTGTTCGGGATGAACGAGGGCCGACAACGAGATGGGCTGACGGGTGAAGCGTCTACGATTCAATTTACAGAAAATCCATCTGCTGCAAAACCAAAACGACGATAACCCATAACAATGAACAGGTCACCCGACTCCACCTACCCTGAAACGTGATGCGCATCACGCTTTCGGCGCTTTCTTCGAGGTTGAGCGTTATCTGGATCAGTTTCCGGCTAAAGCTTGTACCAATGCCCCCTGCCAACCCACCAACAATGCCTGGCGCCGAGCGTCTTCCATGCTGGGGACAAAGACACGATCGAGGCCCCGCATCCGGGTATTGAGCGCAGGGACGAGCCCCGCGCCGAGAGCAGCCAGGTTGGCGGCACCGAGTGCCGTCGTTTCGATGATGACGGGACGTTCTACCGTCACGTTGAGAATGTCCGCGAGAAATTGGCACAACCAGTCGTTCACAACCATGCCGCCGTCAACGCCGAGCTGCTCAACCACCGCGCCGTCATGGGCCATAGCCGCGAGTAACTCGGCCGTTTGAAAAGCGACGCTTTGCAAGGTCGCGGTGACAATTTGCGCTCGCGAGCTGTCCAGTGTCAGGCCCGTGATGGTGCCACGAACGTTCGGGTTCCAGTGCGGTGCGCCAAGACCGGTAAACGCAGGTACCACGTAAACGCCTCCGGTATCGCCACCGATGTCGCGCGCGAGTGTTTCGGTTTCGGCCGCATCGTCGATTAGCTGGAGTCGATCGCGCAACCATTTCACGGCGACGCCCGCAGCGAAGATGCTGCCTTCGAGCGCATAGGTGACTTCGCCGGAGAGACGATAGCCGACGGTGGTGAGCAGCCCCCCGTCGGAGCGCAAGCGTTTTTGCCCCGTGTTGGCCATCAGAAAGCAACCGGTACCGTACGTACTTTTGCACATGCCTGCGTTCAGACACCCCTGCCCGACCAACGCGGCTTGTTGGTCGCCTGCGATACCTGTTACGGGTATTTCCGCTCCGAACCATTCGGCATCGGCCATGCCGAACCCATGCGCGCTATCACACACCTCGGGCATCAGTGTCGCCGGAATGTCGAAGTACCTAAGCAGCTCGGAATCCCATCGCTGTTCCGAGATGTCGAACAACAAGGTGCGCGACGCGTTGGTCGCGTCGGTAAGATGCGCAAGGCCTTTTGTTAGACGCCACAACAGAAAGGTATCGACGGTGCCAAAGCACAATTCTCCGTTGGCAGCTCTTTGCCGCAGGCCGGGCCGCTCATCCAGTAGCCAGGCGAGCTTGGTGCCGGAAAAATAGGGGTCTAGAACCAAACCGGTCTTACTCGAGACGGACTCAGCCATGCCTTCGTCACGCATTTGCTGGCAGCGGTCGGCGGTACGTCGGTCTTGCCAAACGATAGCGTTGTAAACGCATTGGCCTGTTTGTTTGTCCCATACCAACGTCGTCTCTCGTTGGTTTGTTATGCCGATCGCTGCGATATCGCGCCCCTCTATCCCTGCGTTGGCAATTGCTTCCCGGCTGGCATCCAACGTCGTTTGCCACAAAACTTCCGGGTCTTGTTCGACCCAACCGTCCTGCGGAAAGATCGCATCAAAGGTGCGCTGGGCATCGCCCCGAATGCGTGCGCTGCCGTCTGCGGCCAGGTCGAAAACGATGCCTCGTGAGCTGGATGTGCCCTGATCGATGGCCAAGATTAGGCTCATGAATTCCCCGATTTCGGCGGTTCTCGGAACACAATATAGAGCGGTTGAGCGATGGGCGAAAAGGCCCCTTTAGGGCACCTTACCGGCTGGTTGGATCCGCCCACAACTGATCCACTTGAGTTCAACAGGTTATCCACAGGCTTTACCTTGCATTCGAGGGGGGACCGCATTATCTTGTGTTGTTCAGGGTTTTGTAACCCAACATGTAGCGGTTTGCGCATTGACTCGGTCAATAAAATTGGTGTCGAGCGGGCCGCGAATCGATGGCAAATAGAGACGTTAGTGCTCGGAGGGGGCACTTAAGTCACGCGAGAATTCAGGTAAGCAAGCAGCGAAAAGATACCGGCACTTTTCGTTGGAAACCACAAGGGATCGTGTTGTCGAAAAACCGTCCGATACTGACCGTTTTTTCCCGGACCGTCGACAACGGACTGACGACCAGACTGAACGATTTTCGATGTTTACCGAGCGCCCTACCCTCCCAAACAGATAAGCAAACAACAATTTCGGGGAACCCGCAATAATCATCATGCAAACCGATCCGCTTGATACCACACAAGATCCCGCCACCGTGCAAGAACAACCCTCTCCCACCACCATGAGCCCCAGCGTCGCAGCTACCGCGCCAGGCCAGCTGAAGGTCATCAAACGCGACGGCGAGGTCGTCGCCTACACGGACGACAAGATCACCGTCGCTATCACCAAGGCGTTTCTAGCGGTCGAGGGTGGAACCGCGGCGGCATCACCGCGCATACGCGAGCTCGTCGGCGCGCTCTCAGCACAAGTCTCGACAACCTTTAGGCGGCGTCTACCCTCGGGCGGCACCCTACACATCGAAGATATTCAAGACCAAGTAGAACTCGCTTTGATGCGTTCGGGAGAGCACAAAGTGGCACGATCGTACGTGCTGTACCGAGAAGCCAGGGCCAGCGCGCGAGCCGCTGTCGAGGCGCCACGGGAAGTGCGCACCGATATCAACGTGGTACTCGAGGACGGTCGCCGTGCGCCCCTCGATGTGAGCCGCATTCGCACGCTCGTACTCGAGGCTTGCGAGGGACTGAGTGATGTCGACGGCGGCCGCATCATCGACGAGGCCTTCGGCAACATGTACGACGGCATCACCATCAAAGACGTAGGCACCTCGCTGTTGATCACCGCACGCACTCTCGTCGAAGAAGAACCGAACTACTCCTTTGTGGCGGCTCGACTGCTGCTCGATCAGTTGCGCACGGAGGCAATGAGCTTCTTGAACGTGCAAGCGTCGGGCGCCAGGCGCCATGACCACTCGGCGACACAATCACAGATGGGCGACGCCTACCCAGACGCGTTGAAGGCCTTTATCGAACGCGGCATCGAACTCGAGCTCATCGATCCGAACCTCATCAAGTTCGATCTAGCAGCGCTCGGCGCAGCAATAGATGCGGAGCAGGACCTGAATTTCACCTACCTCGGTTTGCAAACGTTGTATGACCGCTACTTCATACACAGCCACAACGTCCGTTTCGAATTACCGCAAGTGTTCTTCATGCGTGTCGCTATGGGGTTGGCGGTCGAGGAAGACGATCCGACCAAGCGGGCGATCGAATTCTACAACCTGTTGTCGAGTTTCGATTACATGAGCTCGACACCGACGCTTTTCAACGCCGGGACGCTGCGCCCACAGCTGTCTTCCTGTTTTCTGACCACGGTGCCGGACAATCTCGACGGCATCTACGGCGCCATCAAAGACAACGCCATGTTGTCCAAGTGGGCGGGCGGCTTAGGCAACGACTGGACGTCGGTACGGGCGCTCGGTTCCTACATCAAAGGCACCAATGGAAAGTCGCAGGGTTTGGTGCCCTTTCTCAAAGTGGTGAACGACACCGCCGTCGCCGTCAACCAAGGCGGCAAGCGCAAAGGCGCCGTTTGCTCATACCTCGAGACATGGCATCTCGACATCGAAGAGTTTCTAGAGCTTCGCAAAAACACCGGTGACGACCGGCGTCGCACTCACGACATGAACACGGCCAACTGGATTCCGGATCTGTTCATGAAGCGGGTCAGCGAAGACGGTGAGTGGACCCTTTTCTCCCCCAACGAGGTCCCCGATCTGCACGACCTGTACGGTCGAGCGTTTGAAGTTCGCTACGCTGAATACGAAGAGCAAGCTCGCACCGGCGAGATCACGCTTTTCAAACGGGTCAAGGCGCAAGACTTGTGGCGCAAAATGTTGTCTATGTTGTTCGAAACGGGCCATCCTTGGATCACCTTCAAGGACAGTTGCAACATTCGTTCGCCGCAACAGCATATCGGTGTCGTCCACTCATCGAACCTATGCACTGAGATCACGCTAAATACCTCGGCCGAAGAGATAGCCGTCTGCAATCTCGGCAGCGTGAACCTCGTCCAACACGTCGACAAAGGCGAGCTCGACATGAAAAAGTTGAAACGCACCATTCGCACTGCAGTACGCATGTTGGACAACGTCATCGACATCAACTACTACTCCGTACCACAGGCTCGCACGTCCAACATGCGTCACCGTCCGGTCGGACTCGGCATCATGGGTTTTCAGGACGCCCTGTATAAGCTGCGTATTCCCTACAGTTCGGATGCAGCACTCGAGTTCGCCGACCACTCGATGGAGGCGATCAGCTACTACGCCATCGATGCCTCGTCGAAGCTTGCCAAGGAACGGGGTTCGTACGCGAGTTTCTCCGGATCGCTTTGGAGTCGCGGCATCTTACCCATCGATTCGTTGAAGATGCTCAAGCAAGAACGTGGCGAGCAATATGTAGACGTCAATCTCGATACCACGCTGGAATGGGACAAGCTGCGCGCCAAGGTACAGATCAACGGCATGCGCAACTCCAACGTCTTGGCCATCGCGCCGACCGCGACAATCGCCAACATTACCGGTGTCACACAGTCTATCGAACCGACCTACCAGAACCTGTACGTCAAATCCAACTTATCCGGTGAATTCACCGTCGCCAATCCATACATGGTCCGGGACCTGAAAGCCCAAGGTATATGGGACATGGTGATGGTCAACGATCTCAAGTACTACGACGGCTCTTTGAGTACGATCGACCGCGTTCCGGAGGACTTGAAGCGACTGTATGCGACGGCGTTCGAAATTGAGCCGCGTTGGCTCGTCGACGCGGCAAGTCGCCGCCAGAAATGGATCGATCAGGCGCAATCGCTGAACCTCTACATGGCCGGCGTATCGGGCAAGAAGCTCGACGTGACCTATCGCATGGCTTGGCTGCGCGGCTTGAAGACTACCTACTATCTGAGATCGCTTGGCGCGACGAGTGCCGAGAAATCCACTCTCGATCGCAGCACGTTGAATGCCGTGCAATCGACGGCCCCCGTCGCAGGCGACCTCAACCCAGCAGCGCAAGAAGCGTGCGCGATCGACGACCCAGACTGTGAAGCCTGCCAGTAATTGAGCTTGAGAAAAGCAAGGATTAACACGATGTTAAGTTGGGACGAGTACGACGACTCCGAATATCAAGAGCCAGCCCGGAAGGCTCAGGCCGCCAACCCCGAGGCGGTAACCGAGCTGGCAGAAGCCGCACCGGCTATTATCCGCGCTCGCGAGTACGCGCCAATTCAAACGCCACCGTTGCCTGACGTTCTCGAAGAGATTCGCGTAAGCGAACCCGCACCCGGCGTCGAGCAAAACCCAGCCGAAGCGCAGGCCGCGATTGCCGAGTTCGACACGCGCATCACTGACAAGAGCATCGACAGGGTCACCGTCGATCAGAAAGCCATGATCAACTGCCGTGCGGATCTCAACCAGCTCGTGCCGTTCAAGTACGATTGGGCGTGGCAGAAGTATCTGGACGGTTGTGCTAACCATTGGATGCCCCAAGAGATCAACATGACCGCAGACATTGCGTTGTGGCGGGGTGAAGGTGGACTAACCGAGGATGAACGCACTATCGTCAAACGCAGCCTCGGCTTCTTCTCGACCGCCGACTCGCTGGTCGCGAACAATCTGGTGTTAGCCATCTACCGGCTCATCACCAACCCGGAATGCCGGCAGTATCTATTGCGCCAAGCCTTCGAAGAAGCGATCCACACCCACGCCTACCAATACTGCATCGAGTCGTTGGGCATGGACGAAGGCGAGATCTTCAACATGTACCGCGAAGTACCTTCGGTCGCGCGCAAAGCCTCATGGGCGATTCAGTACATCAAGGAGATCTGTGATCCGATGTTCAACACCGGCACCCACGCGAGCGACCAGGCGCTTCTGAAGAATCTGATCGCTTTCTACTGCGTGCTCGAAGGCATTTTCTTCTATTGCGGATTTACTCAGATTCTATCCATGGGCCGGCGCAACAAAATGACGGGCACCTCCGAGCAGTTTCAGTACATTCTGCGCGACGAGTCGATGCACGTTAACTTTGGTATCGACGTCATCAACCAGATCAAGCTGGAAAACCCCAGCCTATGGGACGACGACATGCAAATTCTGGCGCGGCAAATGATCTTGGAAGGCACCCAACTGGAGATCGAATACGCCAAGGACACAATGCCTCGAGGTGTGCTCGGCATGAATGCAAACATGATGGCCGAGTACCTGCAGTTCATCGCCAACCGGCGCCTCGCGCAGATCGGTTTGGCCGAACAGTATCCCGGCGCCAAGAATCCTTTCCCGTGGATGAGCGAGATCATGGATCTCAAGAAGGAAAAGAACTTCTTCGAGACTCGGGTGACCGAGTATCAAACCGGCGGTGCGCTTAGCTGGGATTAAAACCCCTCGTGCAACAAGCAGAAGGGCGTGGCGTTCGAGGATTGCGACAAGCGCATCCCGAATTGGCGTCGATGAGGTCACGCACGAATACGACAAGGCCGCCTAACAGTGAAAACCGAGCCCCGCTAGTCGGGGCTTTTTTGTGCACAGCCATCGTAAGCCTCGGACTTGTCGTACGCCTTCGATGGTAGGGCACCAGGCGGCGCGGGTTCAGCACACCCGGGAACAGACCTGAAATAGTATCAAATTAGATACATTTACTGTTGTCTATTTTGTATCATATTTGATACATTAGCACGATGAAAACGGTGATCTGGCAAAGCGATTCACTCAAGACACTCAAGAGTTTTCCCAGTCAGGTCAAATACGCTGTAGGCGTTGAGTTGATGCGCGTGCAGAGTGGCTTAACTCCCATGGACTCGAAGCCTATGCAGTCAATTGGCCCAGGCGTTCGAGAGATTAGGGTGCAGTATCGCAACCAGTATCGCGTTTTATACATAGCCAGTTTCGACGAAGCTGTTTACGTACTCGGCGCATTCATCAAGAAAACGCAGCGGACACCGAAGACCGAAATCGACTTAGCAAAGCAAAGACTCCGGGAGGTAAAGCGGAGTAGAAAGTGACATACGAACGACTACTAGGAAAACCCACCATGACCTTAGTAAAAAGCTCAGGAAACGTATTCGAGGATCTCGGATTCGAAAAACACGAAGCAGCAGTGCTTCAAGCCAAGGCGAACATCATGATCGCCCTGGAGAAACACATCAAAGCGCTTAAGCTCACCCAGGCTCAAGCGGCTAAAGCCTTGGGCGTACCCCGTCCGAGAATGAACCGCCTGCTAAAGCGCGACTTCAGCAAGATCACACTCGATAAGATGACCGAGATGGTTTATCGAGCCGGATTAACAATGGAACTCAAGGTTAAGACGCCACGACGATAGGAGAAATGCCGACTGGCTTGGAGCGGATCTCGTGCCACACGCCATGGAAAGCTTGTTCGTACGTCAGCAATTGATCGACAGTATCCCCCAGCCAATCGAACACCAGAAACACACCGCGCTCGGCCGGAGACGCTCAGGGTTCTTCGTGGCAAAGAACACCTGCGCTCGGAAGATCCTTGTCAGTACATCGTACCAGCCACCAGTATTTGTGAACTACATCACGTTATCGGTGTGATCTTACCCGCACCATGGTTGTGATTCGGGGAGATGGTTCGGGCCATGATGTCGTCTCGGTGGATCAAGATGGTGGCCATGCCTAGAAAGAGGAGGACTCTATGGGGAAGTCCAAAGTCGTATATCGAGATCTGTCTTCCAATCGATTGATCACGCGCCAACAAGCGGCGAAACGTGACCCAGAGACGTGGGTGGAAGAAACGTTCACCCGCTCCGAAAAATCGCGCGACGCCCCTACGAGGACGGACCTGCCGTCCGTCAGGCATTTTTGAATCGCGTGTGATGTTCGTCACAGTTGAGGGACCGTAGATGACTAGACACCTTGAAGACGAGAGTATCGCTGCATTCGAGGTAGAGAAGAGACTACTCAACGAAATCCTCGAACTGACCAAGAAAGGCGACTTTACGAACGCGGATCAGGAGCGGTTGGACACTCTCAGCACCAGACGAGACAAGCTCCACGCAACCGAAGCGTGGCTGAGAGTGCTGGCCGACAAAGCCAATCAACAGGGGGTAAAGGAAAGCTCGTTTTGGCACTAAGGGAACTACCCCCGTCAACGATCTGTTAGGCGCCAATGGTATCCGGTGCCTCTTCTTCGTACTGGGGCGCTTCGTCACCAATGCCCTCCCAGGACGCTTTGCTCCCCACGAATATGCGTTGAGCTACACCCACTCCAGGCTCGTCATCGAGTAAGCCTACGGGAACCCATACAAGTTTGCCTTCGGCTCCATCGCGAGCATCCGCTGGACCCCAACCCTAGTTGGATGGGGCATTCGACAGCGCGTTGGGATGTCATTTTTCACCCACGGGCCGTCCGGGACCCAATTATTCAAACGGTTAGCCTGACCACGACGGATCAACGTTATGCGTCGATCCTCGAATGCTCACCCCCGAGAGCGCATCGAATGCGTAGTCCTCGAACCCAAAAAGGCGTGTTCAAAATCTAGATCGTGGTCTCGACGAATTGAGTTCGTGCGATTTCGAAAAGATTTGAGCAAGTGCTACTGCGTCGGACACTCAACCCGTTCAGGTGGCCGTTGTTTCATGTTGTGGCAGCTTGTCGCGAATCTGAAACCAGGGCGCTTTCGACCCGACGAAGATGTGGTAGGCGGGCCCCATCCTCGGATCGGTGTCCAGCGCTCCGCATGGAACGTTGTAGCGGGATAGCTTGTCCGACCAACGCGGCATGGGACTGCCGCAATGGCGACAAAAGTTCTGGCCAAAGCGTACCGCGCCGGCCAAGTCGTAACGTATCACGGAAGCCTCCCCCGCCAGCCAGTTGAGCTGGTCGCGCTCGATGAACAGGTTCGTCGCGTGGGCGGCTCCGCGCGCCCTGCGACAGCGCGAGCAGTGGCAGCTGACCATGAGTGACGGCGTGCCGAGAATCTCATAACGCACCGCACCACACAGACAACTACCACCGATTGCACCCTCCGTGTCGGGCAGTAGTGAGGGCCGATCGTGCACGGTTATATTCATGCCTTCCGGGAACTGCGGGAACGCCGGAACGTCTTCACCGAGTTCTGCCCACGGCACTTTCGATTCGACGAAGCAATGGCACGTCGGGCGTTCGCCGCAATCCGTTTGGAGACTGCCTGCGGGAACGAACGGCTGCCGGTTGGTATCGGGCCCGGGCGTTGGCGAGCCGCAGTTCCGGCAGAAGTGCCGATACGAACTCGTCGTCGAAGCATAGCTTTCGATGTGGTCGCACCCGCTCACCCATTCGAGCCTTTCCCCACCGACGAACGTCGCAAACGGGCTGCCGTGGGCTTTGCGACACATCGAGCAATGGCAGTGCAACATGTCGTGGAACGGTCCGTGCATCTTGTAACATACCGCTGCGCACAAACAGCTCCCCTCAACGACTTCCTCGTTCTGTTCAGCCATGCCGTAACCCTGCCCGTATGCCCGCCATGGTAGCCGCCTAAGCCAAAATGAGATACAACTGAGGCCGACAATTAGGTACGACAATGCAGAAAACCCTAACCGCCTTGGTTTTTGCAGCGGTCTGTGGAACGCCCACGGAGGCGCTTTCAGACACGCTGCAGCAGATGGACGTCTTCACCCTGGAGTGGGCGAGTGATCCGCAAGTAGCCCCCAACGGCAACACGATTGCCTACAGCCGCGTCGGCTACGACCTCATGAGCGACCGCACCACGGCGAGTATCTGGTTGGTCGATGACGACGGAGCCAACCACCGTCCTCTTACCGATATCAAAGGATCCTTGGCACGCTGGTCCCCCTCAGGTGACCGCGTTGCCTTCGTTTCACGCACCGACGGCGGTGTGCAGTTGCACATGCACTGGCTTGCCGCCAATCGAACGACGCCCATCACGCAACTCACCGAAACACCCCGCAATTTGGCCTGGTCGCCGGACGGTCAGTGGCTAGCATTCACCATGCTGGTACCCAAGCCGCAGAAACCATTTGTTGAATTGCCCAAGGCTCCCGAAGGTGCCAATTGGGCGCCGCAACCGAAGGTCATCGAGACCATGCTCTACCGAGCCGATGGTACCGGGTACCTAAAAGAGGGTTTCGCGCATCTGTTTGTCGTGCCCGCAGAAGGGGGCACGCCCAGACAGGTCACAAGCGGCGATTTCAATCATCGCAGCAACTTCGCTTGGGCACCGGACAGCCGTGCGGTTTATTTATCGGCAAATCGTCGCGACGATTGGGAGTACGAGCCGAGTGACAGCGAGATATACCGGGTCGATATCGCAACCGGCGAGATGCAGGCGCTCACGGAACGCTACGGTCCCGATGTCGACCCCGCGTTGTCGCCGAACGGGCGCTACCTGGCTTACCGCGGTTACGACGAAGAGTTGCTCGGATACAACGTCTCCCGCGTGCACGTTCTGGATCTTACCAACGACACTTCCCGGGTGCTGGCGGAAGACCTCGACCGCAACGTCGACAGCCTGCAGTGGCGTGACAATCAAAGCCTGTACATCGGCTACACAGCTAGCGGACTGGGCAAGGTCGACATCGTGACGCTCAGCGACACACGCAAAGCAATCGTTGAACAATTGGGTGGCACTTCGATATCGCGACCCTATTCAGGGGGCGATTTCCATGCCGCGGGAGGGCGGCTCGCGTACACACACTCCGTGGCCAATCGCCCGGCCAACGTGGCCGTTGTGGGGCGTGGCGGGCCGAACGTGCTCACGGCATTGAACCGCGATGCCCTCGCGCACAAAGACCTCGCAACCATCGAGGCGATCGAATTTCCTTCCGGTCTGGATGGTAAAATGATCCAAGCATGGGTCGCGAAGCCGCCGGGATTCGACGCCAACAAGCGCTATCCGTTGATCTTGGAAATTCACGGTGGACCGTTTGCCGCCTACGGACCACATTTCTCCGCCGAGGTGCAGTTGTATGCAGCGGCCGGTTACGTCGTGGTCTACGCCAACCCGCGCGGCAGTTCCAGCTACGGCAAGTCGTTCGGCAACCTCATTCACCACGCCTATCCCGGAGGCGATTATCACGACCTGATGTCGGCCGTCGATTACGCCATCGACGAAGGCTGGGCAGATTCCTCGCGGTTGTTTGTTACCGGCGGCAGCGGGGGCGGCATCTTGACTGCCTGGATCGTCACCCAAACCGGTCGCTTCCGTGCAGCGGTCGCGGCCAAGCCGGTCATCAATTGGTATTCGTTCGTGTTGACGGCGGACCAATACAACTTTTTCTATCGCGCGTGGTTTCCAGACCTGCCGTGGAACGTTCCCGATGCGTATCTAGCCCGCTCACCGGTGCATTTCGTTCATCGGGTGACCACACCCACGATGCTCTTGACAGGCGAGCGCGACTACCGCACGCCGATCTCCGAATCGGAACAGTTCTACCAGGCACTCAAGTTGACCAAGGTAGACACGGCGATGGTGCGGGTACCGGACGCCTCTCACGGTATCGCTGCGCGGCCGAGCCATTTGATCGCCAAGGTCGCGCACGTCCTTGCCTGGTTCGAACGTTACGACACCGTTGTCGATGGCGATTGACGAGCCATGGCGCGCATCGATTTCACCCCCAACCTCGCTCGTTATGTCGACACGGATCGCCTGACTGCAGATGGTCGTACCGTCGGCGAACTGTTCGACAACGTGTTCGCCGAGCGCGTGCAACTCAAGGGCTACATACTCGACGACCAAGGCGCTTTGCGGAAGCACGTTAACGTGTTCGTAGACAATCGGATGATCGTCGACCGCATCGGTCTTACCGACGCTGTGACGAACGACAGCAAGGTGTTCGTCATGCAAGCATTGTCAGGAGGCTAGCGATGCGTCTATTGGTGGGTACGCGCAAGGGCCTGTTCATCTACGCGCACGGCAGCGCTGGCTGGTCGGTCGAAAAACGCGGCTTTCTCGGTGACCCGGTCGCGGCCCTGCTACCCGACGGGCGCGATGGCAAGCTCTATGCGGCTTTGGCGCTTGGCCACTTCGGCAACAAGCTGCATCGTTCCGATGACGGCGGCGACAGCTGGCAAGAGGTGACTACGCCAAGCTATCCCGCCAAACCCGCGGAACATCCGGACCCCACGCCGTGGTCGGTCGAACAGATTTGGAGTTTGGAGGCCGGCGGTGACGATCAACCGGGGCGCATCTGGTGTGGGACGATACCGGGCGGGTTGTTCAAATCCGATGATGCCGGGATGAGTTGGTCCTTGAACCAGGCACTATGGGAAGAGCCTAAGCGTGGACTCTGGCAAGGTGGAGGCTACGACTGGCCCGGCATACATTCGATCATGGTGGACCCACGCAACAGTCGACACATTACCGTTGGGCTCTCGATCGGCGGCGTATGGCAAAGCCAAGACGATGGCGCCACTTGGCATCCTAAAGGCAAGGGCTTACGTGCCGACTACGTGCCACCGGATATAGCGGGCGATCCGGAACAGCAAGATCCGCACCGCATCGTGCAGTGCACGTCCGCGCCAGATACGCTGTGGATGCAACACCACAACGGACAGTGGGTCAGTCACGACAACGGCAATACGTGGGATGAACTCCTGGACGTCATGCCCAGCAACTTCGGCTTTGCCGTCGCCGTGGATCCGCACGATCCTATGCGTGCTTGGTTCGTTCCCGGCGGCAAGGACGAACACCGCATACCCGTCAACGGCGCACTAGTCGTCAACCGCACCGACGACGGGGGCCGGTCGTTTACGAGTTTGACTGAAGGTCTGCCGCAGCAAGACGCCTACGATCTGATCTATCGCCACTGTCTCGACGTCTCACCAGAGGCTAGCAACCTCGCCATGGGTTCGACGACGGGCAACCTGTGGACCTCGGCGAACGGCGGAGATTCGTTTGTTCGCTTGTCAGCCAACTTACCGCCGATCTATTGCGTGAGGTTCGGCTAAACGTCGCGCGCACCGGCGGTAAGAAAGCGCTCAATCAGAGTTTCCAGAATCGATTGATCGGACTGCCAACGATTGGTAAAAACCTGGCGTGGCAGGGCGAGTGCGGAAGTACCGTGTATACCGCTCCACAACGCCCTAACTCGATTCTCCATCGTCGCGGCATCGGCGTCTGGTTCGAGCCGTCGCAGTTGCGCCTCGACTAACGCGATCAATTGATCGACGTTTTGTTGGACGAACTCAGGCACGGCTTCGTTCTCGTTGAGATGTCGACGCAACAGCAACTCGAAACGATTCGGATGCTCTTGGGCATAGGCGAGGTACGCGGCGCCAAGGGCCAACAACGCCTCGTTGGCATCCCCCGCACCGGCGACCGCGCTGCCGCAACGCAACCTCAGGTCTTTCAACGTCAGCGCGTTCACGTAGACGAAGATCTCATCGAGATTTCGAAAGTGCGTGTACAGCGTGCCCGGCACGTAGCCGATCTCAGCAGCTATACGTCGGGTGGTTACCGCGCGCACCCCCTCCGCGTCGATGATGCTCGCCGCCGCTTCCACGGCCAACCGCATGAGTTCCGCTGGTGCATGGTCGTTGCGTCTGCCCAATATATTAAATGACGTTCAATTACGGGCAGTATTGAACATCGTTTAATAAAGAATCACAAGCGCTGCGTTACGCCGGACTGCAGTTCTCACCGGTTTATGTAGCGACGGTGTTCGAGACGGTCCCGTGCTACGCTGAAGGCGTAGGCGCCCACTTCGTGGGCGGTCCACTTCGTGGGCGGCCCACTACGGTTGAACCGGCAGCAGGAAATCGGTGAGATATGCAGGCTAAAGCCCTACTACGCTCAAACATCATAAAAAGCGGTGTTGGCCGCGGAGGGAGGAGCACGTAATGACAGACAAGCTTGGTGCGGGCGATCAATTTCCATCGCTCTCGCTCACCATCCAAGACGGTTCTACCGTGGCCCTACCCGAGGATATCTCGACCCCATACGCGATCGTCCTGTTCTACCGAGGCCATTGGTGACCCTTCTGCCGCCGACAGTTGGCCGGCTACGAAGCGTTGAAGGAAGAGTTTGCCGCCCTGGGTGTGTCCGTATTCGCAGGCACGGTCGACAGCCAGGAACAGACCGCCGAAGTTGCTGCCGATCTAAGTTTTCCGGTCGCCTACGGTATGACCCGCGACGACGCAGACACTATCGGCGCCTGGTGGGAGGAACGTCGCAACCATATTCAGCCTAGCGAGTTCTGGTTGACGGGCGATGGCCGAGTACTCGGCTCCATGTACAGCAACCTTCCAATCGGACGCATGGATCCGAAGGAGACGCTAAGTCTGATTCGGTTCATCGACGGCAAACGTAAAAACAAACAGTAACGCCCAGATCCGATACGCCGCCAACGGTCTTGGCATCCCGGCGAATCCCCTTCAAATCCGTTCAGTTACGATTGCGGGCCGGTCATCCTTCGCCGGCACGCTCATCTCCTTATCCAGGATTTCGCGAACTTTCTTGGCAACATCTTTGAAATGGAACGGCTTCTGGAGAAATTGGCTTTCCAGGTCCAGATGACCTTGACCGACCACCATTTCTTCGTTGTACCCCGACATGTAGAGGACCGACATGTCGGGACGCAGCGGCGCGAGCCGTTCGGCGAGTTCATGCCCACTCATCTGCGGCATCACGACATCGGTGATCAACAAATCGATCGGTCCCTCGTGCCGCTCGGCAGTCAGCAAGGCTTCTCCGCCGTGACCGGCGAGGAGGACCCTATAGCCCAATCCCTCCAGAGTGCGCTTGAGCAGCGTCCGAATCATTTCCTCGTCTTCGACAACCAGGATCGTCTCGCAACCTTCGGCGGCGGAGTCGGGAGGCGTTCGCGCTTCGGCGTCCACCTCGGACGCTTCAACCTGGGGGAGGTAGATGCGGAAGATCGATCCGTTATCCGGTTCACTCTGCACGTCGATCCCGCCGCCACTCTGTTTGACGATGCCGAAGACGGTGGAGAGTCCGAGGACATTGGCTATGCCATAGTAAACGAAAATTCACGCCGACTAGAGCAATCCATACTTTGAACTCGCTTGGCTTAGAGGTGCCCTTAAGCTGGTCAGCGCGAAGCTTTCACCAGTAAGCTTGGCGAATGTTCTGCAAGTTCGAGACATTGAAGAGTTTGGCCCTCAGCGCTTGCCTGAATCTAGGGGCTGTCGCGGCCTGGTCCGACATCCCCACGACAACCTTTAAGGTCGCCGGTTTAGAGCAACCTGCCACCATCGTCGTCGACACGTGGGGGGTCGCGCACATCACCGCGGGCACACACTACGACGCCTTCTTCGTACAAGGCTTCAACGCCGCCCGGGACCGCCTGTGGCAGATCGACCTGTGGCGTCTGCGAGGTTTGGGGCAACTGTCGTCCGTGTTGGGCGAAGGCTATGTCGAACAGGACAAGGCCGCACGCCTGTTCCTGTACCGGGGCGACATGTATCGCGAGTGGCTCGCCTATGGATCCGATGCCAAGCGCATCGCGGAAGCGTTCACCAGCGGCATCAACGCCTACGTTGAACTCGCAAACGCAAACCCAGCGCGCTTGCCCCCGGAATTCGGCCTGCTCGACTATCGTCCCGGCAAATGGGCACCCTCAGACGTGGTACGGATCCGCAGCAACGGTCTGTGGCGCAACGTCTCTACCGAAGTCGAGCGCGCCCGAATAGCCTGTCGCCTAGGCTTAGAAGCAACCACCCTGGTCAAGGTGCTCGAACCGGCGTGGCGAGCAACGATACCGGAAGGGTTGGACGTCTGTGCCATCCCGTCCGACGTGTTGCGTCTTTATCTACTGGCAAAAGCACCCGTCGCGTTTGACGGCATCGAACAGGCAGTCGCAGAACAGCAATACAATGAGGCACGCAACGACATCGGCAGTAACAATTGGGTCGTCGCCCCGAAGCGTACGGCGACCGGCAGGCCAATTCTGGCGGACGACCCACACCGCAGCCATGCGGTACCTTCGCTGCGCTACATGGTCCATCTCACCGCCCCGGACCTCAACGTGATCGGTGCCGGTGAGCCTGCACTGCCAGGCATTTCCATCGGCCACAACGACAAGATCGCGTTCGGACTGACGATCTTCCCAATCGACCAGGAAGACCTCTACGTGTACGCCAAGTCGAACGGTGGCTACCACTATCGCGGCCACGTAGTGCGCTTCCATACGGTTCGTGAAACCGTTGCGGTACGGGATGGCGAGGTTCAAACCATCGATCTCAAATTCACGCGCCACGGGCCCGTCGTCTTCGAGACGGCAACCCAGGCATTTGCGGTACGGGCTGCCTGGCTGGGACCGGGTATGTCTCCCTACTTCGGCAGCGTCGAGTACATGCGCGCGCAAAATTGGCGCGAATTCTTGAGCGCGCTGAATCGCTGGGGCGCACCGTCGGAAAACCAAGTCTACGCGGACATTGACGGCAATATCGGTTACAAGCCTGCGGGGCTGTTTCCAAAACGCCACAACTGGGATGGCCTGTTACCGGTGCCGGGGGACGGTCGCTACGAGTGGGACGGCTACTTCGACATGGATACGTTACCCGTCGAGTTCAACCCGGCGCGCGGCTATACGGGTACCGCAAACTCGATGAACCTGCCCCCGGACTATCCGATCGGCAAGCGACGTATTGGTTTCGAATGGTCCGTACCCTGGCGCTACCTTCGCTTGTGGGAGGTGCTCGCCGGGCAACCTAACCACACGCTGGCCGATTCGCTCGCACTGCAACGCGATTATCATTCCGTGCTCGCTCGACGCGTCCTCGAAGCCTTGCCGGAACCGCAGGCAGGGCCAGCATCGCCGGCGTACACGTTGCTGCGAGGCTGGGATGCGAACCTAGACCCGGGCTCCGCCCCGGCCGCGCTATTCGTCCTCTGGTATCACCGGCACCTTGTGCCGGGGCTCATCGATTTGCTTGCGCCGGACGCCGACGGCCTCATCCGCAACCTCGACAGCCTCGTCGTGCTGGAAGCGTTAGCCAAACCCATGTCTCGAGCAATCGTGGAAGCCACCCTGATTGGCGCCTACAGCGAGGCTCAAGCATTGCTCGGCAGCGATCCAGAACTGTGGGCTTGGGGCAAGTTACACCGCATCGAATTCCGCCATCCGCTCCTGGCGCGCGCCGACGGTAGCTTGTTGGCGGCAATGCGCTACCCCGCGTTGCCTCGCGGCGGTTCCGCCAACACGACAAACAACACCGGATTTAGAGCGTCCGACCTATCTGTTCGCGCCGGTGCTTCCTTTCGAATGGTGCTGGACGTCGGCAATTGGGATGCTGCACGGATGACCAACGCCCCGGGGCAATCCGGCGACCCCCGTTCACCTTTCTACGGCGATTTGTTGGACGGATGGGCGAGGGAAGCAAGCTTCCCCTTCCTGTACTCGAACGCCGCGGTGGAGCGCCATGCCAAACTACGATTCGTGCTCAACCCCGCGGGCCATTAGCCAACCGGTTACAGCGCGTTCTTCAGATTGCGAATGGTCCCACGGGGAACCAATTGCCATGCGCGTTCGTGCATGTAGTAGAGGAACATTTTTGCTACGAACTCGATAGCGCCGATCAATATCGCCGTGTCGATCTCGCCGGTGATCAGAAATGCGATAACCGCCGTGGTAAACGTCGCGATCACTCGCCACGAAAGCGCTTTCAGCACGCTCCTCAAATGCGATTCCTTCAACTCATCGATAATTGTCGTCACACCAAACCCCTACACGAACTCGAGTACGCGCTTTACGCATTCTTCCACTGAAAGATCTCCCGTAGGTAACATCAACTCAGCCGTTTCCGGTGCTTCGTAGGTGCTGTCGATACCCGTGAAGTGCGGCAGTTGGCCCTTGCGTGCCTTTTTGTACAGCCCTTTGGGATCACGCTCTTCCGCGACCTCTAGCGGCACGTCCAAGTAGATCTCGACAAATTCATCCTCATCAAACAATGCCCGCGCCATATCTCGTTCGGATCGAAACGGCGAGATGAACGCCGTCAGCACGACGAGTCCCGCGTCTACCATGAGCCTCGCGACCTCGGCAATGCGACGAACGTTCTCGACCCGATCCGCATCGGTGAACCCCAGGTCTTTATTCAATCCGTGTCGAACGTTGTCACCATCCAAGACGTAGGTGCGAATGCCTTTCGCGTGCAATACCTGCTCGGTGGCGTTGGTTATGGTCGACTTGCCCGAGCCGCTGAGCCCCGTAAACCACAGCACCTTGCCCTGGTGTCCATTGAGTTTCGCCCGTGCATGCTTGTCGACCGTCAACGCTTGCCGGTGGACATTTTGCGCGCGACGCAGGGCAAAGTTGATCATCCCTGCCGCGACGGTCGCATGGCTGTAGCGATCCACAAGCACGAACGAACCCATACTCATACAATTCTTGTAGGGTTCAAAAGGCACCGCTTTGTCAAAACTCAACGTCGCGCGGCCGATCTCGTTGAGGTCGAACGATCGCGCGGACAGGTGGTCTAGCGTGTCGACGTTGTACTTATACTTGATATCGGTCAGCGTCGCGTTGATGCGCGTCGTACCCAGCATCAACCAATACGAACGTCCCACGAACCCTGGTTCTTGATCCATCCAAACCAGCGTCGCGTCAAATTGATCCGATACCTCGCATGGGGTGTCGGCAGCCACCATTACGTCGCCTCGCGAGACATCGATATCCCGATCCAGGGTGATGGTCACCGCCTGATCGACAATCGCACGATCGAGCTTATCCTCGAACAGCACGATGTCAGCCACCTGGGCGACCTCACCGGACGGCAGAATTCTGACCTCGTCTCCCGGCGCTACGCTGCCGGCGACCACGGTACCCGAGTAGCCGCGAAATTCGGAGTTCGGGCGGTTGACCCATTGCACGGGAAAGCGAAACGCATGATCGAGCTGCGCTTGCCGTACCTCGACTGTCTCGAGAAACCCGAGCAGCGTCGGCCCGCTGTACCAGGAGGTGTTGCGCGTACGCTCGATGACGTTGTCACCCATCAATGCCGACAACGGAATCGGGGTGATCGTATCGAAGTCGAGTTCTTCGGCGAATGCGGCGTACGTGGCAACGATCGCATCGAACACAATGCGATCGTATTCCACCAAATCCATCTTGTTGACCGCTAACACGACGTGCTTGATGCCCAAAAGCGACGTGATGAACGAATGGCGCTTGGTTTGCGTCAGCACGCCAAGGGATGCATCCACCAGGATGACGGCGACATCTGCCGTCGAGGCGCCCGTGACCATGTTGCGGGTGTATTGCGCGTGCCCCGGCGTGTCGGCGACGATAAATTTTCGATGATCGGTGTTGAAGAACCGGTACGCGACATCGATGGTGATGCCTTGCTCGCGCTCGGCCGCAAGCCCGTCGACCAGCAACGCGAAGTCGATCTCTCCACCGGTAGTGCCATGCCGCTTTGAATCTGCCTTGAGCGACGTGACCTGGTCTTCGAAGATCAATTGCGCCTCGTACAGCATGCGCCCAATCAAAGTGCTCTTGCCGTCATCCACGCTCCCGCAAGTGATGAACCGCAACAGGTCCAACTGCGACTGGCTGTCAAGGTAGGCATCGACCCGAGCGCGGACATCCGAGGGTTGTTCAAGCACCTCGCTCATTAGAAATAGCCCTCCTGCTTTTTCTTTTCCATCGAGCTGGAAGCATCCGAGTCGATCGCACGACCCTGGCGTTCGCTCGTGCGGCTATGCAGAAGCTCCAAAACGATCGCAGACAATTCGTCCGCGTCGGACTCGATGGCGCCGGTCAACGGATAACAGCCCAGGGTACGGAAGCGAACCCGTTTGATCTGAATATCCTCGCCGTCAAACAGCCGCATGCGGTCGTCGTCAACCAGCAGCAACATGCCATCCCGCTCCACGACGGGCCGCTCGGCCGCGAAGTACAGCGGCACGATGGAAATCTGCTCTCTATAGATGTACTCCCAGATATCCAACTCGGTCCAGTTGGACAGCGGAAACACGCGGATACTCTCACCGGGATTCTTGTAGCCGTTGTACAGGCTCCACAGTTCCGGGCGCTGGTTTTTGGGTTCCCAACGATGCGTTTTGGTGCGAAACGAGAACACCCTTTCCTTGGCCCGGCTCTTCTCCTCGTCGCGCCGGGCACCTCCGAACGCCACATCAAAGCCATGTAGATCCAGCGCCTGCTTCAGCCCTTGCGTCTTCATTATGTCGGTATGCAACACGCTGCCGTGGTCGAACGGGTTGATGTCCTTGGCAACACCTTCCGGATTGACGTGCACGATGAGCTCCATGCCGCTCGCCTGGGCCATCTCGTCTCGAAACCGATACATCGCTTGAAATTTCCAACGCGTATCGACGTGCATGAGCGGAAATGGCGGCACACTCGGATAGAAGGCCTTCTTCGCGAGATGCAGCATGACCGAACTGTCCTTGCCGACCGAATAAAGCATCACTGGATTCTCGGCTTGCGCCATCACTTCACGCATGATGTGCATGCTTTCCGCTTCCAAGCGATCGAGATGGTCAAGGCCTTGGTCCCTCACCCGTTTTGACGGCGCCTGGTCGTACTGACTGGATACCTGGACCGGCTGGAATGCCAGCGTAGCGAGACGCACACGCACGCCAGACGGCAATCGAACGTCATGCTGCTTGGTTTTTGCGACGACGCGCCGACAGAGGTCGGTGATCTCCCCATGCGGCCAGAACAGGCACGCCTTGCCTCCAGCGAGTGCATCCAACGCCGACAACAACGCATCGGCGTCGAGTTCGGCGTCCACGAAGACCCAGCGCCGCCCCTTGCGGCCATCGTTGGCGAACAACACCGCACCGGCCTCATATCGATGATGTTGCACAACGAGTGACGCCACGCGCTTGCGTTTGGCCTGCGCTTCTAAGTTCCGGCACACCAGATGTACCGGTTCGCGGCCTAGCTCGTCACGGATTTCGGCCAGCTTGATGGGTTTCGGTAGAAATCCAGCCTTATCGAGCAGGCGCTCGGTGGAACGCAGGGCCTGATCTGCACCGGTGCCCTGAAGTGCAGCGTGAACCGCCGCGGTATCCCAGAACGAGACGCCGTCGTTGCGATTGCGGAAGATTTCCGGTGGTAGATCCAAGCGTCTTGTCGATTGATTGACGTAATATGCAATTCTTCACACATTTTCCGAATTTTCAACGACTACTTTGTCATTAGGTCGTATAAATTGGATATATGAGCATATTACGACATACGCTCAGCCCGTTACATTGCCAGGCAACCGGTGCCCATTGGTATGCGTTGGGCGACCGATCTGAAAGATTGATCGTGCTGCTTCGTCCAGCGATATTGTGCCGAGGGTTAGTCGGTCGTTTTCAGGATTTCGTTGGAATAGGCGCTCTCGTCGCCATTGAGATTCAACGCGGTCATCGCGACGT
>JAPUIA010000200.1 GCA_027297435.1 Gammaproteobacteria bacterium | reverse complement strand
AGCTTCTCAAGATGAGGTAGCCGTCGCGCCGATAGGTCTCGTGCTGGTCGGTCGTGAGCATCATGGTGCCCTTTGGGGTCGCTCTAGATGTTATTCAGCCGGCGGGGATTTACGCAAACGCTTTTTATGACCGTGCAGCTTCTTGGTATCGAGCCTGCGCATTCTTGCCGACTTCGAAGGCTTGGTCTTGATGCGCCGCTTGGGCCGGTGCTAGGCACTATCCACCAAGGCCTGCAGTCGTTCGAGGGCATCGGCCCGATTGCGATGTTGCGAGCGGAAACGCTCGGCGACGATGATGATTTCATCGTTAGTCGTGGCGCGTTTACCCGCGAGGCGCACCAGGCGGTCGCGTACGGGTTGCGGCAGCCCGGACTTGGCGAGATCCAGACGCAGCTGCACGGCGGAGGCGACCTTGTTGACGTGTTGTCCGCCGGGGCCGCTCGAGCGCACGAATTGGAAACTCAGACTGTCTGCGGGGAGGTGCATCGGACGATTCTAACCAAGTGGTCTACGGGCGAGCTACAGCAATCGAGGCGGCGAAATGGATTGAACCCATAGCCGCCGCCCCGCCACCTAAGGTTGAAAGCCTTGGACGGAAGCAACCATGGAAATTGCGATGAGCCTATTGACGATCGGCGGATTTGGGCTTGTGATGTTGCGCGAACGCTGGCGCCAGGTGGTCGACAGCCGCGTCTCGCGCGTCGAGGTGTACCACCGCCACCGCATGCGCGAGGATCTGCACCGCTTCATAGCGGCGGAGCGGCGCCGGATCGGTAGCGTTGGACATGCTGGCCGGCTTGATTAGATCTGCCGATCCGTGCAGCCTTGAGAGACCGCAGAACAATAAATCTCTATGGATCGGCCGCACGCTTCCTACAAAGGCGATGAACCCTACGTCTTCGTGAGCTATTCGCACAAAGAAACGGCGCGCGTGCACCCCCAATTGCGTTGGAGGCAGGAAACAGGCTTCAACGTTTGGTTCGACGAGGGCACCGAGGCGAGTATCGGGTGGACCGAGGCGTTGGCCGGCGCGATCGAAGGGGCCAGGCTCTTCATCTTCTTCGTCACACCGGCATCGGTCGAGTCGCAGAATTGCCGCAACGAGGTCAGGTCCGTAGTCGTCCGGGGGTAAGTCGTGGGGGAGGCGCTGGCAGATTTGGTCGAACTGCTCGATCTCGAGCAGATCGAGCTCAACATGTTTCGCGCCTACCATCCGCCTGATCGCCAACGTCGGCTGTATGGCGGACAGATCATAGCCCAGAGCCTGATCGCGGCAGCGCGGACCGTCGTCGACGCTGACCGTCCGCCCCACTCGCTGCACGGCTACTTCCTGCGCCCAGGAGATCCCTCGATACCGGCGCTGATCGACGTCGAACGGATTCGCGACGGTCAATCCTTTACTACTCGCCGAGTGGTCGTCATCCAGCACGGCAAGGCCATCTTCAACATGGACGTGTCGTTCCAGCGCCGCGAGCGGGGCTTTGAGCATGCGGCCGTTTTTCCGCAGAACGCCTCGGTACCGACGGACGACATGGTGCCGGACGAACTCAAGAATTCCGCGTTTCTCGGTTGGCGCCACGATCACAAAAGACTGAGTTCCGATACCCCGCAACCCCCGGAACAGCTCCTTTGGTTCAAGGCCAACGGCAAACTCGGCGACGACGCGAACCTGCATGCCGCGCTGATCGTGTTCGAGTCGGACAATTCACTGCTCTCCACCGCACGACTGCCGCATCGCGGCAACTTCGTACGTGCGCAGATGCAGATGGCGAGCCTCGATCACGCCATGTGGTTCCATCACCCGGCGCGTGCCGATCAGTGGTTGTTGTACGCGCTCGATAGCCCGGCGGCGGCCGGTGCGCGAGGCTACAATCGCGGTTCGATATTCACCGCGGATGGCCAACTCGTTGCTACGACCATGCAGGAAGGATTGATGCGCAAACGTGAAGCCTAGATTCTCGAAACCATTAGCGCTGTGGTGCTTGGTGACGTGCGCGTGGACGACCCACGCGGCGACCACGGAGCTCAACGTCGCCGAGCTGCAGGCGGCCATCGCCGAGGGCTCGTTGTCGGCGACCGAGATCGTCACCGCCTACCTCGAGCGAATCGAAACCGTGGACGTGAACGGGCCGGCAACCAACGCGATCATCGAAACCAATCCGGCCGCGCTCGAGATCGCCGGCGCGCTGGATGCCGCTTTCGCCGAGTCCGGCCCAGTCGGGCCCTTGCACGGATTGCCGGTCATCCTGAAGGCCAACATCGATACCGGGGACAGCATGGTGACCAGTGCCGGTTCGTTGGCGTTGGCCGACCACCGGGCCGCCGAAGATGCCCACCTCGTAGCAAAGCTCAGAGCCGCAGGCGCCATCATCCTGGGTAAGGCCAATTTGAGCGAGTGGGCCAACTTCCGTTCCACCGAATCGGTGAGCGGTTGGAGCAGCGTCGGTGGTCAGACCAAGAATGCGTATGTGCTGGATCGGAACCCCTGCGGGTCGTCGAGCGGTTCGGCGGTGGCGGTGGCGGCGGGGCTGGCTCCGCTAGCGGTTGGCACCGAAACCAATGGTTCGGTCGTGTGCCCGGCCGGCATCAATGGCGTGGTCGGCATCAAGCCTACGGTCGGACTCGTCAGCCGGCACGGCATCGTTCCGATAGCGGCAAGCCAAGACACGGCGGGACCCATGGCCACTACGGTACAGGGTGCGGCGTTGCTGCTGGACGTGATGTCGGGACCCGATGAAGACGATGACGCCACGCTGCTCGCGCCACCCACCTTGCCCAAGGGATTGGATCAAGCGAACCTCGAGGGCGTGCGCTTCGGCATGGTGCGCGACTACTTCGGCGCCGGCAGTCACGCACCGACGGACGCCGCGTTCGAAGCGGCGGCGGCGCGCTTGACCGCATTGGGCGGCGAACTGGTCGACCCCATTGAGGTGGGGTTGGACCGAGACATGAGTGCCGCGGGCTACCAGGTGCTGCTCTACGAGTTCAAGGATGGCCTGAACCGCTATCTTCACGAACACCGCGCGGGATTTACCACGCTCGCCGAACTCATCGCCTTCAACGACGCGCACGCCGAGTCGGTGATGCCGGTTTTTGGCCAGGAGATCTTCATCGCCGCTGAAGCGACCGGCGGGCTCGCTACCGACGCCTACCGCGAGGCGGTCGCGGGAAGTGTTACGAAGATGCGGGGTCTCGTCGCTGGCGTGATGGACGCGCATGACCTGGACATCCTGATTGCACCGGTGAACGCGCCGGCGTGGAAGACCGACTGGGTGCTCGGCGACACTTTCAGTCTGGGTAGTTCGTCGATCGCCGCCGTCAGCGGTTACCCCAGCGTGGTGGTGCCATCGGCATTGATCAAAGGTCTGCCGGTCGCCATCGCGTTCATCGGTAGGCCGTACACCGAACGACTGCTGATCGACGTTGCTACGCTTTTCGAGCAGCAGCGTGGTGCGTTTCCGACAACGCGGTTTTTACGCTCAATGGAACCCTAAAACTAGGTTCGATCGAATACGCGCTTGAACCGGCGCGTCTTGCCTTTTTTCGGGTTGATCTTGACGCTCATCAGCAAACGCCCGTCCTTTTGAATCTCCAGCGTGCGGGTAACTTTGCGCGACGTAGATTCATAGTCGGTCGACAGGTGCGTGCTGGTCCACTTGTTGCGCCGACCACGATAGTATCCCTGACGTAAACGCTCAGTGCCCACCTCGGCGTAGGTCAACAGCATGTCGTCACCCGTTATCTCGATGGTGAACGACTGGCAACGCAGCATGTCCGGGTTGGGAATGCCGCCGCCACCCTCCGGCTGCGGATCGTTGCCGCCGACCGGCACGGGTATGCCGCCAACCGACACGCTCGTGCTGAAATTGCCGCCCAAGCCCTCGTACCAGCGGGCATTGGCGTTTTTAGGCTGTACCGCTTGGGAGAGTTCGATGTTGACGGTCCAATTACCGACGAGCTTCGGCGTTTTGCCTATAGCCGGCGACGCCCAGGCCAACCCACAACAGGCGAGCGCCCAGCAAAGTGTTCTAGCCATATTCCGAACCTTCGGGTCCGATGATCATCGGACCCGAGATTATATCCTCAACCCTGAATCGCCGCTTAATGGCTCGGAACAAAAGTCCCGTGAAACCCGGCGGGTATCCGCACTGGCAATTTCGCGGTTGCCAATGGGCCTTGTTCGATATTCAGCGCCTCGAAAACGAGCAGTTCGGATAGATTTGCCGGTGCGTCGTAAGACAGCATGACGAGGTATCCGTCGGCTTCGTCGGACGCCCCGACACGGGGCGCAAACACCGCTTCACCGCCCATTTTGTCGGCCCCGAGGGAATAGGTTTTACGCTCCCCGGTTTCGGTGTCGTAGTGAATCAGTTCGTTGAACGCGGTGAACCCGGAATCCTTGGTTCCCACGGCCCAACCGTGTCGATAGCCGACCGTCATGAAGTCGTCGTTGGTGCGGGGGAACTCGCACGTCATGTCGTCCAACAACTCTTCGCTAATGCTGTTGGTGTTGTCGGCCAAGTCCATGGTCCAACGGCGCAAGGTTGGGTTGATGCCGTCGTCATCTGAAGCCAGTTTGCCGTCGAGTTGCGGCGCGAACTGAGTCGCGTTCGACCCGGTCACGTCGGCGTGCAGCTTGGTCCCGTCTGTCCAGGCGTTCATCATATGGAACATGAAGCGCGCTTCCATGTTGAACCAGCGTACGTCCTCGGCTTCTCCGTCCCGGGGCAACACGCCGAAATGCGTACCCTTGTCCGGCTCCCACGCCAGCATCGGTCCCCCGGCCATCGCTCTTTCTATGCTAGTCGTCAACGGGAATATGGGGAAGATCACGTGCGTCTGTGTCACGAAGAAGTCGTGCACCATGGACGGAAACGGCGCTTCCAAGAACAGGTTCTTGGTGAGGTTGCCGGCTTTGTCGCAGACGCTGTAACGCAACGCCGACGAACCGGGACCCTTTGCCGAGTAGCCGAAGAACACCATGTCGCCGGTCACCGGATCGAACTTGGGATGGGCGGTGACCGGACCGTCGATCTGCCCGCCGAAACTGACCGTGCCCTTCGTCTCCAGAGTGCGGTGTTCGATCTCCGTTGGCAGCGCACCTTCCATGAGCGCCAGCAGCTTGCCGTGGTGGTGCACGATGTGGGTGTTGGCAGTGTTGTATTCGACATCGGCGACAGACGCATCTCCGGTCATCGGGTTGTTGAACACGCCAAACAGCGACTGGCCCGCTTCACGTTCCACCTTGTACTTCTCGGAGCGGACCCAGCGGTTGCGCCAAGAGACGTGGCCGTCCTCGATGTGAAAAGCTTGAATCATGCCGTCGCCGTCAAACCAATGGTATGCGTCGCCTTCGCGCGGGGGATGCAGCGGATCCGGACCGTTGCGGTAATAGGTGCCCGCCAAGTCGCTGGGTATTTCACCCTCGACGACGAGATCGGGGGCGTCGCACTCCATGCCCATCGGCGCGAAGTATCCTTGCAGGAACGGGTCGTTCGGAAATGGTGCAGTCATCGTAGTGTTCCCTTTGGCGAAGAGAAGCAGCCTGGCAGGCCGGGAGAAAACCGTCAAGCCTGTTGGTTTTCGGCGGTCCTTTGAATGCATGCTTTCTGGAGGGGTTGCTTGTTAAATAGCGCGGTATGTTGGAAGTACGCGAACTGGCGTTCGCCGGTAACGAAGAGGGCGTGTCGCACCGTTTTGCCCAAGGTTCGATCACCGTGGTGCTCGGCCGCAACAATTCCGGTAAGACTTGGCTAGCCAGGAGCATCGCGGGGCTCGAGGTGAGCCCGCCCGGTACGATCTGGATTGACGGGCAGGACGTCAGTGCGCTAGGCGCCCGAGAGCGTAAAGTGGGGCTCGTCTACCAGGCGTTCGTCAACTATCCGACACTGAACGTGTATCGCAATATCGCCTCGCCGTTGATCGCGGCTAAACGGTCGCGTGAGGTGATCGAGCGAACCGTGCGAGAACTCGCCGAGCGTCTGCAGATCGATGCGCTGTTGCGGCGGTTCCCGGATGAGCTTTCCGGGGGGCAGCAGCAGCGTGTCGCGATCGCGCGAGCGTTGGCCCAGGGCGGCAAGGTGCTGGTGATGGATGAGCCCTTGGTCAACCTCGACTACAAGCTGCGCGAGGAGCTCGAGCTACAGCTACGCGACCTCTTGAGTACCGGCGAGTTAGTGGTCGTATACACCACTTCGGACCCGAAAGACGCTTTCAAACTTGGGGATCACGTACTGCTGCTCGATGACCATCGCCTGTTGCAGAGCGGTGCGCCGCTGGACGTTTATCGCAACCCCGCGACGATAACGACCGCCGATTTAATGAGTGACCCGGGCGTCAACGTAGTCGATACCGATACGGGGTTGCGCCCGGAGCATATCACCCTGCACCGACGCTCGGCGTCCGATTTGGTATTCGAGAGCGTGTTGGTCGGGCTCGAAACCAATGGCTCGGAAAGCTTTCTGCATTGCCGCTGGAGCGAGCAAGATTGGGTGGTAAAACTGTCCGGTATGGTCGACATCGCGTTGGGGACGGGGTTGCAACTGTTTGCGCACCAAGCCGACGTCTTGCGTTTTGGAGGCGCGCGTGGCGGGGATTGAGGTCAGGGACTTAAGTCACCGGTATCCCGGTGCAAAGGAGTTGACGCTCGATGGTATCGATCTGCAACTCGCCGATGGAGAAGCCCACGCCATACTCGGGGGATCCGGCACCGGCAAGACAACGTTGCTCAACCTGTTAGCGGGCCTGTTGGTCCCGGAGCGCGGATCCATAAAGTTCGATGGTCGCGACGTCACCGGATTGTCGGGTGCACAACGCAACGTCGCTCAGGTATTTCAATTTCCAGTGCTCTACCCGTCGCTCGACGTTACCGGCAACCTCGAGTTTCCGTTGCGCAACCGGGGTTGGAGTCGCCAGGCTGCGCGGACCCGGGTCTTGGAAGTGGCTCGCTTGCTGGACCTCGAAGCATTGCTCGATCGCCAGCCGGCGGGTCTGTCGCTGTTCGAGAAACAACTCATCGCGATTGGTCGAGCCTTGGTACGACCGGATGTCGCCGTAGTTCTGCTCGATGAACCGCTCACCGCCGTCGAACCCGCCACCAAGTGGCGGTTGCGACGAGCGCTGAAGACCGTGCAGACGGAATTGGGCCTCACGATGGTATACGTCACCCATGATCAAACCGAGGCGTTGACCTTTGCCGACAAGATCACGATGTTGCACGAGGGCCGCGTGCTCCAGACGGGTACCCCGCTCGAGTTTTACGAACGACCGGCCCACCAGATCGTCGCTCACTTCATCGGCTCTCCGGGGATGAACCTCATCGATGCGCACGTCAGCGCGGGCGCGTTACACGTGGGTGACATATCGGTAGGTCCGGTGAGCGCGGCGCCGGGTCCCTGCGTGCTGGGGTTTCGTCCGGAGTGGGCCGAAATCGGCGAGGTGGGTATTCCGGTTACCGTGCAATCCACGCGCGTCACGGGAACCGAGGAAGGGGTTGCCGTGGGTTTGGTGGCGGCACATCTCGGTGATCAGGTGGTCTATACGCGCCAGGTATTGGGCGGCTCGCTTGACCACGACGCGAGACTTCGCATCGACGCCGATCGTTTGATCGTGTTTCGCGACCAACACCGGTTTGACCATGATTAAAGGTGTGTCGAACAACCGTGCCTGGCTGGCCGTGGTGCCCGTCGTATTGGTCGTTGCTTTCAGTGCGGTCGTGCCGCTCATGACGGTCGTCAACTATTCCGTGCAAGACATCTTCGACGTCGACACGAGGCTTTTCGTTGGCTTGGATTGGTACCGCGAGACGTTGCGTGATCCGCGCTTTATCGACGCCTTGCTGCGGCAAGTCACCTTCAGCGCGACGGTACTGGTCATCGAGGTGCCGCTCGGTATCTGGATCGCGCGAGCGTTGCCTCGCGATTCCAGGGCCACTAGCGCTTTTCTCATTCTGTTGGCGATACCGTTGCTCATACCTTGGAACGTCGTCGGCACCATCTGGCAAATTTTTGCACGGCCCGATATCGGCTTGTTGGGCGTAAGCGTCGCGGCTCTGGGCATCTCGTTCAACTACACGGGTAGCTCCGTGGATGCGTGGATCACGCTTATTCTCATGGACATCTGGCATTGGACGTCGCTGGTCGCGCTATTGGCGTTCGCAGGCCTGGCATCGATTCCGAGCCCCTGCTATCAAGCCGCCATGCTCGACGGCGCCAGCACTTGGCAGGTGTTTCGATATGTGGAACTGCCGCGCCTCAAATCGGTATTGACGATAGCCGTGTTGCTGAGGGTCATGGACAGTCTGATGATCTATACCGAACCGTTCGTGCTGACCGGCGGCGGGCCGGGCAACAGCACCACGTTTTTGAGCCAGTACCTGACCAGCATGGCGGTGGGCCAGTTCGATCTGGGTCCGGCGGCCGCGTTCTCGGTGCTCTACTTTCTACTGATCGTGCTGCTTTGTTGGTTGTTCTATACCAGCGTGATGCGGTCCGAAGCCGATGGTTGATCCCGTCGACGACAGGCGCAAGGCGCATTGGAGTCTGTACGTCTACTGTGTGTACCTGCTATTACCGTTGTATTGGCTGGTGGGCATGGCGCTCAAGACCAACCAAGACATCGTCGGCAAGTTCGAAGTGGTGCCCGGCAATCCGACACTCGCCAACTTCGCCGAGATCTTCACGAATCCAGTTTGGTACCAAGCGTTCGGCAATTCGTTGACGTACGTGACCATCAACACGATCTTGTCGGTGGCGGTCGCGCTGCCGGCAGCGTATGCGTTTTCGCGTTATCGGTTTCTGGGTGATCGTCAACTGTTCTTCTGGTTGCTAACCAATCGCATGGCGCCACCGGCGGTATTCCTGTTGCCTTTCTTTCAGCTGTACTCGGCCGTCGGTCTTTTCGACACGTCCATCGCTGTAGCGGTGGCGCACTGCTTGTTCACGGTGCCGCTTGCAGTCTGGATTCTCGAGGGTTTCATGTCGTCTGTGCCGCGTGAGCTCGACGAGATGGCACAAGTCGACGGTCATTCGTTCGGCTACTTCTTTTTTCGGCTCTTCATCCCGGTGATTCGGGGCGGCATTGGCGTCACCGTGTTTTTCTGCTTCATGTTCAGTTGGGTGGAGCTGTTGATCGCTCGCACCCTGACGGCGAGCGAGGCCAAACCGATCGTCGTCGTGATGACCCGCACGGTAAGTGCATCCGGGCTCGATTGGGGTGTGTTGGCAGCGGCCGGCGTACTGACCATCGTGCCCGGACTGGCGGTCGTATGGTTTGTGCGGCGGCACTTGGTGCGTGGTTTCGCCATGGGACGCGTGTAATGAGTTGGATGGCGTGGACATGGCCTACCGCAGCGTTTTTCTGCAGCATTTTCGCCGCACTCATCACGATGACCCTGGTCGAGCTGCGCTGGCCAACGGTACCGCGCAAGGGCTGGTTGCCGCTGGTCACCACCCGCGGTGACCGCTTTTTCATCAGCCTGCTCGGCAGCGCGTTCATCCACATCCTGTGGCTAGCCGTAACCGATGTCCACGTCTTGGTCGCCAGCGTCTTGAGCCTTGTCTACGCTTTGCTGGTGATGAGTAGGGGTTAGTTCCTATACTACGGTCATGTTTCGGTTCGCGTCCCTCTATGTACTGGTTTTTGGTGTCTTGCTCGTAGGGGCTTGTTCTAACGATCAAGAGGCGTCGGATGCGGGTACCGACTACGGCGCGAACGCGGCGCGTTGGGTAGACGAGGAGTTTCAACCGTCGACGCTGTCGCGTGCCGAACAGCTCGATGAACTTGCCTGGTTTACCGAAGCGGCCGCACCGTTTCGCGGCATGCGTATCAGCGTCGTATCCGAGACCCTAACCACCCACGAGTACGAGTCCGTTGTGCTCGCTAGCGCTTTCGAAGACATCACGGGCATTCACGTCACCCACGACTTGATTCAAGAAGGCGACGTTATCGAGAAGCTGCAAACCCAGATGCAGTCCGGGCGGAATGTGTACGATGCCTACGTCAACGACTCTGATCTGATCGGTACCCATTCTCGCTACGGATACGTCGTGCCGCTGTCGGATTTCATGGCGGGTGAAGGCGCTGCGGTGACCTTGCCGACGCTCGACATCGACGATTTCATCGGCAAGAGCTTCACCACGGGACCGGACGGCAAGCTGTATCAACTGCCGGATCAGCAATTCGCCAACCTCTATTGGTTTCGTTACGACTGGTTTCAGCGTGAAGACCTGCGCGCTCGGTTTCGCGAAGAATACGGCTACGAGTTAGGCGTACCGGTGAATTGGTCCGCCTACGAGGACATCGCGCAGTTCTTCAGCGAGAGTGTCGAAACCCTCGATGGCGAAAGGGTCTACGGCCACATGGACTACGGTAAGAAAGACCCTTCCCTTGGCTGGCGTTTCACGGATGCGTGGTTGTCGATGGCGGGGGCCGGCGATGCGGGCATTCCCAACGGCATACCGGTCGACGAGTGGGGCATTCGGGTCGAGGGTTGCCGACCGGTCGGCGCCTCGACCAGCCGCGGTGGTGCAGCCAATGGCCCTGCGGCCGTGTATGCGTTGCGTAAGTACATTGAATGGCTGAAACGCTATGCGCCGCCGGAGGCGCAAGGCATGACCTTCTCCGAAGCGGGCCCGGTGCCGGCCCAAGGCCACATTGCCCAGCAGATTTTTTGGTACACGACCTTCACTGCCAATATGATCGAACCAGGACTCGAAGTGGTCAATGCCGACGGGACGCCCAAATGGCGCATGGCACCTTCACCCCACGGGCCCTATTGGAGCGAGGGGATGAAGCTCGGCTATCAGGACGCGGGTTCTTGGACGCTGCTCAAGAGCACGCCGCTCGAGCGTCGCAAGGCGGCCTGGCTGTATGCTCAATTCGTTGTGGCAAAGACGGTCTCGTTAAAGAAAACGCTCGTGGGGCTGACACCCATTCGCGACTCGGACTTGCGCTCGGCCGCCATGACGGAAGCCGCGCCGCGGCTAGGGGGCTTAGTCGAGTTCTATCGCAGTCCGGCGCGCGTCGCTTGGACCCCTACCGGTACCAATGTGCCCGACTACCCGAAGCTCGCTCAACTTTGGTGGCCAAACGTTGCCAATGCGGTCAGTGGTGAGGTGACCCCGCAAGCCGCCATGGACGCATTGGCTGAGCAAACCGATGCGGTGATGAGTCGTCTGCAGCGGATCGGCATTCAGGGTGAGTGCGGGCCAAAGCTCAACCCGGAAATCGACCCTGAGGAGTGGCTCGCCAGACCCGGCTCGCCGAAGGCGCAACTCGCCGATGAGAAACCGCCAGGCAAGACCGTGCCCTATGATCAACTTATCGCTGCCTGGCGAGAAGGTAGGGCGAGTTAGCTTTCGTACCTCTCCACCATCAAGGTTTCCATCGTCGTATCTTCGGTCCACAGTCGATGGTCGATGCCCCGCGGCCACACCGCCCGCTCGTCCTGCTTGAACTCGAAACGCTGGTTACCGATTGACATATGGCCCCTGCCTGCCAAGCAGATGACGTCGATCTCATAGGGCGCGGAATGTTCGTCGATCGTCGCGTGCTCTTCAAACTTGAGGTGTGCGATCAGCAAGCCTTCGCGTATCAGTAGCACATTGCCGGTCACGCCCACTACACCGTCGCGAGGAATGGGATCCCAACCGCTTCTCTTAATCGATTCGATCACGCGTTGAACCCTATTGTCACTGCTTGCGATAGATGGACGCGCCATCCTTGATTGTTTCGATGATCTGAATGTCTTTGATGGCGAGCGGGTCGACCTTCAGCGGGTTCGAAGAAAGCACCACGAGGTCCGCAGATTTTCCCGGCTCTATCGAGCCTTTCACGTCATCCTCGAAAAACTGAAACGCGGCGTTGATCGTGCTGGCCTTCAAGGCATCCATGACGTCGATGCGTTGTTCGTGACCTATCACCCGGCCGCTTCGCGTGACGCGATTGACTGTGGCCCAGATCAGCATCATCTGGTCAACCGGATGAACGGGAGAGTCGTGATGAATGGAAACCGAGATGCCACGGTCCAGCGCTGACCTTGCGGGGTTGAGCCGCGCGGTACGCCGAGGCCCGTAGATGAACTTCTCATGGAAGTCGCCAAAGTAGTAGTTGTGCGCGACCTGGAAGGTGATCGTGGCGCCGATTTCGGCGATTTTGTCCAACTGCTCCTCGCGCGCTTGCTGCACGTGGATCAGTTGGGTGCGGCGATCCTCGCCGGGCGCTGCGGCGTGAGCGTGCTCGATTGTCGCGGTTGCTTGCTCGACGGCGGCATCGCCCAGTGCGTGGATGTATACGGGGACATGCGCGCGGTAGCTCGAGGCGACCAAATCGTTCAATTCCGATGCGTCCTCGAACTGGGGGAAACCACGATAACCTTGCTCGCTCGAGAGTTGCCGGTGATAGGGTGCCGACAGATATGCCGAGCGGCCGGGGGAGCCGCCGTCGAGCACGATTTTCAGGCCGCCCACTCGCAGCCGATCGCGATAGCCCGCGGAATACAGCGCCGCGATCTGTTCGACGGTGAACGCCTTGCTGATGCCCGTCGCGACGACGTCGAGAGTGAGCCGCCTTTGTCGCGACATCTCCCGCAGCACGTTGATCGAGAGTTGCGTCGCCCCCATCTCGGTCACCGTGGTGAAACCCCGGGACGCGTACTCCTGCAAGGCGTCGTCCATCCGCTGCAGCGCGCTCTCGGTGGGAGGATCGCCCGCTGCGGTGTCGGCGCCACCGGTCATCAAGGCGTTGAGAATTGGCAACGCCACCGGATACATGGCGTTCTCCTGCAGGATGCCGTTGGGTTCCAACCCGTCCGGCGCGCGAAGGATTCGCCCTCCCTGCGGGTCCTGTGTCTGTGCTGTGATGCCGGATCGCTCAAGCCCCGCACTGTTGACGACGATCTGGTGGCTGGAAAAATGGATCAGCATGATGGGCACCTCCGCGCTCACTGCGTCGAGGTCCGTTCGGGTTGGATGCCGACCCTCGGCGAGCATGGCGTGGTCGTAGCCCCAACCCACCAGCCAGTCCCCGGGAGCGGGTGGTTGGTTCGAGAGACGCTCCCGCAGCAACCGCTGAATGCTTGCGATACTGTCTGCCGGTCCAGCGGGTGGCGGGTCGGTGTTCACCGCGGCCAGCTTGGCGGCGGTCAACGCGAGGTGGCTGTGCGAATCGAAAAAGCCGGGCATCAAGGTGTTGCCCTGAAGATCCACCCATCGGGTGTGGCCTCCTCCAGCGGCCGCAACTGCCTCGACATCGCCTACCCATGAAATCTTTCCGTCGGTCACAGCCACCGCCTCGACGGTCGGCAATCTGTCGTTCATGGTGATGATGTCGCCGTTGAAATAGACGGTGTCGGGTGCGCGGTCGGCGGACTCTGGCAGCTTGGAGCAACCGGTGCCCACCCAGACGAGGCACAAGGCCGCAAGCGTGCGGAAAGGCGCCGCCTTCAGGGGCGGCGGCTTACTCAACCACCACTTCCGATTTTAGTAGGCATCTCGCAAGTACCCGAGTATGGCTAAGACCAGGGCCGTGATCATGCACGACGCTATCGTCGTCCATTTTGTATCCGCAGTGTCGGTCGAGATCGAACAACAGTCATCCGAGTATCGAATCCGGATCAGACCCGAACTGGTTAGCGATGGCATCGATGTCGATGGGTACGAAAACCTTGGAGCTTCGCGTTGGGTTCTGTTCGATCGTAGTTTGCATATTCGCTTGCGTATGAGCGATGGATCTCTTTTAGAATTTCGAGATCCGTCGGTGGTCGTCGCATGCCCGCTCTACCTGGTCGTTCGGCAACGGTGACATTGTACCGCCTGCGGGTCGATGTGACCCTTGAGGTCTAGAGCCGTACGCATTCCGCGTTTAACGCTCGCGGTTAGTGTGCTGATGTGCGGATTCGATTAGTCTTTTACAAACAAAACCTCGAGTTGCATGGGCAATACCAATCGATTGCGTTGGGTGGAACAGGGCTATTTGCGGCTGCTGGCCCACCCGAAGTGGCTACTCTTTGTGGTGGCAGGTTTGCTGGCGCTCGGTGGTTTTTTCGCCACGCGTTTCAGCTTTGATGCCTCTTCGGAAACCCTCGTCGTCAAGGGCGACCCGGATCTGGCCGCTTATGAGCGGGTGTCGGAGACGTTTGGTGGCGATGCGTTCCTGCTGCTGACATTTGCGCCTCACGACGGCGACTCGTTGTCGCCCGCCAACTTGGGCCATTTGCAGCGTCTCCGGGACCGTGTGCTTGCGATTGAAGGTGTGACGTCGGTGTTTTCGCTGTTGGATGCACCGTTGTTGAGCAGCCCACCCATACCACTCGATCAACTGGCAAACGGATTTCGTACGCTGACTTCGCCCGATGTCGACATGGCGCTCGCTGTCGAAGAGTTGCGTCAAAGTCCCTTGTTTCGAGAGTTGCTCATCTCAAACGATGGACGCACGACGGCGATGCGGCTGGATATCGCCGAAGATTCTGAGTTGAACGATCTCAAGGCGCGACGTGCAACCCTCAAGGATCAGGTGCAACTCAACGCCGCCGAAGCCGATGAACTCGAGTCGCTCGATACGCGTTACCGTGAAGACCGGCAGCGGTTCTTGAGCGATCGTGCGCAACTCATCAGCGAGGTACGGCAGGTACGAGCGGAATATTCGGAGTTTGGTTTGCTGCACCTCGGTGGCGTACCCATGATCGCCGCTGACATGATTCAGTTCGTCAAGAACGACCTGATCGTCTTTGGTGGCACCGTGGTGGTGCTGATCATGATCATCTTGTACCTGTTCTTCGGCAGCGTCCGGTGGGTACTGTTGCCGATAGCGGCCGCCGGGGTGACGATCATCCTGACGATGGGCGTGCTCGGTTTTCTGGACAAACCGGCGACCGTCATATCGTCCAACTTCGTCTCGCTGTTGGCGATCACTACCATCTCGCTGACGATTCATCTCATCGTTCGTTACCGCGAGCTGCTGCAAGTCAGCGACGGGTTGGACTCGGAAGACCTCGTGGAAATCACCATGACGAGCAAGTTTGCACCTTGCCTGTACACGGCAGTGACGACGATCGCGGCTTTCGGATCACTTACCGTCAGCGACATCGTGCCGGTGGAAGATTTTGGTTGGATGATGTGTCTGGGTATCGGCATCGCCTTTGTCGTGACATTCACCTTTTTCCCGTCCGCGCTCTTGCTGATGGGTCGCGCGGAACCCGTCATAGATTTCGGCAAGGAACTCGGCGTGACGCGAGTGCTGAGCCACCTGGCACGCTGGCAATCGAATGCGATCCTGATCATCGCCCTGGTTTGGTCGGCGGCCGCGATCTTTGGCATAAGCCGCGTGTCACTCGACAACCGGTTTGTCGACTATTTTCAAGACGATACCGATATCAGCCAGGGCATGGCGTACATCGATAAGCACCTCGGCGGTACGGTGCCGTTCGACGTCGTGTTGAAATTCGAGCCGTTCGAGGATCTTGGCGAAGAAGATGATCTGTTCGATGAGGAGGATGACCTATTCGGTGATGTGGAAGCAGACGCCTTTCCGGAACGCTACTGGTACACGCGTGACAAATTGGATCGCATACGGACGGTGCATCGCTATCTCGAGGCGCGCGATGAGGTCGGTAAGGTGGTATCGCTGGCCTCGCTTGATGAGTTGGCCACGCAGTTGAACGATGGGCAACCGCTCAACAACGTACAGATCGCCGCGGTCCTCGGTGCGTTGCCTTTGGATCTCAAGAACGAGTTGATACGCCCTTACGGGTCGCCGGCTACCGGCGAGGTTCGACTATCGGCTCGGGTGATCGAAAGCGGCCCGCACTTCGACCGCGGTGCCCTGGTGTCGGAGATATTGACGTTCACCAGGAACGAGCTGAATCTTGATGAGCATCAAGTCGTCGTTTCGGGGATGCTGGTTCTGTTCAACAGCATGCTGCAGCAGTTGTACTCGTCCCAAGTCGACACGTTGGCCTACGTTCTGCTTGCGGCCTTCGCTATGTTTGTCATCTTGTTGCGGTCGTTTTTGTACGCGTTGCTGGGTCTCATCCCCAACATCTTAGCCGCGGCCACCGTGATTGCGTTCATGGGCTATGCGGGCATACCGCTCGATATGATGACGATCACCATCGCCGCGATAAGCATCGGCATTGGTGTCGACAATGCGATCCACTATCTGCATAGATTCCGCATCGAGCTTGCGAAGTGGGGCGACGTGCGCGTCGCGATTGCTTGGAGCCACGCCAGCATTGGCCGGGCGCTCTATTTCACCGGATTGACGATCATCATTGGCTTCTCGGTGCTGTGCTTTTCCAATTTCGTGCCAACGATCCTGTTTGGGCTTTTGACGGCGGTGGCAATGGCACTTGCGCTGTTGGCGAACTTGACGCTGCTGCCGAGTCTGCTCGTACTGTTCGTTAAGGATCGCGCCTAACCCATTCGATGGCCGGGTTACGTCTCGAAACCCTTATCGATGCGTCGCACTTTCGGCAACGTTGCCCATAGCAATAACGTGAGCAGCGCCAACAAACCACCGCTGACCGTCAGACCTGCCTGCACCCCGTAATGTTCGGCGACCCAGCTGACCGGCAGGATGCCCAGTGGCATGAGTCCGTGCGACATCATGTCGATGCTCATGATGCGTCCGCGCATGTTCTGAGCGACTTGCAGCTGTACGAGGCTGCGGTTCATCGACATGTTGACGGCAGAAATGAAACCGACGAACGCCACGGCAAACATCGACCACAATGCCACGTTGGTATTGGCGAACCACGCGAGCCCCAAGCCCCAACCGGTGCTGCTCGCGAACAGCCAAAAACCTTTGTGCCGGACACCGCCCATCTTGGCGAGCGCTAGCGAGCCGATGATGGCGCCTGCACCCATGCCGGTCATCAGCAAACCGAGGTCGTCTGGGCCACCGGTCAACACGTCGGTGTTGAACGCCGGTAACAAGGTGTTGATCGAAAGACCGAACAGAAAGGGCACGATGGACAGTAGGATCAATCCGCCGACGATCGGTGAGTGTATGACGTAGTCCAGGCCTTCCTTGATGTCGTCTAGCGGCCCGCCGGTTTTGCGCTTGGTCGGCTTGCCGTCGTGCTTGATCAGTAGCACCGTGACGGAAGATACGAAGTAAAGGCCGGACAGCACGAAATACACGAGCCCGACGCCGAACTCGGAGGTTGTGTCCCCAGCCCCGAACATCGCGATTAGAAACCCGGCGAAGGCCGGACCCAATATGCGCGAGAGGTTCCAAGACGCGGTGTTGAACGCCATGGCGTTGAACATGAGCGCCTCGCCGACGATTTCCGGTATGAAGGCGGTGCGTGCCGGAATCGATAGTGCGAGTACCGAACCGTTGAGGAAGCCGACCCAGATGAAATCCCAAAAGGTCACGTTGCCGTTGATCACGATGACCGCCATGAACAACGTGACAACGCCGTTCAATGCCTGTGCCCACATGATGACCGGCTTTTTCGGCAATCTGTCAGCGAGCACTCCGCCGACCAGCGAGAACACCACCTGCGGCAGCATGAAGGCGATGGTTACCCACGCGAGGTTCATGGCCGAGACCGTCATCTCGTAGACGAGCCAGCCTTGCGCCACGAGTTGCATGTTCATCGCAAACGCAGCACCGAGCATGCCCACCCACAGGTAGGTGTAGTCCGGCACCTTTAGGGACGCGAACAGAGATCGGTCAACGACCGGTTCTGCAACGCGGTCGATGTGCGGTTCGGCCAAGAGAACTCCGAGGGCTCTTAAGAGGAAGGTGCAGGATTGTCGAGAATCCCAGGATGACCATCATACCCGGCACGTATCGGCTAAGCGAATTTCCCCTTAAACTGGTCGTTTCACTGAA
This sequence comes from Gammaproteobacteria bacterium, assembly GCA_027297435.1. Lineage (GTDB taxonomy): Bacteria > Pseudomonadota > Gammaproteobacteria > Pseudomonadales > Azotimanducaceae > Azophilus. The sequence goes on along the minus strand of JAPUIA010000200.1, from coordinate 34,869 downwards.
AGGACGATGCCATGATTACCGTTCACGGCGTTTCGCTATCACCGTTCGCACGCAAGGTGCTGTTTGGGCTCGAGCACAAGGAAATTGCCTACGAGCAGATTCCGGTGTTCCCGGGGGATGATTCGGAAGCTTTCGCGGCGATTTCGCCGCTGAACAAGATTCCGGTGCTCGAGGACGATGGGTTTACGGTGCCCGACTCCAGCATCATCCTGCGGTACCTCGAGGCCCGGTTTCCCGACAAGCCCCTGTACCCGGAAGATCCGCAGCAGCAGGCAACCGCCTGTTTTCTCGAAGAATACGCGGACACCAAGTTGATGGACTGCTGTGCCGGTTTGTTTCGGGAAAAGTTTCTCAATCCGAATCTGTTTCAAAAGCCAACCGATGACGATGTGGTCAGTACGATACTCAACGACACCTTGCCGCCGGTGCTCGCCTATCTTGAATCCGCGGCTCAGGAAGACGGTTTTTTCAACCACGAGCACCTCACCGTCGCCGACATCGGCATCACTTCGGCGTTCATGGCATCTAGTTATGCCGACTATCAGGTCGACGCCGACGCGTACCCGAAGCTTGCCGGCTATTTGGAGCGCGCCTTCGGCTCAACCCTGGTCAAAGCGCGATTCAAACAAGAGCAGGACTGGCTGGCGTCGATGAACCCCTAAGGGTTGCAGACATCGTTAACGTCGTATCTTCCGAGATAGATTTTTCGCCTCTGCACGAGCGCATGCAGTGGTATGTGGATCAGAATATCTTGTCCTGTTGTAACACGCTTGTTATGCGCGGCACCGACGTTCTCGACTTCAAGACGTTTGGCTATATGGATCTCGAATCCAAAGAGCCGCTCAGGGAAGACGCCATCTATCGAATGTACTCGAGTACCAAGCTGATCACCTCGGTCGCTCTGATGATGTTGTTCGAAGAGGCACGCATAGGGCTTGACGATTGCTTGTCCGACTACCTGCCGGGGTTTGCGGAACCGATGGTGTTGAAGGCGGATGCTCAATCGGTCGATGACGTCGAACCGGCGCGCTCCGAGATCATCATCCGCCAGGTGCTCAGCCACAGCGCCGGATTTTCCTACGGTTTCATCGAACCGGACTCGCTCGTCGACAAGGCCTACGCCGCAGGTGACCTCAACGCTTTGGACCGTTGGAACATCACGCTGGAGGGCTTGTGCGATACGCTGGCAACGATGCCGCTCGCATACCACCCGGGAACGTTCTGGCGGTATAGCTATGCCACCGACGTGGTCGCGCGCCTCATCGAAGTCATCTCAGGTCTGGGATTCGATGCGTTCCTAAGATCGAGGATCTTCGATCCACTCGGGATGGTCGATACCGACTTTTGGGTCGCCGAAGACAAAGTCGAACGCTTCGTGACCCTGTATGCGCCCGAAGATGTGCTGAAGCCCATGGCGGGTGGCTTGGTCAAAGCCGACGACACTCGAGAGGGTACCTACAACCAGCCGCGGACGCTGTTGTCTGGCGGTGGCGGGCTGGTCTCGACGGTGGCCGACTATCTCACGTTCATACGGATGCTCGTGTCCGGCGGAGAATGGGCCGGTGTGCGTTTCTTGCAGCCCGAAACACTGCAACGCATGCGGTCCAATCAACTGGCGCCGGGTGTCGGGGTCAACTTCCCCATGTGGAGCATGCCAGGGACCGTGTTCGGTCTCGGTTTCGCCTTGAAAGAGGAACTTGGGCCCGACGATCCCCCGGGCGCGCAGGACGAGTACCACTGGGGCGGAATGGCCGGGACCCACGCGTGGATGGCCCCCGAAGCCGATCTGACCGGCATGTGCATGACCCAGCGGATGCCGGGCTTTTGGCACCCGTTCAGCCACGATTTCAAGAAGTTCGCCTACGAGCTGGCGTGCTAGCAGTCCGACAGACTGCTAGCACGAGCGATTATGGGTAACATGGAAGCATGTCGGACGAAACGCTGAACGAAGCCCCCGAGGGCAAGCGCAAAACCAGTCTTCTCTTCAGGGCCGTCACCTGGTTGCTGGCGATTGGCTGCTTCTACCTCGTCTACACCCGCATGGAGGCCGCTGCTGCCCAAGACAGCATGACCGTGGTGGAATACCTGGCACGTTTCTTCGGCGAGGCTAACTGGCTCGCTTGGTTGGCCCTGGTGATCCCGTATTCGCTGTTTTTCATCGTGGTCGACACGAATGTGACCTGGCGTTGCATACGTTGGTTCAACGCACCGGACCTCAAATTCAGCAACGTGTTGCCGATCCGCGCGAGCGCCTACATCTTGTCGTTGGTGAACGAGCAGGTGGGCAAGGGCGCGATGTCGCTTTACCTCTATCGGCGCTACAGCGTGCCTGGCTGGCAAGCCATATCAACGATGATCATCTTGGGCCTCATGGAGATATACCAGTTGCTCATGTTCTCGGCGGTAGGCGTGTTTCTGCGTTACGACGTGGTGCAAGATGCGTCGACATTGCTTCCGCTGGACGTCATTTTGCCCTCGGTGTTTGTCGGCGCGCTGATCTATCTGCCCTTGCACATCTGGTATTTCTCCGGCGGTTTGTTTCCCAACAGCGAACTCAAGAACAAGAGTCTACTGCACGCCTTTCGCCAGGCGCAGCCGCTTCACTATCTGAAGATAGTGCTGTGGAAAGCGCCGAACCTGCTCGGTGCCATCGTGGTCTACACCGTGGCGCTGGATCTCTTCAACGTCGACGTGAGTTTGGCTCAGATGCTCGCCTTCCTACCGGTGATATTCCTGGCCGCGGCGTTGCCGTTGCCCTTCCACGCCGGCGCGTTACTGTTGTGGACGGTGCTGTTTCCGGACTACCCCGAAGTCGGAGCGTTCAGCTTGGTCATGCACACGGTTTTTGTTCTATTGAATGCAATCGTTGGGGTCATCTTTCTGCCGAAAGCCAACAAAGAGTTGTTTGGCGAAGGTCAACCCTAATTCGACATAAAGCTACGGCGCACACCGCCTTCGGTTCGTTCTATAACAGGCAACCTACGCACTTGGCGAGTTCGCATAGCGAACTCGCGCGGTCTTTCGCTCAGGTCACGTACGGTTGGGTACGCTCCCTCGCGAAAACCTGTGCGAGCACGCATCTTGCATGTTCTAGAACGTCTGCGCTCGCACATTTATGTCGAATTAGGGTTAACTTGTCGTTCTGCGCCAGGTTATCAATCGATCGAACATCGAGGCCAGGGTACTGGCAACCAAAAACCATGCGAATACGGTGATCAGGATCGTGGGCAACCACTCTGCGTCGATGGTTTGACGTACGATGATCGTGCCCGCCAGCACGAAATAAAGAACGCCGTTGCTCTTGCCGATTCGCGTGGTACGCAACGTTTGTCCGGCGAGGGCTTGGGAATCCAAAGTGTATTGCACGAACGCGCTTGGAATCAGCACGACCAGCAGCCAGGGCACCCACCCGATGAGCGCTAAGCTCGCCAGGGTGACGGTCACGAATACGGCGTCGGTTGCGTGATCGAACAACCCCCCGAACGCCGACGCCTGATCGAAGCGACGCGCGAGCACTCCGTCTAACATGTCGGTGGCGACGGCGAAAAAGAACAACGCACAAGCACCGTACCAATGTCCGCCTATAACAGAGAACGCGCACAGCGGGGCCGCGACGAGACGCAGAAACGTGAGGAAATTAGCCCAGGTCATTTGAGGCGCATGTTAGCAGCGATGGTGCGTTAGGATAACGCCTCGGATCGTTTGGAAGTGACGAGTGACGCTGGTCATCACAGGTGCCAACGGTAACTTGGGCCAAAGGCTTGTGCGCGCCCTCCTGCGCGACGGAGGCGTAGACGCGGTGCGCGCGGTGGTGCGTCGTGAAGCGGCCGCTAGCCTACTCGAGACCGACCATCCCGGGCTCGACGTCAGGATCGTCGACTACCTAGATCAAGGGGCAATGGCTGACGTTCTGGCGGGGGCCGCCAGCGTGGTGCATCTCGTCGGCATCATCAAACAGTCGGCTAACAGTCGTTACGAGGTTGCCCACGAGCAAACGAGTCAGACGTTGGCGCAAGCAGCTGCCGCCGCAGGCGTGCGGCGGTTGGTCAGTCTCAGCATCGTCGGGTCGACGCCGGACAGTTCCAATGCGTGCTTGAGCTCGAAAGGGCGAGCCGACGCGATGTTGTTGGCCTGCCCGGTTCCCGCGACCGTCATTCGGGTACCGATGGTGCTCGGCGAGGGCGATTATGCGAGCTACGCGTTGAAACGCCGTGCGTCGAGCGGTTTCAATATCGTGTTTCGAGCCGCGAGTCTGGAGCAGCCGATCTATGCTGGTGACGTGGTCGAGGCGATACGGAGACTCATCGACGCGGCGCGGTTCGAAAATCGTACCCTGGAGCTCGCAGGCCCCGAGGCGCTCACTCGTCGTGAACTCACCGAACGTGCAGCAGCTTGTTTAGGGCGCACAACCCGGGTGCTGTCCTTACCCATCGGTGCAGGCATGGCGATCGCTCGAGTTCTGGAGTGGTTGCCTAATCCTCCGATCACTCGCGCGATGCTCGGCGTGTTGGACCACGACGATCGAGTTGACGCGCACTCGGCAGCGCGCGCGTTGAGTCTATCGCTCACGCCGTTAGAGGATATGCTGAACCGCTGTCTGGCAGACGCCGATATTCGAGAATAGCCGCGATGCCTCAAAGTCAACCGCGACGCTGCAACAACCATCCACGCAGGGTGTTCGACACGAGCTCGGCCGCGTCCTGCTGAACGAAGTGGCCGGCGCCGGGCACGGTGACCAGCGTCAGGTCTTTTTCCAACCACTGCCAAGTGTCGTTCAAACCGCTGGGTAGCAATGCCTGGTCGTTCAATCCATGAAACATGAGTACCGGCATGGTGACCTTGGGAGGTAGAGTCGGTGGTGGCGCTTCGCCATCGGGAATGGCGGGCGGGTAGTTGGCCTTGTAGTAGTTCAGCATGGCTTCGAAATCCGACCGCTCAAAGGCGGCAACGTAGTGATTGCGCGCGTCGTCGTCGGCCACCCACCGGGCCAGGCCCTCGGCCGTCAAAGCGTTGTGGGCGTCGGCCTTTTGAAAGTTGCGCGCATACTGGCTGTTGGCCTGCTGTTGCGGGTTGTCGCGAAGCTCCCGCGACAAGCCGTTGGGGTGTGGCAGGTTCAAGATGACCAACAAGTCGACCAGCTCGGGGCGGCTGATCGCAATGTTCCAAGCAACCGCCCCACCCCAGTCGTGACCGACGATGATCGCGCGCTGTTGTCCCTCGGCAGCGATCACCGCGGCGACGTCGTTGACTAGGTTCGGCATCGCGTAGCTGTCCACACCCTTGGGTTTGTCGCTCAGGTTGTAGCCGCGTTGGTCGACCGCGGCGACGGTGAATCGATCCTTGAGCGCATTCATCTGGTGCCGCCAGGAATACCAATAGTCGGGAAAGCCGTGAATCATCACCACCAGGGGTCCTGAACCAGCGATGGCGTAATGGATCTTGACGCCGTCGTTGTCTGCATAACGGTGTTGCACCTCTGACGAGATGTCGGCGCTAGCAACGTTGGCCGACAGCAATAACAGGATGCTTGCAAAGCTCTTCATGGCTCCCCTCCGGTCGAACAAAAGGTAAAACGAATCGATGATCATCGTAACTTACGATACAGATACGGCAAGCTCTGATCCATGCGGTAGTCAATGCTCGAATGGGTATCGTCGAATTCTTCGTACACGTGGTCGATATGATGGCGGCGCAGTGCTTGCGACAGTTGCCGACAGCCGTAGTGGATATGAAATTGATCACGCCAACCGCAATCGATGTAGATGCCTTTGAGAGTAGCCAGTGCTTTACGGTGCTCCTTTACCATGTGTATCGGGTCGTGCTTCAACCACGCTTGCCAGCGCCGCTCGATGAGTTCTCCGGTCTCCAGATTGAACGGTAGGCGAAAGCCATTGGGTGCCCTCTTGGACGGGTCGTAACTGGCTGCCATGGCGAGGTTCATCAACGCCATCACTTCGCCCGAGGCCAGCTTTTCCCGTTCCCAGACACTGGCGAGAAAGCGTTGCACGCGGCCGTCATCGAGGCCCGCTTTGAGGCGTTCGGTTTCGAATTTGACGTTGTAGCGCCCCGCTTTACGTGGACGAGCACGATACTTGGCTAACTCGTTCAAGGTGTTTGGCCAATCTGAGCGGTAAACGAAGTCGAAGTACGCGTCTCCAGAATGATCGGCGACAGCCCCCCAGGCTTCCGGGTAGCGCATGGCGTGGACGATGGCGCCGTAACCGCCGGACGACTTACCGAAGCAGCCTCGATGGTCGCGGTGGGCCAGCGTGCGCAAGGTCCCATCGACGAAGGCAATCAGCTCTTTGGTGAGGTAGTCGGCATAGCGGCCGACGGCGCTGGAATTGATGTACTGGTTGCCGCCAAGAGCCGTGAAGCAATCGGGAAACACGACGATGCACGGGCCCATGCGGCCCTCGGCGTTGAGCCGCGCCAAGCGCTCCGGCAGGTTCTCGGCGAAGTTCTGCCAATTGGTATGGGATTTCCCAGAACCGGTATATCCGACCAGGTCGAAGAGCACCGGAAAACGTTTGCGAGTTGATGCATGGTATTGCGGGGGTAGCCATACGGGTAGTTGGCGCTCAAATGGGTCGCCCAAGGGGTTGTCTGCTAAAACCTTTGACCGATGCTCGAGCACGATGAGCTGTCCGTCCGCCCAGGTTGGACGTTTCAAAGCCATGCTGGATCCTCCCGATGGTCGTTAATAAGCATGCTAACCGGACGTGTTCTGCGAGGCGAATTGTCCGGCTGAAGCGAAACATGCGGTGATCAGGACTCACGAACGCAACGTGACACAAGTCGCGGGATTGCGTTGAACCATCGTGATGCGGTTCTCAATTTCCACACAGGCCACACAACGCGCGCGCGCTATCTAGTAGGTTTAGCGATGGCGCAATCTCTGTTTAGTGGATGGATACACGGATGCAGAAACAGGCAAGCGACACCGTGCCTATGGACGAGGAAGGTAGACCTGTGGGTGCCCATGACTCGGAGCTCGACTCGGTCAAACAGGAACTCGCAAAATGGCAGGAGCGGGTGCCAAAGTTGGCGGCTGCCCTGAAAGAACGTACCAATGAGGTAGAGAGGCTCAAGGCGGGAGGCTCCGACGCCGTCGAGGCAGACACGGTTTCCGATGCGGGCGTCAAAGTTCGCGACGAGCTGATAACCGAGCTCGAAGCCAAGGTCAAAGATCTCACGGCTAAACACCGTGATTTGCAGGGCGAGTTGCACGCTCGCGATCTCACCGGTAAAGACCTCGAAGCCGAGGTTGCTTCGTGGAAGGACAAGTGGCACTCGGTCACGCAGTCCTTGGATACGCAGTCAGAGCTTGCAACCGCCAAGAAACAAGAGCTCGCGCAGATTCGCGAAGCCAGCGAACAGGCGTTGGCCGACGCCACTGCCGCCAGCGAGCGGTCGTTGGCAGAGCTGCAGATCGAGCTCGATGAGCTGACCGCGCGCAACGGCAATCTCAACGAAACGATAGAACTTGCCAACCGCCAGATCGAGTCGCTTGGTGACAACCTCAGCAATTTGCGCGAACAGCTAAGAGCCAAGGACGCTCGGATCGGTGAGCTTTCCGGGTCGGAACAAGACGTTACGCTCGAAATGCAAGCACTGAACGCACGTGCGAACGATTTTGAAGCGCGCGCCTTGCAAGCCGAACAACAGGTGGACACGGACAAGAACGAAATCGGCAACCTCGAGAGCGAGATCAAACAGAAGACCGATGCGTGTACACGCCTCGAACAAGACAACGAACGGCTTACCCGGGACCAAGATGATTTGCTGGCGCAGATGCAGGCGCTCAAAGAGGCTCATGAGTCGGTGTTGACCCAACAGGCGGATGCATTGTCCTGTGAGCACCAAGAGATGCAACAGAAGGAGATGCAGGCTCTCGAGCAACGCCTCGTTGAGGAGCACGCTGAAGATATGGAAAAAGCCAGCGCGCGCCTTAGTGAGCTGGAGGCGGAACTTGTAACGAAAGACAACGAATGGATCGAACGCCTTGCCGAGAAGGAACGCGAATTCGAAGAGCGGCTCGGTTCGAGCGAATCCCTTCGACAAGTCATACAAGAAAAAGACACCGAGATCGAACGTCTGCACGGCGAGCAAGAGCAACAGACAAACGAACTCAAGCGCCTCGAGGAAGTCGTGTGTCATGCCGAAGAAGCCATAACCCAACGAGAAGACGAACGTCGTCGACTATCGGAAACTCTGGCGGATGCCGAAACCCGCGCGCGGCAGTTGGAAACACAGCTGCAAGAACGTTCCGAGTTCGCGGTGACGTTGGAAGAAGAAAAGCAGCATTTGAACGCCATGCTTGAAGGGGCGAAGAACGAACACAAGGTCGTTCTCGAAGCCAGACACAAGGCGGAACGCCACGCCGGTGAGCATGCCGAACACATTACGCAGCTCGACGGCAGGTTGGAACGTCAGAAGGAACTCATGCAGCAGCTCGAAGTAGAGTTGGTCGAAACCCGCGAGGAGTATGAGGCCGAGGCGAAGCAATCGCGCGCGCAATTTGCCGGCAAGGAAAACGAACTTGGTGGGCTACGCGAAGAACTTACCAAGAGGAACGGTCTTTTCGAGGAGCAGGCGGCGGAATTCGAGAAGCGCATGAACACCCTGCAGCAGTCTCTCAACAAGGCGAAAGAATCGAAATCGAAGAAGCAGACCAAGGGTGCGCGAGAACCGGATCACAGCACCGAACTCGAGGCATTGCACAGCCAGCTCGCCGACTACATTGAAGAACTGAATCAATCTGAAACCCGGGTCAAAGAGCTGGAAGCTTTGCCAGGCAACGAGAACGCACTGGAGCTGCAACGCACCATCACACAGTTGGAAGCAACGGTGCGAGAGCGGACCGATGAGCTCAACCAGCACCGGTGGCGTGAGGAGATGGCGGCTAACGATTCGAAGGGTGGTGATGACTCCGGCAAGATGCTGGTGATACTCAACCAGCAGTTGAACGAAGCTCGCGCCGACAACGATCGCCTCCTCAAGGAGTTGAAGGGCTTGGACCGGGGCGCGCGCTCCGCGAGCGCTAGCCCCGCCGATGACCTGACTAGGATGAAGGGAATTGGTCCGAAGTTGGCAAAACAGCTGAGCGAACTGGGCTATACGAGTTTTGCTTCGATTGCGGATCTGAGCCTAGACGACATCGAGAACGAGGAACATCCACTGTATTCCCACCGAACGCGAATCAATCGCGATAGGTGGATCGCGCAGGCGGCCAAACTGGCCTCCTAAAAGCCACCACTCCCCAGCCCGCTAAAGTAGGGGCCTGCAGAACTTTCTGGGCATTGCTACGACGAGTCGCTATAGTGATGAGCACTCTTACGAGTGACGGTTTGCTATGAATACAGAAACGGATATCGAGGCCGTAACTGTGAAACCGACAGGCCCTGATCCTCACGATGGGGAGGGGCGCCGCTCTGGCGCGGAGCGCCGCGCAGAGCTGCAACGTCGACGCAGTAGCAAAGGACTCTTCGAGGTGCGTGCCCGTCGAGAAGGCATCGTGTCGGACAGACGTGGGCGAAAAAACCGGCGCACGGATGGAAACCCACGCGCTTGGTACGCCTTCTGGCAGAAAGACTAAAACCCCAACCCCCTTTGCAGTGTTCCACGCGATAGCGGCTCACCGCCACACGCTCGACTCGCCATGACAGCACGGCTTCGCATCAATCGCTCGGCGCTAGCGCAAAACTACCGGCTATTTCAGAACCGGGTCGACGGGGAGGTCGGCGCGGTGGTCAAGGCCGATGCCTATGGCGTCGGCCTGACTGACGTCTGCCAGGTGTTCGCAGAGCTGGGTTGCCGCCATTTCTTCGTCGCCCAGGCCGCCGAAGGACTGATGGTGCGCCGGATGCTCGCGGACGCGGAGATCTTCGTGTTCGAAGGGGTGTGGCCCGGCACCGCAGAGGCGTTGGTCGACGCCGACCTCACGCCGGTGATCAATCACGAGGCCCAACTCGCCACCTGGCGCCCCCAGCGTCGACGACCCGTCGCGGTCCATGTCGATACCGGCATGCACCGACTCGGTTTTTCGTCGGATCTCAGGGTCAGCCAGTTCGACGGCTTTGACGTTTGTTTGTTGATGACACACTTAGCCTGTGCAGATGCACCATCCCGGCCCGAGAACGGCGCCCAGCTCGACCGGTTCGCGGCTGTCGCGCGACGTTTCAATGGCGTGAAGACGAGTATCGGCAACTCCGCGGGGGCCTTGTCAGGACCTGAATTTCAGGGTGATCTGACTCGAGCAGGTATCGGGTTGTACGGGGGCAATCCGTTCGAGGATGCGCCCAATCCCATGCAGCCGGTGGCCACTCTAGAGGCCCGCATCGTGCAGACTCGCGAGGTTCCTGCGGGCGCTCCGGTGGGCTATGGCGCGACCAATAGCGCCGATCATGACCGGCGCATCGCCGTGCTCGGACTGGGCTATGCAGACGGTTTGCCGCGCACCCTGTCGAATAAGGGAGAAGTCGTGGTAAGCGGGCAGCGCTGTCCCATCGTGGGACGCATCTCTATGGATCTCACCGACGTGGATATTAGTGACGTCGATGCTTCGGTGGGTGATTGGGTCGAGGTGTTCGGCTCGACGTTGCTGGTTGACGAGGTTGCCGCGCTAGCCGATACGATTGCCTACGAGGTGCTTACCGGAATCGGATCTCGCGTGCTTCGGGTATTCGAGGATTGAGCGGGCGCAACTGAAACTCTGCGACGATCCGGGCGGTATCAAAGTCGTCCATTGCAGCTTGCAGGTTGCCGAGCGCTCGGTGGGCGAATGCACGGTTGTAAAATGCCCGCGGTTCACGGGCAAACGTCAAGTCGATGGCAAGGTTGTAATCGGACAGCGCGCCCAGGGCTCGGCCTTGCAACAGTCGTAGGTTGCCACGATTGATATACAGACGGCTTTGTTGGGGCGCTAGGTTTAGAGCCGTGGTCAGATCCGCTTCTGCCGCTTCCAACCGGTTCGCATTCTGATGCAGGCGCGCTCGGCTGGCTAACAGCTCGGCCTGGACCTCGGCGCTGATGCCTGAGCGGGTGAGTAGTCTGTCGCAGATCGCCACGTCATCTTGGCCGGCGTTCGCCAAGCGATGGCAACTCTCCGGGTCGAACTCGATACTGGGAAATATATCAGGCGGTGGTAGGCGATCGGCACCGGGCGCTGCGACTTCGGCGCTCCAAAACAGCAACAGGGCGGCAAGGGCGGGAGACATCCATAAAGTCTACTCGGGCTTTCACCGGACACAAGCTAACGAGAGTAAACTCGTCGGGATAATAAGGGAGGAAACCTAAGTGCCAGAAGTAAACAGTAACGGCGTGTTGGCCGGCCGGGTCGCCGTGGTGACCGGTGCCAGCCGCGGTATCGGCGAGGCGCTCGCGAAGCGTTATGCAATGGAGGGGGCGCGTGTCGTCGTCTCGGCTCGAACGGTGAACGAGGCGGACCATTATCTGCCCGGTACGATTAGTGAAACGGCCGAGCGCATCAATGCGGCCGGTGGTGAGGCTATCGCCGTGCGCGCGGATCTAGCAGACCGGGACGATCGCCATAACCTGATCAAAGCAACTCAAGCGGCGTTCGGTCCGGTGGACATTCTTGTCAACAATGCGGCGATCACCTACTTCATCCCAGTTAGCGAGTTTTCCGAGAAGCGCTTCCGTCTCATGCTGGAGGTGCAGGTTTGGGCGCCGTTCGAGCTTGCGCAGTTGGTGTTGCCCGGCATGCGCGAACGTGGCAGCGGTTGGATACTAAATGTTTCCTCGGGCGCAGCTATTCATCCGCAGAAAACTCTGCCCGGTAGAGGGGGAACGGTATACGGGATGTGTAAGGCTGCACTCGAACGCTTTACCACCGGACTTGCGCAGGAACTCTACGATGAAAACATTGCCGTCAATGTTATCTCTCCCGGTTTAGTGGCTACCCCTGGCGTCATGCACCACAAACTCATCAACGAATCGAACCAAGACCTGGTCATGCCGGTGGAAGTCATGGCGGAAGCGTGTTTGCGGTTATGTCATGGTGATCCCGTTGAGCTCACCGGACGGATCGACTATGCCGACAAGGTGGTCGAGGAGTTTGGGCTGGAGCCTGCCGACCTGATCTAGGGCCGACTATCTAAGCTTCACGAATCGGAACCTCGGTCTTTTTCGTGACGGTTCTGAGGGCGAAGCTCGAGTGCACGCGATCGACGCCCGGCAGGCTGGTCAGGTACTGGCTGTGAATGCGTTCATAGTCGCGCGCGTCGTTGACGATCACACGCAGTAAGTAGTCTGCATCCCCGGACATCAGATAACACTCCATCACCTCGGGCAGTTCGCGCACGGCCTCTTCGAAAGATGCCAGGTCGTCCTGTTGTTGACTGGTCAGGGTGATCTGGACGAACACGTTGTCGGGATAACCGGCGCTCGTTTGATCGACCAAGGCCACATAGCCACGCAGCATGCCGCTCTCTTCAAGCCTTCGCACACGCCTGAGGCAGGCCGACTCGGATAGGTTGACCCTGTCGGCAAGTGCCGTATTTGAGAGCTTACCGTCGACCTGTATTTCGTGAAGAATTCGGCGGTCTAAACGGTCAATATTCGAATAATATTGTGCCATTTACCGATTATAACACAGAATATTGCAGTAACTACTGGATTTACCACAAGAAAGCAATACTTCGTCTTGGCGTTTCGCGTAGAGTGTTTGGACATGAATCACCAGAGCGCGTCATGCACGTAGGGATACCGAAGGAGATCAAGGTCCATGAATATCGAGTGGGCTTGACGCCGGACTCTGTCGCCGAGCTGACCGAGGCTGGTCACTCGGTCGTCGTCGAAGCCGGGGCGGGTCTGGGTATTGGCTTTGACGATGCGGACTATCGCCGAGCGGGGGCCCGTATCGGCAGCCTTGAGGATGCGTTCTCGGCCGATTTGGTCGTCAAGGTAAAAGAGCCGTTACTGCACGAATGCGCGCGGCTGAAACGCGGACAGGTGCTCTTCACGTACTTGCACCTCGCGGCCGATAAACCCCAAGCGCTCGCGCTGATCAAGGCCGGCGTCACGGCAATCGCATACGAAACCGTGACGACGGTCGAGGGAGGACTGCCCCTGTTGACGCCGATGAGCGAAGTGGCGGGTCGCATGTCTATCCAGGTAGGCGCCTATGCGCTGCAGAAAGCCAGCGGCGGACGCGGTACCTTGCTCGGTGGCGTGCCTGGCGTAGCACCGGGTCGAGTCGTGATTTTGGGCGGCGGTATCGCCGGTACCAACGCCGCCATGATGGCGGTCGGTTTGCAAGCGGACGTCACCATTTTGGACAAGTCGGTCAGCCGCTTGCGTTGGTTGAACGATCACTTCGGGGGCGAAGCGCGGGTATTGATGGCGTCTCGTCAGAATGTTCTCGATGCCGTGCTTTCTGCAGATCTCGTGATCGGCGCGGTGCTCATACCGGGCGCGGCGGCGCCGAAACTGGTCAATCGAGACATGGTCCGCGCAATGAACGACGGTGCGGCCATGGTCGATATCTCGATCGATCAGGGGGGCTGCTTTGAGACGAGCCGACCGACGAACCATGATGATCCAACATACGTTGAAGAGGGTGTCGTGCACTACTGTGTGACGAACATGCCCGGTGCGGTAGCGCGAACATCGACGTTGGCACTCAACAACGTGACGCTGCCCTACGTCAAAGCGCTGGCGGATCTCGGTTGGCGCGAAGCGTTCAGGCAGGACCCACACTTCGGTGAAGGCTTGAATGTGCACGAAGGGGTCATTCGTCACGCCAAGGTGGCTGAGGCACTAGGCTTGCATGCAATAGCGTCCGCGGCATAAATTACCAAGACCAGACCACGATTTTGGGGAGCAACCGACCGATGGCCGACCCGCTGCACAACGAATTTCCGCCAGGGTCGTTGGAAGCAAAGGATCTCGAGCACCTTTTGCATCCGACCACCAACCTGAAACTGCACCACGAGAAAGGCCCAAGCGTTCACGTGAAAGCCAAGGGCATCTACCTTTGGGACAATCACGGCAAACAGTACCTGGAAGGCATGTCTGGATTGTGGTGTACGGCGCTCGGCTATGGTGAGGAAGAGCTTGTCAATGTAGCTGCCGAACAGCTCAGAGAGCTCAGCTACTCGCAACTGTTTGCGGGTAAAACCAACGAACCGAGTATCTTGCTTGCCGAGAAACTGAAGTCGATGGTTCCTATGGACGCCGGTCGCGTGTTTTTCGGCCTGTCTGGCAGCGACGCCAATGACACGCAAATAAAGCTGATGTGGTACTACCACAACGCCATCGGTAAGCCCGAAAAGAAGAAGATCATCAGTCGCATCGGCGGCTACCATGGCGTGACGCTTGCATCGGGTTCGTTAACCGGGTTGCCGCCGTTCCACAAGCACTTCGACCTGCCGATTCCACAGGTACTGCACACCGATAGGCCATTCTTCTACCGCGATGCTGAAGGTACGGAGACCGAGGCGGCGTTTTGCGATCGGATCGTCGGTAACTTGGCGGATCTCATCAGACGCGAGGGTCCGGAAACGATAGCCGCGTTCATCGCCGAGCCCGTGCTTGGTGCCGGCGGTGTCATCGTGCCGCCGGTTGGTTATTACGAGAAGGTGCAGGCGCTGCTCGAACAACACGACATCTTGTTTATCGATGACGAGGTCATTTGTGGTTTTGGTCGCACGGGGAATCCGTTCGGCGCACAGACGATGGGCATCTCACCCACCACGATGAGCCTGGCGAAAGCCCTAAGCTCTGCCTACTTGCCGTTGTCTGCCGTGATCATCCCGGAGTTCATGTACGAACCGTTCATCGAACAGAGTGCCGAAGTCGGCAACTTCGGTCACGGTTTCACCTATTCCGGACACCCGGTTTGTGCGGCTGTGGGGCTCAGGAACTTGGAGTTGATGGAGGAACGCAACATTTTTGCCCACGCAGCGGCGGTGGGCGACGTGTTTCAAGAGCGCCTCCAAGGATTTGCCGATCACCCGTTGGTAGGCAATGTTCGCGGCGTCGGATTGCTGGGTGCGATCGAGATGGTGGCCGACAAGGACACGAAAGCAGCGTTTCCTCAGAGTCAGGGCGTCGGCGCCTTCTGTACCGGCCGCTGCGAAGCGCATGGGCTGCTGCTGCGCAACCTAGGCGACAGCATGGCGTTTTGCCCGCCGCTCATCATCACCGAGGATCAGATCGACGAGTTGATCTCGAAGTTTCAACTCGCCTTGGACGAGACGTTGAACTGGGTGGGTTGAGGGCACGACCTCTAGAGGCGCGCTCAGTGCAAAGGCAGCTTTGTCGTGTACTTGACCTGTCGCAGAGCAAACGTGGAACTCAGGTTGCCCACCTCGGGTAGATGCACCAAGGTATGTTTCAACAAGTGTTCGTACGCGGTGACGTCGGCGACCACGACGCGGAGCAGGAAGTCTTTCTCGCCGGATACGGTGTAACACTCGACGATCTCATCCACATCGAGAACCGCGTCTTCGAAACGGTTCAGCGCGTTTTCTCGATGATGCCTCAGGCTCACCTGCACGAAGACGTTGACGCTTAGGTTCAACTGCTCGGCATCGAGCAACGTCACCTTACGCTTGATGATGCCTTGCTTTTCGAGGCGTTTGATCCGCCGCCAGCAAGGGGTATGGGACAACCCGACCCTCTCGCCGAGGTCCTGCATGGACAGGTCGGCATTGTTCTGCAGTTCTCGGAGAATCTTCAAGTCGAAAGAGTCTAGATTTTCCATCCTAATTAACCCCGTAAACGTAGGATGAGATTACGATAATATAGGGACTATAAGCAAAAAAACAACTTCATCCTAGGGGTTGGGCGTTACGATAGTGCCTCCTGACCCGTGCAACCGGAAAGACGATGCAGCACGCCAACCTCTCCCTGGATGATCGGTACGCTAAGCAGAGCGGGATCGTCTTCCTAAGTGGTATTCATGCCTTGGTTCGTGCGCTCATGGAGCAGCATCGTCTGGATACCGAGCGTGGGCTTCAGACGGCCGGGTTCGTTTCCGGATATCGCGGTTCTCCGTTAGCCGGTCTGGATAAAGCACTGTGGGACCAACAGACAAGACTCGACGCGCTCAATCTGCATTTTCAACCCGGCGTCAACGAGGAGCTTGCTGCGACAGCCGTTTGGGGCAGCCAGCAAAGCAATCTGTTTGCGAGCGCGAAGTATGATGGTGTGTTTGGACTGTGGTATGGCAAGGCACCAGGCCTCGACCGGGCTAGCGACGCTATTCGGCATGCCAACTTCGCCGGCACCTCGCCGCACGGTGGCGCTTTACTCGTGGTCGGCGATGACCACGGATGTAAATCATCGACCTTGCCCAGCCACTCCGAGCTGGCCTTAAAAGACTTAGGCATTCCCGTCCTCAATCCGGCCGACGTGCAGGACGTTCTCGATTTGTCCCTCTTCGGTTGGGCGTTGTCGCGGTACGCGGGTTGCTGGTCTGGCTTGGTAGCCCTCGCCGACACCATGGACAGTTCGGCAACCGTCGCATTGCCTCGGCCTGACTTCGTGGCGCCGCCTCACGATTACGACGTGCATATCCGGCTGAACGACGAACCGCTCGACCAGGAACAACGGCTTCATGACGTCAAGTTACCGTTGGCGGTGACGTTCGCGCGTGCCAATGGCGTCAACCGGACCATCGGCGCGACGGGCAAAACGCAACTCGGCATCGTGACCACCGGACGCGCCTACCTCGACGTACGCCAAGCGCTCTTCGAACTCGGATTCCAGGATGAGCGGAGCCTGACGGACGCAGGCATAAGGATCTTGCGGCTCGGCATGAGCTGGCCCTTGGATCGACGCCTCGTGCAGGATTTTGCACGCGACGTGCCACGAATACTCGTGGTCGAAGAAAAACGCAGCTTCATTGAGGCGGAATTCAAAGAGTTCCTTTACGGCACGGCCAATGCGCCGAGGATAGTGGGCAAGCGTGACGAGCAGGGCCGCAGCCTGTTTCCGCAGCACGGCGAGATCGATGTCGCGACGATAGCGCAGACGTTGGCTACCTACGTCAACGGGGTGCCGAACATAAGTTACCTGGATTCGATAGCGCGCCGCGAGGCGGCGCTACAGGACGTCACGGCCCGCGCCAAGACCGAACGCACGCCTCTGTTTTGTGCGGGTTGCCCCCACAACATGTCGACCCGTGTGCCGGAGGGCAGTCGCGCTTCGGCTGGCATCGGCTGCCACTACATGGCGCAATGGATGGACCGCGAGACCCACACATTTACCCAGATGGGTGGCGAGGGCGCGAACTGGGTGGGCCAAGCGCCGTTCACCGACGAGCAACACATCTTCGTCAACTTGGGCGATGGCACTTACTTCCATTCGGGATTGTTGGCTATTCGCCAGGCCGTGGCTGCCGGTGTGAACGTCACGTACAAGATTCTCTTCAACGACGCCGTAGCCATGACGGGCGGCCAGCCGACCGACGGGTCGCTTACCGTGGCCGCTGTCGTCGCCCAACTAAAAGCCGAGGGGGTGGGGTTGGTCAGTGTGGTGAGCGACGCGCCACTTGCGCATCGCGCCTTGGATGTGCCGGTACACCATCGCGACCAGTTGGATGAGGTCCAGCGACAACACCGTGACGTGACTGGCTGTAGCGCCATCATTTATCAGCAAGCCTGCGCGACCGAGTTGCGGCGTAAGCGCAAGCGTGGACTCATCGAAGATCCCGATGTTCGGGTAGTGATCAACGATGCGGTGTGTGAGGGTTGTGGCGATTGTTCGGTGCAGTCCAACTGCGTTGCGGTAGAGCCGATTGAAACCGAGTTTGGTGTCAAACGCAGCATCAACCAAACCGCGTGCAACAAGGACTTGAGTTGCCTGAAAGGTTTTTGCCCGGCCTTCGTCATCGTCAAAGGTGGAGAGCTACGCAAACAAACCGGCGTGGACATGTGCCTCGATGAGGTTCGGGGGTTAGCACCCCTCCCCACGCCAGTCGGCGCCCCGGACGCAGTCGAACCGGCGACGATTCTCGTGACCGGAGTCGGCGGGACCGGCATCGTCACGTTGAGTGCGCTACTCGGCATGGCTGCACACATTGACGGCAAAGCCGTATCGACGTTGGACATGACGGGTCTCGCGCAGAAAGGCGGCGCTGTCATGAGCCACGTGCAAATCGCCCACGACCAGACGGCGTTGCACGCAACGCGCTTGGCGAACGGCAAGGCACAGCTCATGCTGGCCTGCGATATGGTGACCGGGGCCAGCCAAGAAGCACTGGCGCTGCTGCAGGAAGACGCGATTGCGATCGTCAACACCGACGTGGCGCCCACGGCCGACTTTGTGCTGCATCAGCAAAGCGATGTGCAGCTGCACCAGCGGTTGCGGCGCATTGCGTTTTTTAGCGGTCGTGTGGAGAAGGTCGATGCCGATCGCTTGACGAGATTGCTGCTGGGTGATACCGCACAGACCAACGTATTCCTGCTAGGCTTTGGCTACCAGCAAGGGACAATTCCCTTGAGTATCGGGGCCATCGAACGAGCGATCGAATTGAACGGGGTGGCGGTGGAACAAAACTTGAAGGCGTTCCACTATGGCCGGCTCGCGGCTCACGATGCGTCACGACTGCCCGAGGTGACGCGGCGACCGGCGACGTCGGTGATGGATCCCAAGCGCGCTAAAGACTTGGCCACAACGATTGCCGAGCGCAGCGCGCTGCTTGTGCGCTATCAGGATGCACGGCTCGCGATGCGCTACCGGAAATTAGTCGAGCGCGTGTCCGAGCGGGAACAGCATGCGAAGGTGGGCTCTGAACAGTTGACGCGCGCCGTCGCGGAAACCTATGCCAAGTTGCTGGCGGTCAAGGACGAGTACGAAGTGGCGCGCTTGTACACCGACGGGCGCTGGCAAGCCAAGCTCGCCGGCCAGTTCGAGGGGGATTTTACAGTGTCGTACCTGCTGGCGCCGCCTTTGCTCGGATCGAAAAAACGTCGCTTCGGCGCCTGGATGGGCATTGGTTTCAAGCTGCTCGCCAAACTCAAACCCTTGAGAGGTACGTGGCTCGACCCATTCGCGTACACACGCGATCGTCGGCAAGACCAATGGTTGTTGCGCTATTTCGAAGGACTTGTGGATACCTTGTTGGCCGGCCTCGATGGGCAAAACCTCGACATTGCGGCACGCGTTGCTAGGTTGGGGCTCGAGGCCAAGGGTTACGGCCACGTCAAAGCCCGCGCGATTGCTGAGCTGCTCGACGCTGAGGGGACGCTATTGGAAGAGTTTCATCGGCCATCTTCCCCGGTTACCCTGTTCGACCCCAAACTAGGTCGCCACGCCGCTTAAGAGCACACTATGTTGGACTTTGATTTTGGCCTGGGGCAAACGCTCGACATGCTGCGCGCGAGCATTCAGCAATTTGCCCGCGACGAGATAGCACCACTGGCTGCCAAGGTAGACCAGTCCAATGAGTTTCCGCGCGATTTATGGCCGAAATTGGGTGAGCTGGGCGTGCTCGGTATCACGGTCGAGGAGCAATACGGTGGCGCCGGTCTGGGCTATCTCGCCCACTGTGTTGCCATGGAGGAGATCAGCCGGGCGTCCGGTGCCATTGGCCTGTCATACGGTGCACATTCCAATCTGTGCGTGAACCAGATTCGTCGCTTTGCGAACGATGTGCAAAAACAAACCTACTTGCCGAAGCTCGTTTCCGGGGAATACCTCGGGGCGCTCGCCATGAGTGAGACGGGTGCCGGGTCGGATGTGATGAGCATGAAACTCAAAGCGGTCGAAGACGGCGACGTGTACAGACTGAGCGGCCACAAGATGTGGATTACCAACGGCCCCGGCGCCGACGTGCTCGTCGTGTACGGAACCGTCGATCCGGGCGCGGGTGCGAAAGGACTCACGGCGTTCCTCATCGAGAAAGCTATGCCCGGGTTCAGCACTCAACAGAAACTCGACAAGTTAGGCATGCGCGGCTCCGACACCTCAGAGCTGGTGTTCGACGATTGCGCGGTGCCTAAATCTCAGGTGCTCGGCAAGGTTGGCCAGGGAGCCGAAATTCTCATGAGTGGCCTCGACTTTGAGCGGGTCGTCCTCGCTGCGGGGCCGCTCGGCATTATGCAAAGCTGTATGGATTTGGTACTGCCGTACACGCACGACCGCCAGCAATTTGGTCAACCCATCGGCACCTTTCAACTGATGCAGGGCAAGCTGGCCGATATGTACACCACCATGAACGCGTGTCGAGCTTACGTCTACGCCGTCGCACAGGCCTGCGACGCAGGGCGCACCACGCGATTTGATGCAGCGGGATGTATCTTGTTTGCTGCCGAGAAGGCGACGTGGATGGCGTCCCAAGCCATTCAAGCCCTAGGTGCCAACGGTTACGTCAACGAGTTTCCTGCGGGCCGATTGCTACGCGATGCCAAGCTCTACGAGATTGGGGCCGGCACCAGCGAGATTCGCCGCATGCTCATCGGCCGGGAACTCTTCGACGCAACGTCGTAGGCCGGATATAATCGCGCGCCGATTTTGGCGGCCTGCCCGGGAGAAGAACAATCTTGAATCGCGCGTTAACGCCGGTACTGAAAGCGGCCACGACGGCGCTCGCGCTCATCGCCCTAACGGCGCAAGCCTTGCCGCCAGGTACGGCAATTGAGATTCGCGACCGGCTGACCCCCTTTGGCCAAGTATGCCGCGCGGGCGAGGCCTGCGGCGGCGGCTCTACATCGACAAGCGCCGACGGTGGAGGACTATCCGGCCAACTGGTCTATGATCAATTCTGTTTTCTTTGTCACGCAACCGGCGTTAGCCAGGCACCGCTGTTCGGTGACCTGGAGCAGTGGCAACCGCGCATCGACAAGGGAGTCGATGCGTTGGTGGCAACGTCGCTCGAGGGTTTCAACCTGATGCCGCCCATGGGTGCTTGCATGAGTTGCTCGGAAGCTGAAATGCGCGGCGCCGTGCAATACATGATCGACAACGCCCTGTAGTTGCTCGAGGCTCATCCGGGTCCCGCCATCCTTTCCCAATCGATCGCTCGATAGCCGAGCGCTTCCAGCGCGTGGGGTGCTTCGATATGCGTGGCACCCTCCAGGTCACCGATCGTCCAGGCCACCTTGATGACTTTGTGGAAGCTCCGTGCGGATAAACGGTAGCGATCGATCGCCTGGGTCAACAGCTTGGCCGCGGCCGGTTCGATCGGCGCTTGCTTGGCCGCCAAAGGCCCGGCCAGGTTGCCGTTCAAACACCCCTGCCGTTCCAGTTGGCGGTTACGCGCCTTGCGCACATCGGCAGCCAGCCGTTGAGTGTTGTTGGTTGGCGTCGAGAAATCGGCTAGCAATTCTTTCGGCAGATTGGGTAGCCACAGCTGCATATCGATTCGGTCCAATAAGGGCCCTGACACACGAGACTGATAGGTCTGTACTTGTCTGGGACTGCATCGGCACATGCCCTCGGCGCAAACGCGCCCGATGGGACAAGGGTTCATTGCTGCGATCAGTTGAAAGTTGGCTGGAAAGGCCGCGCGGTAACGGGCGCGTGAAATGGTGGCACGTTGGCTTTCCAAGGGCTCGCGCAACAGATTCAGGACGCTCGGCTTGAAGTGTGGCAACTCGTCGAGAAACAAGACGCCATGGTGGGCAAGCGAGGCTTCGCCGGGTGTTGGAGTGCTACCGCCGCCGATGAGGGCTGGCGCGGTGGCCGAGTGGTGGGGATCGCGAAATGGTGCCTGATCGTACGCTGCGCGCAGCAAGCCCGCGCTGGAATAAACCGCCGCTACTTCCAGCATCGCTTGCTCGGTCAATCGGGGTAGCAACTCGACGATGCCGCGAGCCAGCATGGTCTTGCCGGTGCCCGGCGGACCAACCATGAGGAAGTGATGTCTTCCGGCGGCTGCGACTTGTAAGGCGCGCTTGGCGGCGCGTTGGCCGCGCACTTGGGCAAGGAGATTGCTCGTGGATGGCAAGCGCACGACCGCCGCTTGGCGGTGGGCGGGGACGGCCGTCTCCGGTTCGCGGATCAGGCGCACGACATCCAGGAGATGTGCGCAGGGGACCAAGGTCCGGTTGCTGACCAGATCGGCTTCCGCCCGATTAGCCTCCGGCACCACCAATAGCCTGTTGGACTCGAGTGCCAGCGCCGCCGGCAACACGCCGGGAATTCGACGCAGGGCTCCGTAGAGGCCGAGCTCGCCCAGGAACTCGAAACCGGCTAGTGCTTCGGATGGAATTTGCTCGGTGTGCGCCAACAAACTAATCGCAATGGCTAGATCGAAGCGGGCGCCCTGCTTGGCGAGATCTGCCGGTGCGAGGTTGACGATCACGCGCCCGCTCGGAAAGTCGAAATGGTTGTTGACGAGCGCGCTCTTGACGCGATCGCGCGATTCTCGGACCACCGTCTCCGGTAGTCCGACGATCGTGAAGCACGGCAGACCGCTGCCGACGTCGGCTTCCACGGTTACCTGGGGCGACTCCATACCAAGTTGCGCGCGCGTGTGAACAGCGAAACGGTGCAACTTGCGCCGCCGCTAACGGTTCGTCTCGAGTTCTCTGATGCGCTCTTCCAACTGCGCTACGGTCGCTTCGAGGTGCTGAAGTGCTACCACATGGCCGTCGAACTCGCGCTTGGGGACTAGCTGGAACTGCTTGAAGAATCCCTCGACGACGCGCTGTAGCTGGTCGTTGGTGGCCGCTGTAGCGGACCCGTCGAACAGATCGCGGATGCGTTCGAGTAGCGCATCGATGGGTGGTTGTTGGGTCATGTTAGCCGCCACGCTGGCGCATCAATGAAACGCCGATGGTAACGACGCACGCGCGACAACTCCACGCGTCGACGACTGATCGGTCTGTGCGGCTTTGGCCTAGCAGTCCCTGAAAAAGTCCGTCCGGGGCTTTTTCAGGGACGACCAGCCCAACCTGACGTGCTCCAAACTCGTGCACCCTATTGGTGCTAAACGCTGCACAGTGTTGGTGCGTTGGGGTTCGATAGACCGCTGCGAAAAGCCCATAACCCCTTGAAATAATAGAATAAATAGACCTGGCACGAATGGTGCGTCATGAAGGTCAGGTGCGCCGTGAGTGGAGAATGCTCGGCGCAATCCGACAACAAACTAGATAGGGGTTGAAATGAAGAGAGTAATCGCGTGTTTGCTGATCTTCGGCGCTGGATGCGCCTCGGCAGCAGAATTTTCAGGCAACGTCACATACACAACGGACTACCGGTTCCGGGGCATCTCGCAGGGTGACCGTTCTCAGGCGTTGCAAGGTGGCTTCGACATCGAATTCGAAAACGGCGCCTACCTTGGTACCTGGGCATCGAACGTCACCTTTTCCGGAGCCGCCATCGAGGTCGACTACTACGGCGGTTACGCGTGGGACATCAACGAGGACGTGGCGGCCGACGTTGGCCTCCTCTGGTACAACTACCCCGAGGACGACGCGGTCGATCTCGATGGGATCGGCGATCGAGATCTCGACTTCGTCGAGATCTACGGCAGCCTGTCGTTCATGGACGCCACGGTAGGACTCGCCTACTCCCCCGACTACTTCTACGAGACCGATTCCTACATCTATCTCTATGGAGATTACTCCTATGCCATCAACGACGACTGGTCGCTCGATTTCCACTATGGACTGAATCTGTTTGATGACGAAGAAATCGGCGCGGACTTCGGAATTGGTCGATGTAGTGCCTTCGCGGCGAACGGCGAGTGCTTGAGAGGCACGGAAGACAGCTACGCCGATTGGAGCATTGGGGTTTCCACCTCCAGGTACGGCCTCGATTTCGGTCTGCAGTACATCGACACGGACCTCGATGACAAGGACTGCTTTGGTAACACCCAGCTGTGCGACGCCACCGCCGTGATCTCAGTATCGAAAAGTTTGTGATTAGGAGAGAATCGGTGGTGCACAGATCTTCCACATCAGCTCCCGAGGAGTCAGCTAGCTGCCTCGTAAACGGGAGCACGTGCACCTCGATTCAACAGGAGAAAACAACATGAAACTCATTACAGCGATCATCAAGCCCTTCAAATTGGACGATGTCCGCGAAGCGCTTTCTGCAGTTGGTGTGCAAGGCATGACCGTTACCGAAGTGAAAGGCTTCGGCCGGCAGAAAGGCCACACCGAACTCTACCGAGGGGCCGAGTACGTGGTCGACTTCCTACCGAAGGTAAAGGTGGAGGTGGCCGTCGACGACGGGCTTTTGGATCAAGTGTTGGAATCGATTACCAAATCGGCCAACACGGGCAAGGTTGGTGACGGGAAGATCTTCGTCGCCTCACTAGAAGAAGTGGTGCGCATTCGCACCGGTGAAACCGGGTCGGAAGCCGTATAGCGCCGACCCATTAGGGAGACAAAGATTGTGGAAGATCTGATTCAAACCAACTACGGCCTCAAGAAGCTGATGGGCATTCGCATCTCCGAGCAGGACGAGTACGACGGCGCGGACCTTTCCGAAACCGGCATCGAAGCGTACCCCGAGTTCGCCAAAGGCTAATAGCTCGATTCAACCCCAACCCAGGGCACTGGCCGCGCTACGCGGCCGGTGCCCTGGCCCTTACGGTCGTTGTAGAACCTGCCTTTTCAACGCCGTAGAATGCGCGTGATGCGCTACGTCAGCACCCGCGGGGCAACGCAGCCCTTAACGTTTCAAGATGCGGTCATTACCGGCCTGGCACCCGACGGTGGATTGCTCGTACCGGCAACGATTCCTGACGTTACCCCAGAACTCGCATCGCTGAAGGGGTTGAGTTTCGTCGAGCTCGCCAAGGCGATCGTGCCACGCTTTGTCGACGACATTCCCGACGCCGTACTGTCCGAGTTGATCGACGCTGCCTACCAGAATTTTGACCTAACCGACGTCGTGCGCTTGCAGGGCGTAAATGGAGTGCAGGTCCTCGAACTGTTTCACGGGCCGACGTTGGCGTTCAAAGACGTGGCGCTGCAGCTGCTCGGCAAGTTGTTCGAGCACATTCTCACGCATCGCGATGCACACCTGAATGTTCTTTGCGCGACCAGTGGCGACACCGGTAGTGCGGCCATAGCCGGTGTCCGGGGACAAGCGAATATCGACATCTTCGTGATGTATCCCTACGGTCGAGTGAGCCCCTTGCAAGAACTGCAGATGACCACGATCCCTGACCGCAACGTGCACTGTTTAGCCGTCGAGGGCAGCTTCGACGACTGCCAGGCGTTGTTGAAGGCGGTGTTCAACGATCTCGATTTCAAACACCGAATGTCGATGGCGGCAGTCAATTCAGTCAACTGGGCGCGAGTCTTAGCGCAGATCGTCTACTACGGCTACGCCAGTTTGGCAAGCGAAGTGCCGGTATCCTTCTGCGTACCGACCGGAAATTTCGGCAACGTGTTTGCCGGCTACCTTGCGAAACGCATGGGCTTTCCCATCGACCGCTTGATCGTGGCGACGAACGAAAACGACATTCTGTCCGTATTTTTCCAGACCGGCGTGTATCGTCGCGGCGACGTGCAATTTACGATCACACCGGCGATGGATATTCAGGTCGCGAGCAACTTCGAGCGCTTTCTCTATTACCACCTGGAAGAAGACTCAAACGCACTCGTTGCGTTCATGGACGACTTCCAGTCGACGGGTGAAGCCAGGCTAGAGCAACCGCCCAGCGAAGACGTATTCCTGGCAACCGCCGTGGACACCGCCGACACGATGGATGTGATTCGCGCGGTGCATAAGGAAACGGGCTATCTCGCCGATCCGCACACCGCCGTGGGCCTCAGCGCCGCGCGACGCCTAAAGATAGCTGGCCCGGTCGTGTGCATCGCGACGGCACACCCCGCCAAGTTCCCGGAATCCGTCGACGCAGCCGTCGGCGAGCACGTCGCGGAACACCCACGTCTGGAGGCGCTAAAGGGTCTGCCGACTCGCCGCACTGTGGTCCCGGCAGATGTCGAGGCAATCAAGTCGTATATCGTGGCGAATACCTAGAGGCTAAAGCGCCTCGATCTGCTCGATCGCCCCGGTCAGCTCGGCGAGCTCTTCGATCTCCACGGTCGGTTCAATCACCACTTCGCTCCTCCGCATCGACCGCTGAACCGGGCCGTTGGTCCAGACGGTATGCATCCCCACGTTTTGGGCCGCTTGAATGTCGTCGACCGGATGGTCGCCGATATGGACGGCAGCGTCGGCGGACACGCCATTGTGTCGGAGCGCGGCTTGAAACATGTCGGGCGCCGGTTTGCCGATGCCGACACCGGCTGCCGTGAAATTGAACGAGAAAAACCGATCTAGCCTGAGTTTCTTGGCGTCGGCGTTGCCGTTGGTCAACGAGCCAAGGGTATAGCGTTTGCTGAGTGCTGCGAGCGCCTCCAGAGCGCCGTCGAAGTACTCGACTTCGTGGCGGGCTTCGAAAAACTCGCAAAATGCGCCTTGGGCGAGCTGGCGTGCAGCGTTCTCATTGCGCCCGCACCGGCGGACGGCGCGAAACACGACCTCTTCTCTGAGCGTCGATAGGTCGTGCACCACCGCTGGCTGCTCGCTGATGAGTTCGTCGCGAATTTGTTGGATGACCGCACCGTCCTCGTAAAGCTCGATCACTTCGGGGACGTGCTCGGCCAACCAGGCACGCATTCGATGTTCGGCGTTGCCAATGACGGTTCTTACGTCCCAGAGCGTATTGTCGAGATCGAAGGTAATGACCCGGATGCGCGGCATGCGTCGTTCTACCAGGCGCTCGCTGCGGCTCGCTCACGACAGATCAAGCACTTGCGTGCTCGATTTGCGAGCGCGCCATCCTTGCCTCGCACTAGCAGCATGTTTTGCAACACGCTGCTAGTCGTCCTGCTTGTCGGCCCGCGGATGAGCCGCATCGTAGACTTTAGCCAAGTGTTGAAAATCGAGGTGCGTGTAGATCTGGGTGGTAGAGATGTCCGCGTGACCCAGCAGTTCTTGGACCGCGCGTAGGTCGCTCGAGGATTCCAACAGGTGGCTGGCGAAGCTGTGGCGCAGCATGTGGGGATGCAGCTCGTTGTTCCCGAGCTGGCGAATCGACAGTTTTTTCAGTCTCTGCTGTACCGTACGTGGGCTTATGCGCCGTTCCTCGCGGCTCGTGAACAGCGGCGCCGTCGGTTCGACGCAGCCTCTCGTCGCCAGCCAGCTACGCAGTGCGGCGATACAGTAGGATCCGAGCGGCACCTGTCGGGTTTTACGGCCTTTTCCGAGTGCGGTCGCGAAACCGGTATCGAGGTCTACATCGCGGATGTCGAGATTCACCACCTCGCTCAAGCGTAGCCCGCTACCGTAGAACAGCTCCACTAAGGCCAGATCGCGTTTGTCCAGTTTGGTCTTGGCTTCGAAGTCGAACAATTTAGCCGCCTTGTCTGCATCTAGCGTGTTGGGCAGCTTGTTTTTGACCTTGGGTGCTCGTACTGTTGCGGCGGGGTTTTGCGCGACCACACCTTGCTTCTCCAGGTAGGTGAAGAAGCTTCTCACGCTCGAGAGAGTACGCTGCAAGCTCCGCGGCGCTAACGCGCGCGCGTGCAACTTCGCGATGAACGCGGCGATGTGGTGTGATTTGACCCGGTCCCACGACTCATCGATCGCTTCCGCGAGAGCTTCAAGGTCGCGCCGATAGGCGATCAGGGTGTTGTCGGCGTAGCGCTTCTCGAAGCGTAGATAGTCCAAGAAGTCTCGTAGCTCGGTGTTCACTCTATAGTTTATCGATGATGCGGCTGAGTACGTCGCCGATATAGGTGACGAATAGGGTGTCCATGTCGGCGGAAAAGTGTTGCGGTTCGCGGCTGCCCACGGCCAGACAGCCCAGTGTTTCGCGCATCGCCAGCGGCAGTAGTACCGCGCTACCGTCGCTCGTGTGGTCTTGAATCGGAAACAGAGATTTTAGTTCATCGGCGCGCAACGTCGTGCAGACCGGTATCGTACCGTTGACGAACTGCTGGTGAGGCATGTCGTCGCCGTGGCCCTGAATGTGATCGAAGATCAAGTGTGCATGTTGGACGTGACAACAAACGAAGTCAGCGTTGAAATCCACCAACATGTTGGTTGCCAGCACTTCGTTGAGGTCATGCCAGCATGTCACGTCCAACAACGCCAGCGACAGCGAACGCGTTTTCGAAAAAAGTTCGTCGTTGTCGCGTGCCGCCTTCAGTAAATCGTTCATGCGCCGTCGCATCTGGATGTTGCGATCTCGCAAGACGGCGACTTGCCGCTCGATGAGCGATACCGCAGTGCCGGATTCGTGCGGCAACGCTAGCTCGGACAGTAGATTCGAGTACGACTGGAAGAAGTCGGGGTGCGCTCTGAGAAAGTCGATCACCTGCTGATCGTCGATGTCGTTGGTTTCAGACTTTGCCATCAGACCATGTCAATTGAGGTGCTGAATCACAGGTTGAGGGAGCCCTCATACACCAGTGCGCTAGGTCCGGTCATTTTAACCGCGGACCCTGGGCCCTGCCAGTCGACCCGTACCTTTCCGCCGGGTAACGAAACCTTTACGGTTTGCTTTACTTTGTTATGAAGCTGGCAGGCCACGACAGCCGCGCAGGCGCCGGTACCGCAGGCGCGAGTTTCGCCGACGCCCCGTTCGAATACCCGTAGTCGTATGAAACCGCTGTCGACGACTTGGCAGAAACCGATGTTGGCACCTTCGAGAAAGCGTGGATGATTGGTCAGCGCACCGCCGATCGTGGCAACGTCTGCTAGCGTGATGTCGTCGACGAACAACACGCCGTGCGGATTCCCGACAGACACTGGCGTGACTTCGAAGCAGCCCGTCGCACTCTCGAGGCGGTAGCACAAGGATTCGACGTCGGCCGAAAAGCCGATGGCGCCGGGTTGCGTCGAAGGGATACCCATATCGACTTGCACGTTGTCATTCATCAGTCGTGTGGTGATCGGCCCACCCGCGGTCTGCAAATCGAGTTCGGTTTTGGGGCTGAGGTTGGTGTGCTTGATGAACGTCGCGATGCAGCGCGCACCATTGCCGCACTGTTGGGCTTCGCTGCCGTCGGCATTGTAGATGCGATACCAAAAATCGGCTTCCGGGTCGGTGGGAGGCTCGATGACCAACAACTGATCGAAGCCGATACCCGTTTTACGGTCTGACCAGGATCGAATCGTTTCGGCATCGAACTCGGCCTCCTGAGTGACGAGGTCAAGTACCATGAAATCGTTGCCGAGCCCATGCATTTTGGCGAACTGCAAACTTAGCGTCACGGCCGCAACCCGATCTGCTCGAGATCCATCTGATCGTTGATGTTTTCGCGGCTACGAACCACCCTGAAACCCTCGTCGTCCACCAACACCTCGGCGGCCCTGCCGCGGCTGTTGTAGTTGGAACTCTGGACCATGCCGTATGCTCCGGCGGAGCGTATGGCCAACAGGTCACCTTCTGCAAGCGAGAGGGTACGTTCGTGGGCGATAAAGTCACCGGACTCACACACCGGGCCGACGATGTCCCAGACACATGCGGCAGCATCGTTGGAAGCCTCGATCACACGCTCCACGGCATGCCAAGCCTGGTACAGAGACGGCCTCAGAAGGTCGTTCATCGCTGCATCGACCACGGCGAAGCTCTTGCAACCCGGAGCTTTAGCCGGTTTCAGGTATTCGACCCGCGTCAATAGCAAGCCGGCGTTGGCCACCAGGTAGCGTCCCGGTTCGATGACGATCGTTTGTGATCGTCCCGCCATCTTGCTTCGCAGCATCGCTCCGTATGCGGCGGTATCCAAAGCAGTTTCGTCTTGGTAGGCAACCCCGAGGCCGCCTCCGACGTCGACGTGAGCCACGCCTATACCCTTCGCATCCAACTCGTCAACCAACCTCAACAAGCCATCCAACGCGTCACTGAACGGTTCGATGCTTAGGATCTGCGACCCGATGTGACAAGCAACGCCGGAGACGCGCAAGTTTGGGTGTGTCTGAGCGGTCATGTACAGGGCCAACGCGTCGGTGCTTGGTACGCCGAACTTGTTTTCTTTCAAACCGGTCGAGATGTAGGGATGCGTCTCGGCATCGACGTCCGGGTTGACTCTAACGGCGACGGGGGCCACACGGTCGAAAAGCGCAGCGCGTACGCCAAGGCGTGTGAGCTCGGATGTGCTCTCCACGTTGAAGCAGCCGACCTCGAGCTTGAGCGCGAAGTCGATCTCTTCGGTGGTCTTGCCGACACCGGAGAATACGACCGAACGCGGATCCGCACCTGAGCTCACCACGCGTTGTAGCTCGCCGCCCGAAACGATGTCGAAACTGGCGCCTAGCTCGGCGATGGACCGTAGCACGCTCAAGTTCGAGTTGGCTTTTACCGCATAGCAGATTCGGTGATTCAAGCCCTTGAGGTCGGTTGTCAGTTGCTGAAATTGAGTCGCAATGTCTGGTGCTGAGTACACGTACGACGGCGTGCCCACCGCTTCCGCGATCGCTGTGAGCGACACCGTGCCGGCGTGCATGACGCCGTTGACCATCGTAAAGGGCACGCTAACGCACCTTGAACGGCGCGTAGGACGCCTCAAGCTTGGCGAGCTTCTCCTCGGGTAGCGTGAGAGGCCCTTTCTGACCGCAAGTTGCCGCCATCGTCAGCAGCAAGATCAGTGGTATCCAGCGCATTCGGGTGCTTAGTGATTTGACCGAGCGGCGAATTATACACGGGTCCGCGCGCGCAGCTTCTTTAGAGGCGCCTGCGTGCGGCCGCGATGGCTTGAATGACTGCGGCCGGCGCGGTACCGCCGAGATGGTGACGCGCGGCGACCGAGCCCTCTATGCTCAAGCTTCGAAAAACGTTTTCGTGGATGGCGTCGCCGCCGAATGCCTGCAATTCCTCGAGCGTCAGGGCATCGAGTGGTTTGTCGTGTTCGATCGCGTAGCCGACCACTTGTCCGACGATGCGGTGAGCGTCGCGAAATGGCACCGAGTTGCGCACCAAGTAGTCGGCAAGGTCGGTTGCGGTGATGTAACCGTCGAGGGTGGCAGCACGCATGGTGTCTACGTTGGGTTCGATGTTCGGTACGAGACCCACCATGGCCGTCAAACAATCCCTCAACGTGTCGACAGCGTCAAATAACGGCTCTTTGTCTTCTTGATTGTCTTTGTTGTACGCGAGCGGCTGGCTCTTCATGAGCGTCAACAGGGCTACCAACTGGCCGAACACGCGGCCCGACTTGCCCCGGATCAACTCCGGTACGTCGGGATTCTTCTTCTGCGGCATGATGCTCGATCCGGTGCAAAAACGGTCGGGTAGCGTCACGAAATCGAATCGCTGCGAAGTCCATAACACCAACTCTTCGCACCACCTGGATAGATGCATCATCGTCATCGCCGCGCACGAGCAGAATTCGATGGCAAAGTCGCGGTCGCTGACCGCATCGAGCGAGTTGGTTGATATCGCGTCGAAGCCAAGCTCCGCTGCGACAAACTCACGGTCGATGGGAAAGGTGGTTCCGGCGAGTGCTGCACTACCCAGCGGCAGTACGTTGACGCGTTTTCGACAGTCGCCGAGACGGTCGCGATCGCGCGACAACATCTCGAACCATGCCAAGACGTGGTGACCAAACGTCACCGGTTGCGCAGCCTGCAAATGCGTGAAGCCGGGCATGATCGTACCGGTGTGTTGCTCGGCGAGATCCAAAAGCACCTTCAACAAATCGGTCTCGACGTATAGCAAAACGTCGATCTCTTCGCGTAGGTAGAGACGCATGTCCGTTGCCACCTGATCGTTGCGAGAGCGCCCGGTGTGCAGTTTCTTGCCCACCTCGCCGATCGCTTCGATAAGCCGGTGCTCGATGTTCATATGGACGTCTTCAAAGCCGACGCTCCAGTCGAAGTCGCCGTCGTCTATCTCTTTGTGAATCTGCTGCAATCCAGCTACGATGCGTTCGACCTCGGAGGCCTCCACGACGCCGACGTGCCCGAGCATACGACAGTGCGCGATCGAGCCTCGGATATCGTGCCGATATAGGCGCTGGTCGAACGTCACGGAAGCGGTGAAGGCTTCCACGAACGCGTCGGTGGCTTCCGTAAACCGGCCACGTATCAGGTTAGGATCTTTACTCATGAACGCATGGTTGGCTGCAATTGGGCGTGGATTATAAGCCACCTCCTACAGTCGATCACGCTCGAGCCCCGGTGAAGCCTGGAACAAATAGTTAAGTGAGTAACCGCCCAACGCAATTTGTCGTTCCCGACTTGTGCAACGTCACCGCCGTTTCCTTGCTGGTGCTCGTGGGCCAACTGCTGGCCCTGGTGTTGTTGTTCGCCGGCGGCTCGACAACGTGGGTACGGTTTGCACTCACTTCCTTGTTCGTTCAGTGGGTCACGCTCACCAGCGCAGGTATCTTGTGCTGGACTCGCCGGTGGCTGACTCGATTGAGGCTGGTAAACGGCTCTATGCTCGCCTTTGCCATCGTCATGGTGGTGACCCTGTCCGTCGGTCTCGTCTCAGAGCTTTTGCTGAGCGTCTCTGTGAGTTGGGTGACGATCGGTGGTCAATTGGTGATTTCCGGCATCATTACGGGTTTGGCGTTGCGCTATTTCTACGTCCAGGAGCAACTGCGCGCCCAGGAACAATCCGAGTTGCAGTCGCGCATCCAGGCGTTGCAATCCCGCATACGGCCCCACTTTTTGTTCAACAGCATGAATATAATCGCGAGTTTGATCGCGACCGATCCCGACACTGCAGAGTCGGTAGTCGAAGACCTTGCCGAACTATTTCGCGCGAGCTTGAACGACGCGGGCAACCAGGTGCAGCTCAAAGACGAGCTCGACCTCTGTGAACGTTATGTGCGCATTGAAGCGTTGCGTCTGGGCGACCGGCTGCAGATGGACTGGGATATCGAAACGCCGCCGAAGGGGGTCAAGATTCCGCTTCTGACGTTGCAGCCGCTGTTGGAAAACGCGATCTATCATGGTATTCAGCCGTTGCCGGACGGGGGCACGATCTCCTTGAAGCTGTGGTTCGAGGAGGATACGGTGAACGTGCGCATCGAGAATCCGCTACCACCGCCCAGCGGGCGCAAGCAAAGCGCGGGCAACAAGATGGCCATCGCCAACATTCGCAGCCGCTTACAGGTCCTGTTCGGCACGCGTGCGATGTTGACGAGCGGCGTGGAGGGAAACGCATACGTCACTGCCTTGCACTATCCACTCACCCAGGAGCCGTTGACTGAAGAACCACTGAATCAGGAGCCTCTGCACCAGGAGGCCGTGAATCAGGAGTACCAGAAGCGCCTGCACCCCGAGGTACGCTGAGGACCGCGCATGAGAATTTTGATCGTCGACGATGAGAAGCTTGCCCGCGAGCGGTTGACGAGGATGCTGCAATCCATGGAGGAGAGGCCCCACGAGGTGGTGGGTGAAGCCGGCAACGGCGTCGAAGCGGTGGCGTTGGCTGACCAGACTCAACCCGACGTGGTATTGCTTGACATCCGTATGCCCGGTATGGACGGCTTGGAAGCTGCGCGCCACTTTACCGATTTCGAAGAGCCTCCGGCGGTCATCTTCTGCACGGCGTATGAAGAACATGCCGTCGAGGCGTTTGACCTGCAAGCGGTTGGCTATCTATTAAAGCCAGTGCGGCGCGAAAACCTGCAAGCGGCACTCGAGCAAGCTCGTCGCTTGAACAAGGCGCAGATCGCGGCGCTTTCGGACACCGACAAACAAAGACGTACACATATTTCGGCGCGTACGCGCCGAGGCATCGAGTTGATTGCAGTGGATGACGTTCGCTACTTTCAAGCCGATCAAAAATACGTGACTGTTCGACATGGGACTGGCGAGATCATCATCGATGAAACGTTGCGCGAGCTAGAGGAGGAATTCGACGATCGCTTCATCCGGGTACATAGGAATGCGTTGATCGCTGGGCGTTATATCGAAGGGCTGGATCGTACGCCCGACGGTTACTACCGGATTCGTCTACGCGACGTCGAAGAGCGTATCGAAATCAGCCGCCGTCACGTACCCAACATTAGGCGCTTTGTCAAAAGCTTGTAGATCATGCCGCCACTACGCATAGCCACGCGCAAGAGTCCGTTGGCCCTCTGGCAAGCTGAGTTTGTCCGAAAGGAGTTACAACGCCTGCATCCAGAGCTCGAACTCGAATTGGTGGCCATGTCGACGGCCGGTGATCGGTTGCTCAATTCGCCACTCCACGAAGTAGGCGGCAAGGGCCTGTTCATCAAGGAGTTGGAGGCGGCGCTATTGGAGGGGCGAGCAGACCTCGCCGTACACTCGATGAAGGACGTTCCCGCAGACCTGCCGGAAGCCTTCGTGTTTCCGGCCATCGGCTACCGAGAAGACGTGCGGGATGCCTGGGTCAGCCCGCACGGTAGCCTGGTGGATGCGCCACCGGGTCTTCGGGTCGGTTCTTCCAGCTTACGCCGGCGCGCGCAATTGTTGGCGCGGCGGCCCGACCTCGAGGTACTGCCGATTCGTGGCAATGTCGACACCCGGCTCAAGAAACTCGATAGCGGCGAGTTCGATGCGATCGTATTGGCGGTGG
Source organism: Gammaproteobacteria bacterium (assembly GCA_027297435.1). Taxonomy (GTDB): domain Bacteria; phylum Pseudomonadota; class Gammaproteobacteria; order Pseudomonadales; family Azotimanducaceae; genus Azophilus. The sequence goes on along the minus strand of JAPUIA010000200.1, from coordinate 434 downwards.
CGGGCTTGAAACGCCTGGGGTTGGAGGATCGTATCAGTGACCATCTCGACATCGACGTCAGTCTGCCAGCCGCGGGTCAGGGCGCGCTCGGCATTGAATGTCTGGCCAATGACGCGCGGGTGGTGAGCCTGGTCGGTTCGTTGAACGACGCCGCCGTGCACCGTTGCGTAGCGACGGAGCGTGCCGTCGCCGCTGGTCTTGGGGCTGATTGCAGCATGCCCCTGGGTGCCTACGCGGAGTTGGTGGATGACAGCCTGTATCTTCGCGCGCTGCTCGCATCGCCGGACGGACGGACGCTGCTGCGTGCCGAGGCGCGCGGCACTGAAGGCCCGGCGTTGAGCCAGACCGTGGTGGCAGCGCTGCGCGATCAAGGGGCCGATCGTCTGCTGAGTCAACTCGTCGTCTAGCCGTCATGCGTATTTGGGTCACGCGTT
>JAPUIA010000020.1 GCA_027297435.1 Gammaproteobacteria bacterium | reverse complement strand
AGGCCAGTAGCTCAATTGGCAGAGCAGCGGTCTCCAAAACCGCAGGTTGGGGGTTCGATTCCCTCTTGGCCTGCCAGCGGCAATCGGTTGGAATAAAGATTGCTGAGTAGGGTTATCCGACTCCTGTCCATGCCCGATTTTATTAGCTATTGCGGGAATTTGACTGCGTCTGTATAGTGCGCCCTCCCGTTTTCGGGTGTTCTTTAACAGAGAGGCGTTCGGGCCCAGCAAGCATGCGGGTTCGATCATATTTACACCGGGTTTTGGAGTCCGTTCGGTGGCGAACCAGCGTATCCGTATTCGCTTGAAGGCGTTTGATCATAAATTAATCGACGTTTCCACTCAGGAGATCGTCGAAACTGCTAAGCGCACCGGGGCCCAGGTGAAGGGTCCAATCCCTCTGCCGACTCGGAAAGAGCGATTTACCGTGCTTATTTCACCGCACGTAAACAAGGACGCTCGCGATCAGTACGAGATCCGAACCCATAAACGTCTCCTGGATATCGTGGAACCTACCGAAAAGACCGTCGATGCGCTGATGAAGCTGGATCTGGCGGCGGGTGTAGAAGTACAGATAAGTTTGAAATGATATGACGCTGGCCCTGGCACGCCGGCGTTTCTTTACGCGCTCGATCCTGTTTGATTGAGCGCCAACAGGGCCCCGATAGGGGGTCGATGATGTGGTAGAGGCCGTCTACTCGAGCAGGATTCGAGTAGACGGCCTCTGGCTGCAAAGCGAACTCAGGCGATGAGACGCGAACGTAGGAACGGGCCATGACCATTGGTTTGGTAGGTAAAAAAAGCGGGATGACTCGCGTGTTTACGGAAGAGGGCACCTCCATCCCGGTGACGGTGATAGAGGTTGAGCCCAACCGTATAACGCAGATCAAGACCGTGGACAGCGACGGCTATACGGCTATCCAAGTCACGACCGGATCCGTGAAGCAAAATCATGTGACCAAACCTCAGGGCGGTCATTTTGCCAAGGCGGGTACCGGTGCCGGGCGCGGTCTCTGGGAGTTTCGCGTGGATGAGATCGACGATGAGCTGAGCCTCGGATCTGAGCTCGGTGTCGAGCAGTTCGAAGCCGGGCAAAAAGTCGACGTACGTGGCGTATCCAAAGGTAAGGGCTTCGCGGGCGTGATCAAACGCTGGAACTTTAGCCATCAGGACAACAGCCACGGTAACTCCATCTCGCACCGCGCGCCCGGCTCCATTGGCCAATGCCAAACTCCGGGCCGTGTTTTCAAAGGCAAGAAGATGGCGGGCCACTTAGGTAACGCGCGAGTGACCACCCAGAACCTCGAAGTGATCCGGGTCGATTCAGATCGAAATCTCCTGCTGATCAAGGGCGCCGTACCCGGCCCGGCAGGCGGCGATGTGGTCATCCGCCTAGCGGTCAAGAGATAGGGGCCGGATATGAATTTGAGCTTGGCAGCAGGCGGTAGCGTCGAACTCTCCGAAGTCGCCTTCGGTCGGGAATATAACGAAGCACTCGTGCACCAGGTCGTGACGGCGCACCTCGCCGGAGCGCGTCAAGGCAGCAAAGCGCAAAAATCCCGTTCGGAAGCTCGGGGTGGTGGACGCAAACCTTGGCGCCAAAAAGGTACCGGTCGTGCTCGCGCGGGCACCATTCGCAGCCCGATCTGGCGGGGTGGCGGAAGAACGTTTGCCGCTAAACCACGAGATCATTCGCAGAAGGTGAACCGCAAGATGTATCGCAGTGCGCTGCGCTGCATTATGTCCGAACTCATCCGCCAAGAACGTCTCATCGCGCTGAAATCCTTCTCGGTCGACACCCCCAAAACCAAAGCCCTGCTAGATCAACTCAAGCCGCTCGAACTGACGAACGTCCTTATCGTCACCGAAGAGGTGGATGAGAACCTGTACCTGTCGTCGCGCAATCTGCGCAACGTCGACGTGCGTGATGTGGCTGGCATCGATCCGGTGAGCTTGATTAGTCACGAAAGAGTGTTGGTGACTGTCGGGGCGCTCAAGAAGCTGGAAGAGGTGCTGGCATGAATCCGGAGCGCGTATACACCGTGCTGCGGGAGCCGCACATTTCCGAGAAGGTGTCGAATTTAGGTGACGCCAGCAATCAGTACGCATTCAAAGTGGCCCGGGATGCGACCAAAGCGGAAATCAAAGAAGCGGTCGAGACGCTGTTTGGCGTCAACGTAGTAGGTGTGACCACGCTCAACGTCAAGGGCAAATTCAAGCGCTCCTCGCGAGGTACGTCCCGCAAGAGGGGATGGAAGAAGGCATACATTCGCATCGCATCCGGTCAAGAAATCGACTATATGGTGACGGAGTAGTCATGGCTGTCGTAAAAGCCAAACCGACATCGCCAGGGCGCCGTTTTGTCGTCAAGGTGGTCAATCCGGACCTGCACAAAGGTGCCCCTCACAAGGCGCTTTTAGACAGCCAGAGCAAAACCGGTGGCCGCAACAATGCAGGCCGGATCACCACGCGGCATCGTGGTGGCGGGCATAAGCAGCACTACCGCATCATCGATTTCAAACGCGCCAAAGATGGCGTACCGGCTATCGTAGAGCGCTTGGAATACGACCCGAACCGGACGGCGAACATCGTGCTCTTGAAGTACGCGGATGGTGAGCGGCGCTACATTATCGCGCCTCGCGGGGTGCAAGTCGGCGACCAGATCATGAGCGGGACGAGTGCGCCAATCAGGCCTGGCAATGCCATGCCGCTGCGCAACATTCCCGTGGGTAGCGTCATCCATTGCATAGAGCTGAAGCCGGGCAAGGGCGCGCAACTTGCTCGCAGCGCGGGTTCTTCAGCGCAGCTCGTAGCGCGCGAGGATACCTACGCCACCATCAGGCTGCGCTCCGGCGAGATGCGAAGGGTATTGTCAGAGTGCCGGGCGACGATTGGCGAAGTGGGCAATAACGAACACAACTTGCGCTCTTTGGGCAAGGCCGGCGCGAAGCGCTGGCGTGGCGTCAGGCCGACCGTGCGGGGTGTGGCCATGAATCCCGTCGACCATCCGCACGGAGGTGGTGAGGGCAAAACCTCCGGAGGCAGACATCCGGTTTCGCCTTGGGGTGTTCCAACCAAAGGTTTCAAGACTCGAAAGAATAAGCGTACCCACAAGCTGATCGTACGGCGTCGGGGCAGTAGTAGGAGATAGATCGTGGCGAGATCGTTGCGTAAAGGACCGTTTGTGGATCTACACCTGATGAAGAAGGTGGAGACGGCCGTCGCAAACAACGAAAAGCGTCCGATCAAAACCTGGTCGCGGCGCTCGATGATTTTGCCGGATATGGTCGGTTTGACGATTTCCGTCTACAACGGCCGCCAGCATGTTCCCGTGTTCATCAACGAGGACATGGTTGGGCACAAGTTGGGCGAGTTCGCCCCTACGCGTACCTATAGAGGCCACGCGGCGGATCGAAAGACGCGTCGTTAGGACGAGAGGCAAGAAGGCAAGGATGATGCAGGTAAGCGCGACAGCCAAAAGACTCAGCCTGTCACCGCAGAAAGCGCGATTGGTCGTCGATCAAGTGCGGGGCAAGGGGGTGAGTTCGGCGTTGGACATCCTGAACTTCAGCAACAAGAAAGGCGCTGTGTTGGTTCGCAAGGTCGTAGAGTCTGCGATCGCGAATGCAGAGAACAACGAAGGAGCTGACGTCGACGATCTCAAGATTTGCGAAATCTTCGTCAACGAAGGTCTCACGATGAAACGCATTAAGCCGCGAGCCAAAGGCCGAGCGGATCGAATATTGAAACGTAGCTGTCACATCACTGTGACGCTCACGGACGAGTAGGTTTATGGGTCAAAAAGTACATCCCACGGGCATTCGCCTCGGCATCGTTAAAGATCACACGTCGGTGTGGTATGCCGAAAGGGAGAAGTACGCCGATTATCTGTTGAACGACATGGCGGTGCGCGACTATCTACGCAAGCGCCTCGCTCAAGCGTCGGTGAGCCGTATCGAAATCGAGCGGCCTGCACAGACCGCGCGTATCACTATCCATACCGCAAGGCCGGGCATCGTTATCGGTAAGAAAGGTGAGGATGTGGAACGTTTGCGGCGAGAGATTTCGGACATGATGAAGGTGCCGGTGCACGTCAATATCGAAGAGATTCGCAAACCGGAGCTCGACGCGCTGTTGGTTGCGCAAAACGTCGCGCAACAGTTGGAACGCCGAGTGCAGTTTCGTCGAGCGATGCGGCGGGTGATCCAGAATGCCATGCGTTTGGGCGCACAGGGCATCAAGGTGCGGGTCGCGGGTCGTTTGGGCGGTGCGGAGATCGCGCGGTCCGAGGTTTACCACGAGGGCCGGGTACCGCTGCACACCCTTAGGGCCGACATCGACTACGCCACCTGGGAAGCACAAACCACATATGGCGTGTTGGGCATCAAGGTATGGGTGTTCAAGGGCGAGGTGATCGGAACGGAGGAAGAGGGCCAGTCTGCGGCTGGCTAGTCGAACCTAGCGGTTCGACCCATTTAGCAAGGTTGACGAAAGAAATTGTTACAACCAAAGAGAACAAAATTCAGAAAGCAGCACAAAGGCCGCAACCGCGGCTTGGCGTTGCGCGGCAGTCGCGTGAGCTTTGGCGAGTTCGGTTTGAAGGCGATCGGCCGGGGTCGACTTTCGGCCCGCCAAATCGAAGCGGGTCGGCGGGCGATGACCCGCCACATCAAACGTGGTGGCAAGGTCTGGATACGCGTATTCCCAGACAAGCCGATTACCAAGAAGCCCCTCGAAGTTCGCCAAGGAAAAGGCAAGGGCAGCGTCGAGTATTGGGTAGCGCAAATCCAGCCCGGGCGTGTCCTGTATGAGATCGAAGGTGTATCGGAAGAGGTCGCGCGGCGCGCGTTTGTACTGGCGGGTGCGAAGATGCCGTTTACGACGACGTTCGTGAAAAGAACGGTGATGTGATGAAGGCGAGCGATCTCAGAGATCTCAGTAGTGATGAATTGCACGACGAGCTCATCAAACTTCGCAAAGAGCAGTTCAGTCTGAGAATGCAGCACGCTAGTGGGCAGCTCGGACAGTCTCACTTGATGGGAGAAACCCGTCGTGACGTTGCGCGCATCAAAACGGTCATGCAGGAGAAACTCGATGGCTGAAGGAAGACAAGCCAACAAACGAACAGCCTCTGGAACCGTAGTCGGCGACAAGATGCAGAAGAGCATCACGGTGCTCATTGAGCGTCGTGTGCAGCATCCGGTGTACGGCAAGATCATTCGTCGCTCGACCAAGCTGCACGCGCACGATGAGGACAACGATTGCCGTGTGGGCGATGCGGTGACGATCGAGGAGTGTCGACCGATCTCCAAGACAAAATCCTGGAAGCTCAAAAGTATCGATAAGCGGGCGAGCACTGCATAGGGGCCGAGAGCCATAAACCGATGATTCAGTCAGAAACCATGTTGGATATCGCTGATAACAGCGGCGCTCGCCGAGTGCAGTGCATCAAGGTGCTCGGTGGTTCTCATCGCCGCTACGCCGGTATTGGCGACATCATCAAGGTGACGGTGAAGGAAGCCATCCCGCGGGGTCGAGTTCGCAAGGGTCAAGTCATGAATGCCGTAGTCGTCCGCACTAAAAAGGGCGTGCGGCGCCCGGACGGATCGGTCATCCGTTTCGATGACAACGCGGCCGTGTTGTTGAACCCGCAGAACCAGCCGGTCGGGACGCGCATTTTCGGTCCGGTGACGCGCGAGCTCAGGACGGAGAATTTCATGCGCATCGTGTCGTTAGCGCCAGAGGTGCTGTAAGCGATCGCAGGGATTGAACAGATGTTGAAGATATTGAAAGACGACGAAATCATCGTGATTGCCGGACGCGACAAAGGCAGGCGCGGTGAAGTGTTGGAGGTCCTGCGGGACGGGCGACTGCTGGTCGCGGGCGTGAATTTGTTGAAAAAGCATCAACGGCCCAACCCGAGTGCCGGTCAGCCGGGGGGTATCGTCGAACGTGAGGGGCCGATTCAGGTGTCGAATGTCGCAATCTGGAACGACGACGAAGAGCAAGCCGACCGGGTGGGATTTCGAGTCGAGGACGGTAGAAAGGTCCGCTTCTACAAATCCACCGGCAAAGCCCTCTCCGAATGAGAGAGACGAGTAAGAACGACGAGTAGGCGATGGCAGATTTATATCAACGTTATGTCAATGAGATTCGACCGGCGCTGCAAGATGCGCTTGGTGTCAAGAACATCATGCAGGTACCGAAGATCGAGAAGGTCACGCTCAACATGGGTGTGGGTGAGGCCGTAGGCGATCGCAAAATCATGGAACACGCCGTGGCCGATATGGCGTTGATAGCGGGCCAGCAACCGGTCGTGCGCAACGCTCGAAAATCGGAGGCGGGTTTCAAAATTCGCGAAGGCTGGCCGGTCGGCTGCAAGGTGACGTTGCGCGGTTCGCGCATGTACGAATTTATCGAGCGCCTCATTGGGATCGCTATTCCGCGTATTCGGGACTTTCGCGGGTTGAATCCGAAAGCGTTCGATGGGCGTGGCAATTTCTCGATGGGAATTCAGGAACAGATTGTGTTCGCGGAGATCGACTACGACAAGATCGACAAGATTCGTGGTCTGAATATCTCGGTCAACACGTCGGCTGAACGAGACGAAGTGGCGTTGTTGTTACTTCGTGCATTCAACTTCCCTTTTCGGGACTTGAGCGGGGCGTAGATTATGGCGAAGGTTTCAATGATCGAGCGGGAAAAGAAGCGGGCAAAGATTGCGGCCAAGTATGCGGTCAAACGTGCTGCACTCAAGGCGATCATCAACAACCGCAATCTGTCCGATGACGAGCGGTGGGATGCCCAGCTGCGTATACAGAAGCTTCCGCGCAATGCCAGCCCGGTTCGTCGACAGCGACGTTGTGGGGTCACCGGCCGGCCTCATGGCGTGTACCGTAAGTTTGGCTTGGGCCGCAACAAGTTGCGCGAAGCGGCCATGCGCGGCGACGTGCCGGGTTTAGTCAAGGCGAGTTGGTAGGAGCTTAAGTTCATGAGTATGCAAGATCCGATCGCCGATATGTTGACTCGACTGCGCAACGCGCAGCTCGCGCACCACGTGGACGTGAACATGCCGCACTCGAAGGCCAAGGCGGCCATCTGCGACGTGCTGCAGCAGGAAGGCTACATCGACGGCTACTCGGTTGGAGAGGGCCCCAAGCCTCAACTCAGCGTCCAACTTCGATATCACGAGGGTGCGCCGGTCATCGAAGAGATTCGACGCGTCAGCCGTCCGGGATTACGCATCTACAAATCGTTCGAGAACTTGCCGCGTGTACGTGGCGGTCTTGGCGTTGCGATCGTGAGCACGAGCAAGGGCGTCATGGCTGACCGTGTAGCGCGCGGGAAGCGTGTCGGCGGCGAAGTGCTCTGTACGGTGTTTTAACGAATGTCTCGAGTTGGCAACAGTCCAGTAATAGTACCGTCCGGGGTCGAGGTGAAGCTCGAGGGGCAGCGTGTGAGCGTGAAGGGCTCTAAAGGCGTTTTAGAGCTCGCCGTCAACGCCGTCGTCGAGGTGAAGCAAGCAGACGGACAATTGAGTTTTTCGGCTCGCGACAGCCAGAAGAGTTCGGATGCGCTCACGGGTACGACCCGTTCGCTCGTGAACAACATGATCGTCGGGGTGACTAGCGGATTCGAGAAAAAGCTCGAGCTACAAGGCGTTGGCTACCGTGCTCAAGCGCAGGGTAAGAAACTCAGCCTGCAGCTCGGATTTTCGCATCGCATCGAATACCAGTTGCCCGACGGTATCGACGTGACGATACCGAGCCAGACGGAAATTGTGGTGTCCGGCACCGACAAACAGTTGGTGGGTCAGGTCGCGGCTGAGATTAGAAACTTCAGACCTCCTGAACCGTACAAGGGCAAAGGCGTGCGTTACGCGGATGAGCGGGTACGCCGCAAAGAAGCGAAGAAGAAGTAAGGCGATGAACGAGAAAAAAGCATCCAGAATGCGCAGAGCGCGACGTGGGCGAATGAAGATGCGCGAGCTGCGTGCGATTCGGTTGACCGTCAACCGCACGCCTCGGCACATCTACGCGCAGGTCATCTCTCCGGCGGGCGATAGGGTCCTCGCGCATGCGTCGACTCTCGACAAATCGCTGCGGAGCGGCGTGACGGGCAACGTGGAAGCGGCTGCCAAGGTCGGAGCACTCATCGCCGAGCGGGCCAGGTCGGCAGGCGTGTCCGCAGTAGCATTCGATCGTTCGGGATACAAATACCACGGCAGGGTGAAAGCGTTAGCCGACGCGGCTCGCGAAGGCGGATTGGAGTTCTAGCATGGCGTACACGGAAGAGGTGCAGGAAGAAGGACTGGTCGAGAAGCTGGTCCAGGTAAACCGAGTGGCCAAGGTTGTGAAAGGTGGCCGCATATTTGGATTTACCGCGCTGTCGGTCGTTGGCAATGGCAGCGGACGGGTCGGCTTTGGCCGTGGCAAAGCCCGGGAAGTGCCGCTGGCGATCCAGAAAGCGATGTTGGCGGCGCGCAACAACATGGTGGATGTGGACCTGAATGGTACGACCATCTGGTATCCGCTGACCGCGCGCCACGGCGCCTCGAAGGTGTATATGCAACCCGCATCCGAAGGTACTGGCGTAATTGCCGGGGGCACGATGCGCGCTGTGTTGGACGCTGCTGGTATACACAACGTGCTAGCCAAGTGTTACGGCTCCACCAACCCGGTCAATGTGGTACGGGCGACGTTCAAGGCGTTGACGAATATGCGCTCGCCGGCCGCCGTTGCCGAGAAGCGCGGCAAGACGGTAGAGGAGATCGGCGCCTAGCGCAGCCGATACAACCGTTATGACTGAAGACAAACAAGCGCTACCGAAAAAGAAAACGCCCGCGGCGAAAAAAGAGAAGAAAGCGCCTGCGAAGAAGAAAGCTGTGGCTAAGAAGCAAGCCGCAGCCAAGAAGAAGGCTGCGACAGCGCCTGCGGCTAAAGATAAGCAAGTGCCTACGGCTAAAGAAAAGCGAGCGCCCGCGGCTAGACAAAAGAAAGCTGCCGCGGCTAAGGCGCCCGTCGCGAAAGCGCAAGCTGCGGTCGAGAAAGCCGAGGCTGCGGTTGAGCAGGCAATGCAGGCGCAAAAGGGCCCAGCAAAGAAAATGATTCGCGTACAACTCGTAAAAAGCACGGCAGGGCGCCTCAAGAAACACCGGGCTTGTGTTGTTGGCTTGGGCCTGAGACGCATTGGCCACAGCGTCGAGGTGGAAGACACACCCTCGGTACGGGGCATGATCAACCGCGTGAGCTACATGGTTAAGATCAGCGCCCATGAAGAAGCACAGGAATGAACATGCGACTCAATGACCTGCATCCGGCAAGGGGCAGCAAGCGCGCTAAACGGCGTGTCGGGCGCGGCCCGGGCTCTGGCTGGGGCAAGACTGCCGGGCGCGGGCAGAAAGGGCAGAAGTCCCGATCTGGTGGTGGTGTACGGCCCGGTTTCGAGGGTGGTCAACTACCGTTGCAGATGCGTATTCCGAAATTCGGTTTCCGCTCACGCATCGGCCTGGTCACAGCGGAAGTTCGGCTCGGAGAACTGGCCAAGGTAGACGGCGATGTCGTGGATCTGGCGTCGCTCAAGGCAGCCAACGTGATTCGTCACGACATGCTGCGGGCTCGCATTTTACTGTCGGGCGCGATCGATCGTGCGGTTACGGTCAAAGGTATCGCGGTCACGAAGGGTGCTCGCGCCGCCATCGAGGCAGCGGGCGGCATGATTGAGGCAACCTCGTAAGAGGAGTACGGCGAGTGGCATCGAACGTAGGACAACTAGGCGGCGTACAAGCGGGGCTCTCCGAGCTGCGCAACCGTCTGCTGTTCGTGTTTTTTGCCCTCTTGGTGTATCGCATCGGTACCCATATCCCGCTACCGGGCATCAACCCGGATCGCCTGGCAGCGCTGTTCGAACAAAACCAGGGCGGTATTCTCGATCTCTTCAACATGTTTTCGGGCGGTGCGCTTGAACGCATGAGTATCTTGGCGCTGGGTGTGGTGCCGTACATCACGTCGAGCATCATCATGAACCTGATGAGCATGATGTACCCGACCCTGCAACAGTTGCGCAAGGAAGGAGAATCAGGACGCCGTAAGATCACCCAGTACACTCGGTACGGCACGTTGTTGATCTCACTCATTCAAGGCATGTCGTTGACGGCCACGTTGGCCAATCAAGGGCTGGCGTTCAACACGGGCTTCACGTTCTTCTTCGTTGCAACCGTCACATTGGTAACGGGCGCGTTGTTCATGATGTGGTTGGGTGAGCAGATCACGGAACGCGGCGTGGGGAACGGCATCTCGCTCATCATCTTCTCGGGGATCGTGTCCGGGTTTCCGTCAGCCATAGGTCAGTCGTTCGAAGCGGCGCGCCAGGGCGACATCAACATCATCGCGCTTTTGGCTATTGCCATGTTTGCTGTGATGATCGTCGGTTTCGTCGTGTTCGTGGAACGCGGGCAACGTCGGATTACGGTGAACTATGCGAAGCGTCAACAAGGCAGGCGCGTTTTTCAAGGCCAGGTGAGTCATTTGCCGCTCAAGATCAACATGGCCGGGGTGATTCCCGCGATCTTTGCGTCCAGCTTGCTCCTCGCGCCTGCTTCCATAGCACAGTGGTTTGGGCAAAGCCCTGGGTTTGGTTGGTTACAACAGGTCGCGCTCGTATTGTCGCCCGGGCAGCCCTTGTACATCTTGATGTTTGCCGGGGGCATCATATTTTTCAGCTTTTTCTACACTGCAATCCAGTTCGATCCCAAGGACATGGCGAGCAATCTGCAACGGCAGGGTGCCTATGTGCCCGGCATTCGGCCTGGACAACAGACCGCCCGCTACATCGACGACGTAGTCACTCGATTGACGGTATTCGGCTCGTTGTACGTCACGCTGGTCTGCCTACTACCCGAATTCATGGTGGTTGCTTTCAATATCACTTTTCAACTTGGCGGGACCGCTTTGTTGATCGTCGTCGTCGTTGCCATGGACTTCATGTCGCAGGTACAAGCACATCTGATGTCCAGCCAGTACGCGAAGCTCATGGAGAAATCGAATCTCAAGAACTACGGCCGCAAGCGGTAGAGGACTTAAGGATTCCGTCATGAAAGTAAGAGCATCGGTCAAGAAAATGTGTCGCAACTGCAAGATCGTGCGCCGCAAGGGTGTCGTGCGTGTCATTTGCAGTGCCGAACCCCGTCACAAACAGCGACAGGGTTAAAAACCAGGAGTCAAGTAATGGCACGCATTGCCGGAGTCAACGTCCCAGACAACAAGCACGCGGGTATCTCCCTGACGCACATCTATGGCGTCGGGCGCACAACGGCCGTGCGGGTTTGCGAAGAGGCGGGGGTAAATCCTGCGATGAAGGTGCAAGACCTCTCGGAAGCGGATCTCGATGCGATTCGCGCCGAGGTCGGCAAGCTCGCTGTAGAAGGCGATTTACGTAGAGAAGTATCCATGAATATCAAAAGGCTCATGGATTTGGGTTGCTACCGGGGTATACGCCATCGTCGCGGACTGCCGGTCAACGGCCAGCGCACTCGCACAAATGCACGTACGCGAAAGGGTCCGCGTCGACCCATTCGCAAGTAGTAGGTAGGACTATGGCAGAAAGAAAGAAACCCAGTCGGGTCGTAACCGATGGTGTCGCGCACATTCACGCTTCGTTCAACAACACCATCATTACCATCTCGGATCGTCAGGGCAATGCGCTTTGTTGGGCAACAGCTGGTGGTTCGGGCTTTAGGGGTTCGCGCAAGAGCACGCCGTTTGCGGCTCAAGTCGCGGCGGAAAAAGCCTGCAACACGGCCATTGAGTTTGGCATGAAGAGTGTGGATGTGTTTGTCAAAGGACCGGGTCCGGGTCGCGAATCAGCGGTGCGTGCATTGAACGCGGCTGGGCTTAGGATCAACAGCATTTCGGATGTGACACCCATCCCGCACAACGGTTGCCGCCCGCCAAAGCGGCGCCGTGTATAAGAATTTTTAAGAGGAGAACATGGCTCGATATTTAGGACCAAAGCTCAAGCTGGCACGTCGCGAAGGCACTGATCTGTTTTTGAAGAGCGGCGTTCGCCCCATAGATTCCAAGTGCAAGATTGAGCACGTTCCGGGTCAACATGGTGCACGTCGCTCGCGCATGACTGACTACGCAGTGCAGCTTCGCGAAAAACAAAAAGTACGCCGCCTGTACGGCGTGCTGGAAAAGCAGTTTCGCAATTACTACAAAAAGGCCGATCGGCAGAAAGGCGCGACGGGCGAGAACCTTTTGCGCCTGCTCGAAGGGCGACTCGACAACGTGGTATACCGCATGGGTTTTGGTTCGACGCGCGCCGAATCTCGTCAGCTCGTGTCACACAAGAGCATCTTGGTGAATGGGCTAAAGGTCAACATCGCGTCGTATCAAGTAGCCGCCGACGATGTCCTCTCGGTTGTCGAAAAATCTCGAGGTCAACTGCGCATTCAAGCGGCACTGCAACTCGCGATACAACGAGCGCCGGTTGATTGGGTGGATGTAGACATCGAAAAGATGGAGGGCGTCTACAGACGCCAGCCCGATCGCAACGAACTGCCTCAAGAGATCAACGAAAACCTCATTGTGGAGCTCTACTCCAAGTAGAGATGCCCCCATCACTCCCCCATAGGAGAAGGAACATATGGCTCAGTCAGTGACAGAATTTCTGACCCCTCGGCACATCGACATCGAGGAGATCAGCGCTACGCGCGCCAAGGTAACGTTGGAGCCGTTGGAGCGCGGCTTCGGCCATACACTCGGCAACACGTTGCGTCGCATCTTGCTGTCGTCAATGCCCGGATGCGCGATCACCGAAGTACAGATCGACGGGGTGCTGCACGAGTACAGCACCATCGAAGGCGTGCAGGAAGACGTAATCGACATCCTATTGAACATCAAGGGCGTCGCAGTGATTCTGCACAACCTTGATGAGGCCGTGATCACTCTGTCGAAGGACGGTGCGGGACAAGTGACCGCTGGTGATTTTCGGCTCAACCAAGATGTCGAGATCGCCAATCCCGACCACGTGCTCTGCTCGTTGAACGATCAAGGCAGCATCCGTATCGAAGCACGGGTGACCCGTGGCCGTGGATACGTGCCTGTCGACAGCTATGAAGAGGAAGAAGAGTCACGTCCGATCGGTGTCCTGCGTTTGGATGCTACCTACAGTCCCATGCGGCGGGTCGCATACAGCGTCGACAGCGCCCGCGTCGAACAGCGCACGGACCTCGATAAGCTGATCCTGGATCTCGAAACGAACGGTACCATCGATCCGGAGGAATCGATCCGCCGGGCGGCGACGATTCTGCAACAGCAGTTAGCCGTGTTCGTTGACCTCGAAAGCGAGGGCGAGCCGGTGTCCGAAGAGCAGGAAGACGAGATAGACCCGATCTTGATTCGTCCTGTCGACGACTTGGAGCTTACCGTGCGTTCAGCCAACTGTCTGAAAGCAGAGAACATCTACTATATTGGCGACCTCATTCAGCGCACCGAAGTTGAACTGCTGAAAACGCCCAACCTCGGCAAGAAGTCGCTGACCGAAATCAAAGACGTGCTAGCCTCCCGCGGATTGTCTCTTGGCATGCGCCTCGAGAATTGGCCGCCGGTGAGTCTGCGCAGCGACAACAAGGTCGCGTAAGGAAAGAGTAAATGCGTCACCGTAAAAGCGGACGACATCTCAATCGAACCAGCTCGCACCGTGATGCGATGTTTCGCAACATGGCGGTATCGCTCATTCAGCATGAGATGATCAAGACCACCCTCGCCAAGGCGAAAGAATTGCGTCGTGTTGCCGAGCCGTTGATCACCTTGGCCAAGCAGGATTCGGTTGCCAATCGGCGGTTGGCGTTTTCACGAACGCGCAGTAAAACTGCGGTCGGCAAGCTGTTTGGGGAGCTTGGTCCCCGATACCGAGACCGTCCCGGCGGGTACACCCGAATATTGAAATGCGGATACCGCTCGGGCGATGCAGCCCCCATGGCGTTCATCGAACTCGTGGGTCGCTCCGCCGTCGCACACGCAGACGACGTCGACTATGCAGAGGACGTGGAGACCACCGAGGTCGAAGACGCTGAGATCGTCGAGGAAGAAAAAGCTTAACTAATCGCGGCTAAAGCCGCTCGTACCTACCCTGTAACGAGCATCGTCTGTTTCTGGGGTAGGAGCGGCTTTAGCCGCGATTTCCTTTGTGTCGCGCCAACACCCGCTTCAAATACCGACCCGTATGCGATTCGCGTTTCTTGGCCAGTTGTTCCGGCGTTCCCACCGCGACGATCCGGCCGCCGCCCGAACCGCCTTCCGGTCCAAGATCGATGATCCAGTCGGCGGTCTTGATGACGTCTAGGTTGTGCTCGATGACAACCACCGTATTGCCGTGATCGCGTAGGCGATGCAGCACGTCCAGCAATTGCGCGATATCGTGAAAATGCAAACCTGTCGTTGGCTCATCGAGAATGTAAAGGGTCTGTCCGGTATCGCGCTTGGACAGTTCGCGTGACAGCTTGACGCGCTGCGCTTCGCCTCCGGAAAGCGTGGTCGCGCTTTGCCCCAACTTGATGTACGACAAACCGACGTCAAGCAGCGTTTGCAGCTTGCGCGACAGCATGGGTATCGCATCAAAAAACGCTCGCGCTTCTTCGACCGTCATCTCCAGTACATCGTAGATGTTCTTGTTTTTGTAGCGAACGTCGAGGGTTTCTCGGTTGTAGCGCTTGGTCTTGCAGACATCGCAAGGCACATAGATATCCGGTAGGAAGTGCATCTCGACCTTGATGACGCCATCACCCTGACAAGCCTCGCAACGACCGCCCTTCACATTGAAGCTAAAGCGTCCCGGTTTGTAACCGCGGGTGCGAGCCTCTTGCGTTTGTGCGAACAGTTCCCGGATGGGTGTAAAAAGTCCGGTGTACGTTGCCGGGTTGGATCGGGGCGTGCGGCCGATCGGGCTTTGGTCGATGTCGACCACCTTATCGAGGTGGTTCAAGCCCTCGACGGACTCAAAGCTGGCCGCGGTGAGCGTCGTTGCACCGTTCAGTTCGGTGGCGCTGAGCGGATACAGCGTGTGATTGATGAGGGTCGACTTGCCCGACCCTGATACACCGGTGACGCAGGTGAAGAGGCCGCAGGGAATCTCGACCGATAGGTTCTGTAGATTGTTACCGGATGCGCCCGTCAGCCGCACGACCGACTGTTTGTCGTAGGGGGTGCGTTGTTTCGGCACCGGAATCGATCGCTTACCCGACAGGTACTGGCCTGTGATAGAGCGCTTCTCTTTGAGAATGCACTCGAGATCGCCACAGGCGACGATCTGGCCGCCGTGAATACCCGCACCCGGTCCGATATCGATCACGTAGTCGGCACGACGGATGGCCTCTTCATCGTGCTCCACCACCAACACGGTGTTGCCGAGATCTTTCAGGTGGGTGAGCGTGCGCAACAGCCGCGCGTTGTCGCGCTGATGTAGACCGATGGAGGGTTCGTCCAGAATGTACATGACACCGACCAGACCCGCGCCAATCTGGCTGGCTAGACGGATGCGTTGCGCCTCGCCACCGGAAAGGGTCTCGGCACTACGATCGAGCGTTAGGTAGTTGAGCCCGACGTCCACCAAGAAGTTGAGCCTGGAGCGAATCTCCTTGAGAATCTTGTCCGCGATGGTGCCGCGCCGCCCCTTGAGTTTGAGCTTCTTGAAGTAGGTCAGGGTATCCTCGATCGCACCGCTAGTGATCTGCGGTAGCGTCGCTTTGTTGATGAAGACATTGCGCGACTCTTCGCGAAGGCGAGTGCCGCCGCAGGCCGGACAATCCCGAACACGCAGGTACTTCTGCAGGTTGTCACGAACCATGTTGGAATCGGTTTCGTGGTAGCGGCGTTCCATGTTCGGCAACACGCCCTCGAAACGGTGCCGTCGCTTGATGATGTCGCCGCGGTCGTTGACGTAGCTGAAATCGATACGCTCGCGCCCGCTGCCGAGCAAAATCGCGTCCTGGTGGCGTTGCTTGAGCTTGGAGAAGGGCGACTCGACATCGAATCCGTAGTGCTCGGCAAGCGAGCTCAACATGTGGAAGTAGTACACGTTACGCCGGTCCCAACCCCGAATGGCGCCCTCGGCAAGGGTGAGATCGGTGTCCTGAACGACGAGCCCGGGGTCGAAGAACTGTTTGACGCCCAGTCCGTCGCATTCGGGGCAAGCGCCCGCCGGATTGTTGAAGGAGAACATGCGCGGTTCCAACTCGCTGATGCTGTAGCCACAAACGGGGCAGGCGAAACGTGCCGAGAAAATCAGCTCCTCGACATCCTCGTCGTCCATGTCGGCGACTTTGGCGATCCCGTCTGTCAGTTCGAGCGCGGTTTCGAACGACTCCGCCAGACGTTGCTGGACGTCATCGCGTACGCGCAAACGGTCGATGACGGCTTCAACCGTGTGTTTCTTGTTCTTGTCCAGCTGCGGCGGGTGGTCCAGGTCGACCACTAGCCCATCGATACGGGCGCGAATGAACCCGTTCGACATCAACTCTTGGAACACGTGAAGGTGCTCCCCCTTGCGCTCGACGATGACCGGCGCCAGCACCATGATGCGTTTGTCCTCGGGTAGGGTCATGACCTGGTCAACCATTTGGCTGACCGTCTGGGCATCGAGCGGCTCGCCGTGGTGAGGACAGCGCGGCTCACCCACGCGGGCGAACAGCAAACGCAGATAGTCGTAGATTTCGGTGATCGTACCGACCGTGGAACGGGGGTTGTGCGAGGTCGACTTTTGTTCGATGGAAATCGCGGGGGACAGGCCCTCGATATGATCTACGTCCGGCTTCTCCATCATCGAGAGGAACTGCCGCGCATACGCCGACAGCGACTCGACATAGCGGCGTTGGCCCTCGGCATAGAGCGTGTCGAATGCAAGCGACGACTTGCCGGATCCGGACAGTCCGGTGATCACGATGAGCTGATCGCGCGGAATATCTAAATCGATGTTGCGCAGGTTGTGTGTCCTGGCTCCGCGAATCGATATCGTGTCCAAGCGGCCCTACTAATTTACAGAGGCGAAACAGGAAAACATAATCCGATCCGCTGGGCGGAGCAAGTTGAGTTCACTTTTTGACCCAAGTTGTCGTGTTGGCGAGTGGCTCACGACGAGTGGAGCCGCTTTCCTTGGGTTTCCATCGGCCGATCGGATAGACTGATGGGTCCGGCAATCAGTTTCAAGCACGAGACAAACATATGGCACGGGGGATCAACAAGGTGATCTTGATCGGTAATCTCGGTCGAGATCCGGAGACACGCTACTCCAAGGGTGGCAAACCGGTAACCAACTTCAGCGTCGCGACCAGTGAATCGTGGCGCGATCGGGAATCCGGCGATCAGCAAGAACGCACCGAGTGGCACAACGTGGTGTGCTTCTCGCGCCTGGCGGAGATTGCCGGGGAGTATCTGCGCAAGGGGTCCAAGGTCTATATCGAAGGTTCGTTGCGGACCTCCAGCTGGGAGCAAGAAGGGCAGAAACGCTATCGTACCGAGATCATGGCCAGGGAATTGCAGATGTTGGACAGCCGAGGCAGCGATCCGCCTTCCGGTTTCGAGTCGTCGCCACAGGCGCCCAATGCCCCGACAATCAGCGACGACGACGATTTCGACGACGACATTCCGTTCTAAGCACCAGACACGCCCGGGTCCAGCCAAAGCAAGGTCCACAGAAAAGCGCCGAGTGCCAACCGGTACGTGACGTAAGGCAGCATGCCCGTGCGTTCAACCAGAGCGACGAAGAAGCGAATACAGACGTACGCGCTGATAGCGGAAAGTACAACGCCCAGCACCAACGGAAGAAATTGCGTCGGGGCGAGATTCGCGGGCAGGTCAAGGTAAGCGAGCAACGCGGCCCCACCGATCGTGGGAATCGCCAATAGAAAAGCGGTTTGAGCCGCCATGGTTCTCGATAGCCCCAGCAGCAATGCCGCGCTGATCGTGATGCCGGAACGCGATGTGCCCGGAACGATGGCGAGTGCCTGGGCCAACCCGATGACTACCGCATTGCTCCAGCTCAACGTTGCGTTTTCTCCGCGGCGCGTGTCTGCCCACCATAGGACCAACCCGAAAACGATGGTGGTGGTGGCGATGACCCCAACGCTGCGAAGTTCTACGGCGACGAAATCCTTGAAGAGCAGCCCTGCGACAGCCACCGGGGCGGTCGCAGCACCGAGCTTCAGCATGAGATCCAGGTGGTCGTCATAGCGGCGCTCGGCCAGGTAACGCCAGCTACTCAAAGCGAACTGGGAACATTGATGACGGAAGAACCCGAGTAGCGCTACCAACGAACCGAGGTGCACCGCGATGTCGAATGCAAGGCCTTGATCCGGCCAATCGGTTAGTTCTGCTGCCAGGATGAGATGGGCGGAACTCGAGATGGGCAAGAACTCAGTGATGCCCTGAATCAACGCAAGGCAGATGACCTGTAGAAGCTCCAACTAGTGTCCCGTCTCGTCTGGTCGAGCGCTACATTATCAACCAATGCCATGTTAGGTGGTAAAGTGCTTTCATGGCCGACTACCGAGAAATACCCTTGTTTCCGTTAGGGACGGTGTTGTTTAGCGGTGGCCAATTGCCGCTGAAAATCTTTGAAGCGCGTTACCTTGACATGGTCAGCAACTGCATGCGTCGAGGCACCGATTTCGGCGTGGTGCTCATCCGGCGGGGAACCGACGCCCGACTTTCAGCCAACGCGGAACAACCGGACATCTTCGACGTCGGCACGGAAGCCAGCATCATCGATTTCAACGAGTTAGACGGGGGCTTGCTTGGCATCGTTGCCAAAGGCGGACGCAAGATTCGGGTGCGCACCGTCACAGAGCAGCCAGATCACTTGTTGATGGGGCGGGTCGAGTATCTACCCGAAGAACCGGAGGGGGCGTTGCAACCAGAGCACGAACCCCTGGTCGACATCCTCAAGGAGCTCATCAAACATCCCATGATCGAGAAGCTCAAGCTGGATATCGATTTCGAAGATGCGCGTTCGGTGAGCTGGCGATTGGCAGAGCTGCTCCCCATCGAGCCCGAGATCAAACAAAGCTTGCTGCAGCTGCAGTTTCCACGCGAACGCCTATCCGAGCTGACCCGGCTGGTGACCAAGCTGCGGGGCTGACCGCGGTTTGGGGCAACTCTAACAACCTATCGTGAGCCCGCGTTAGTATGAAACTGCGTTTCACCTGGCAGTTTGCAACTGAGGAATGCTCAGCTAGCAAACTGCGTCGACTTGCGAAGTGGCTGCTCCACCCTCGATAGCTGACAAATAAGCCGCCACAACGAGATTACCCATCTGCCCGAAGCGGCGGTTCGCTAAAGATCCTCATGTCGTTAAGCTTCTCGTTTCACTCTCGTAGGATTGGTCAAATGGACACAACGAAAATTGCCAACTGGATGCAAATATTCGGAAATTTAGGGCTCCTAGTTGGCCTTATCTTGATTGCTTTACAAATCAATCAAGCAACCTATCTGGTGCGAAGTCAGTTAGTGAGTGATCAATATTCCGATCGTATGGCCGCTAGAGGCGCCATGATGGGTGAAAACCCGGCAGATACGTTTGCAAAGGCAGTTGTTGAGCCAGAACAATTGACTGATGCTGAGCTTGTCGTCATGGACGCTTGGATGACCCGAGAAATTAGCTATTGGCGTCGGGTAAAACTCCTCACAGATTCGGGTGTCTACCCTCCAGAGGTATGGCAGCAACACAGCACGGAGGTCGACTATGCGCTAGCGTCAAAGTTTGGCCGAACCTGGTGGACCCTTTCGCGGCCTCAATATTTGCAAAATGACGCAGATTTTGTATCAGCTATCGACGCAGTAATGCAGGCACTACCCGAAGATGATGACTGGGACGATTTCTTTGTCAAAATCAAACTTGCACTCTCAGAATGAACCTGTTCCATGACCGCTATTGGAGGCCAAAGTTGTCAGTCCCTGATCGTGACCGGCAGCTCACGGATGCCGTGAATGAAGCTTGACGCGAGACCAACCGGCTCACCAGTGACTTCGACCTTTGGGAAGCGCTTCATGATTTCTTCCCAGACGATACGAAGTTGCATCTCTGCGAGTCGGTTACCCACGCAACGGTGAATGCCGAAGCCGAAGGCAGTGTGCTGCCTGGGGTGGTCACGATCGATAATGAACTGACTAGCGTTTTCAATGGCATCTTCATCGCGGTTACCCGAGATGTACCACATGCAAACTCGATCATTTTCTTTGATCGGTTTGCCGCCCAGTTCGCAGTCGCGCGTTGCAGTGCGAGCCATATGTGCCACTGGAGTTTGCCAGCGGATGATTTCCGGCACCATCTTCGGAATCAGGTCTGGATTCTGCAGTAACTTCTCGTACTGATCGGGATTTTCATTCAGTGCCAATACGCCACCCGAAATGGAATTTCTAGTGGTGTCATTGCCACCGACGATAAGCAGCATAACGTTGCCGAGCAGTTCCTGCGGACCCATATCACGGGTCGATTCGTTGTGCGCGAGCATTGAAATCAGGTCGAATTTGGGTGGCTGGGTCTTACGCTCTTCATAGTACGCCTGGAAGTAGGCGAGGCATTCGAACAACTTCTTGAAACCTTCTTCCGGCGTCTCGAATATGTCAGGGTCACCCAGGTTCTGGATAGTATCGGACCAGTCGGTCAGCTTGAGGCGGTCTTCCTGAGGTACGTCGAAAAGCGTTGCTAACATCTGGCCCGTTAGTTCAACAGAAACATGCTGGACCCAGTTGAATTCCTCGTTGCGCGGCAGGTCATCCAGGATGGCGCCCGCCCGCTCGCGAATAAGCGGCTGCAGGTCCACCAGGTTTCTCGGTGTAAACATTGGGGCCACAACCTTGCGTTGCAGGTCGTGTTTGGGTGGATCTTCCTGGATGAACATGGGTAGCGAATATTCATCCTCCCTGTCTGGCACACCACCTAGGGCGATACCTCCCTTTTCCTGCTGGGACGAAAACAGTTCGTGGTGCGAATCGACATATCGGATGTCGTCGTACTTCGTAATCGACCAGTAGGGCCCAAACATACTCTCTTCGTGGTAGTGAATTGGGTCTTCCTTGCGCAACCGTTCAAGATGCGCCCAGTGGGTGCCATGCAGAAACAAACTGGGATGAGAGGGGTCAACACTGTCCAGCGGAATCGAATAGGGGTCGTAGTTCGGATCGATGGCAAACGCCTCCATCATTTCCTTGTTGGAAACGGTCATGTCACCGCTTCGCGACCGCGCTACTAATGCTTTGCGTTCTTCGTCGCTGCTGCCGACGTACTGTTGACTCATGTTGTTTCGCCTCCCGTCGGATCGGTCGGTGTTGGCTCGAAATTCGGGCTCAGTATGTCTGGGATGTAGTCATCCAATCTCGTGGCATCATAAGCGATATTAAACGAGCACCTTCCTCCATGGTATCTGTGTCACGAAGACGTGTCCGCTTTTACACGGGATTGGAAGCATGATCATCTTGGCCGGGAATAATTTCCGTGGGATATCCATACCCCTTTCCCATAAAGAGGTGCCCTGCGCGCGCGGCTTGCAGGCGCGCCTGCAAGCAGGCGTAGCTTCGTTGGACCCGATTGTGCCGTATGCCAGATACTGTCTGCGCCCGCCTCGCCGGTAACGCGGAGAGCCAACGGCGCGACCGCGAGGGGCCCTTAGAGGTGCGCTATAATTCGCCCCCTTTTGCAACAGTGTTGTCATGGGTACGGATATCGCCTGTTACATGCGTGAAGTTGGCCGCGCGGCGCGGGAAGCATCGCGAGTGATTGGTGCGGCTGACCCGAAGCGCAAATCCAGGGCGCTGAGAGCCATTGCGGAAGCCGTCAAAGACACCCGCGAAGAGCTCGAGGCTGCCAATGCGGTCGATATGGCTGCGGCAACCGCGAAAGGCATCGACCAGCCGCTGATCGACCGCTTGCTGCTCGACGATCGCGCCATCGATCGGATGATCGACGGTGTGCTGCAAGTCGATCAGCTACCTGACCCGATTGGCGAGATATCCGAGCTCGCCTATCGCCCTAGCGGCTTTCAGGTCGGGCGTATGCGAGTGCCGCTTGGCGTCATCGGAATCATCTACGAATCGCGACCGAACGTGACCGTCGACGCCGCCAGTCTGTGTTTGAAAAGCGGCAACGCTTGTATTCTGCGAGGTGGTTCGGAGGCCTTCGAATCCAACAAAGCCATTGCCGGATGCATCGAACGCGGTCTCGAACAAGCCGGGTTGCCGAGAACCGTCGTGCAGCTTGTCAACACGACGGACCGTCAAGCCGTCGGGGAGTTGTTGACCCTCGATGAATACGTGGACGTGATCGTCCCCCGAGGCGGCAAAGGGTTGATCGAACGCGTATCGAGAGAGTCGCGCATTCCGGTCATCAAGCACCTAGACGGCGTGTGCCATGTGTATATCGACGATGCGGCTGATCCAGAGATGGCGATCGCCGTCGCGGTCAACTCCAAAACCGAGAAGTACGCGGTCTGCAATGCGTTGGAGACCTTGTTGATAGCCGAACCGATTGCCAACAAGGTGTTGCCGGTGCTTGCAGAACGGTTCGGCGAAGCGGGTGTAGAGCTCCGCGGCTGCGAGAAAACGCGTCGGTTGTTGCCCGATATCAACATCGCAGAAGAAGAGGACTGGTACGCTGAATACCTGAGCCCGATCTTGGCGGTGAAGATTGTGGATGGCGTCGAGCATGCGATCGCGCACATCAATACCTACGGCTCGCAGCACACCGATACGATCGTCAGCAACGATTACGCAAGGAGTCGCAAGTTTTGCACCGAGGTCGACTCCGCATCCGTTTTGGTCAACGTCAGCACGCAGTTTGCCGATGGCTTCGAGTACGGGCTTGGCGCCGAAGTTGGCATCTCGACCGACAAGCTGCATGTGCGCGGCCCCGTGGGTCTAGAGGGTTTGACCTCGCAGAAGTTCGTAGTCTTTGGCAATGGTGAGATTCGCCACCGTTGATCTGCTTGTTTGGCGGTACTTTTGACCCCGTTCACAATGGCCACCTGCATGCGGCTAGGGCCGCGGCCGATGCGCTTGGTGCGGACGAAGTGCGTATGGTGCTCGCGGCAAGACCACACCACAAAGATCAGCCGTCAGCGAGCATTGGCCAACGCTGGGAAATGCTGCACAGCGCATGTGAAGCGGATGTTCGGCTCGTCGCGGATGACACCGAGATGCGGTTGTCCGGTCCGAGTTACACAGTTGATACGTTGGCTGAGGTACGCGCGCGGCATGCGCAGGAGACGGTCTTTTGGGTCATCGGAACCGATACGTTCCGGGATCTGCGGTCCTGGTATAGGTGGCAGGATCTTCTGGATTTGACGCATCTGGCAGTGTTGCAACGTCCGCGATCGACCTTTGATCCGGACATGCAGTCCGTCTATGAACAGTTTCGTGTCGATGACGTCCCGCAATCGCGGGCAGGCAGCATTTTGCGGCTGCAGACGGCGATGCTGGACATTTCGGCCACAGAAGTTCGCCAACTTATTGCCGCCGGCGCATCGGTAGAACATTTGCTCCCAGATGTCGTCTGCACCTATATTAGGACCCATGGCTTGTATCTTGAGGCTAACGAGCGCGCGGAGGACTGATTGGCGTCACTAATGCCCCTGAGGTTGCGTGACCTTGTCGTTGCGGCGTTAGAGGACCACAAAGGGCGGGACATCGTCGTCTTGGACGTCACCAGCCTGACCGACATCACCGATTTCATGATCATCGTGAGCGGCACATCGAACCGTCACGTCAAAGCCCTCGTCGACCAGGTGGTCGATATGGCTAAAGTCCAACAGAACCCACCGTTGGGCGTGGAGGGACGGGAAACGTACGAGTGGGTGCTTTTGGACCTCGGAGACGTGCTGGTGCACGTCATGCAAATGGCTACCCGAGAGTTCTATGCGCTAGAGCGGTTGTGGCAGCCACTAACGGCAGATTCGACCACCAGCAATTGAAGATACGTCTGATTGCCGTCGGTCAGCGCCAACCGGCGTGGCTGAACGACGCGTACCTTCGGTTCGCAAAGCGTCTTCCAAAGAGGGATGCCATTACCTTGATCGAGGTCCCCGCGCAGAACCGCAAAACGGGATCGGTGGATAAGATTCTTGAGCTTGAAGCGGATAAAATACTCGCCCAGCTAGATCGCGACGATTGGTTGGTGGTTTTGGACGAACACGGCGACAACTGGAATACGCTAGAGCTATCAGAGCGCCTCAGCTTCTGGGCCGAACTAGGTCGTAATGTAGTCATGCTGATCGGTGGCGCGGACGGTCTCCACAGCCGTTGCCTCGATCGAGCCAACGAGACGTTTGCGCTGTCACGCGGCACCTATCCTCACGGATTGGTTCGGGTGATGCTGGCGGAGCAGCTCTATCGTGCTTGGTCAGTCGTAAACGGACATCCGTATCATAGAGCCTAGACATGGCCCCAGACTTATCGATTAAGGACCGCTTATCGGAGCATCAAGCCTTCGTTGGCAGGGCTTTGGTGATTTTCGCCGTTGCGGTGTTGTTGGTCGTCGGTTTGATCGTGCGGTTGGTCCAGCTGCAGGTTTGGGAGCACGACGTATATCGGACGCGTTCGGACGAGAACCGTATTCTAGTACAACCGCTGGCACCTCAAAGAGGTCTCATCTACGACCGCAACGGGGTGTTGCTCGCGGATAACCGACCCGTGTTCAGCTTGGAGCTGGTAGGCGAACGCATCGACGATCTGAGCGCGTTCATCGAAGAACTGAGTACGGTGGTCACCATCAGCGAAGAAGATGTCACCGGATTTTACGAGCGTTTGAAACGCCGACGCCGTCCGTTCGAGCCGATCGTCTTGAAGTTGACTCTGACGGAGGACGAGATCGCCAAACTGGCAGTCAACCGGCATCGCTTTATCAATGGCATGCAGGTCAACGCCAAGCTGGTTCGATTTTATCCGTATGGAGAACTCTTCACCCACGCGATCGGGTCCGTGCGGCGGGTGACAGAAGATGATCTGCGTCGCTTGGATCCGGTCAACTACAGCGCCACTACATTCGTGGGCAAGCTCGGTGTCGAACAATTCTACGAACGCTCGCTACACGGTGAGGTCGGCTACCAACGTGTCGAAACGGATGCCCATGGGCGTATCCGTCAGGAATTGGAGCGCAGCCTGCCACAGGCGGGACAGAATCTGAGCTTGCATCTCGATAGCCGGTTGCAGATTGCGGCGAGCGGAGCGCTTGGGGAAAGGCGTGGTGCGATCGTTGCGATAGACACTCGCTCAGGCGGCATCTTGGCGATGGTGAGTAATCCCGGGTACGACCCCAATCTATTCGTCACGGGTATCAGCAACCAAAAATACCAAGAGCTGGTCACTTCTCGTGACACGCCACTCTTCAACCGGGCCATCAACGGTCAGTACGCGCCGGGATCTACCTTCAAACTCATCGTAGCGCTTGCCGGTCTCACCTACGACGTGGTGACCTGGGAAGAGCAGATAGAGGACAGAGGCTGGTTCAAACTGCCGAATCACGAGCGGATTTACCGCGATTGGAGTTGGACGAAAGACAATTCCGGTGGCCAGGGCATCGTCGATCTCAATCGTGCCATCTACCGATCTTCCAACGTGTTCTTCTACAATCTCGCCACGCGCCTGCATATCGATCAACTTACCGACTTTGCTTCGCAGTTTGGCTTCGGTCGGGTCATGTCTGTCGATGTTGCTGGTGCCAGCAACGGTTTGCTCCCGGATCCAATCTGGAAGCGGGGTGCCAAAGGCGAGGTTTGGTATCCGGGAGACAACGTCAACATGGGTATCGGTCAAGGGGATTTGTTGGTGACACCTTTGCAGTTAGCCACCGTCGCCTCGGTCATTGCCAATCGCGGCAAGTGGGTTAGACCGCAGATGTTGCTGGCAAGCGATCTCCCGTTGTCCGAGGTAGATCCGCCACCCTCCTTGCCGAGGGTGCAGGGACCTTCTGCTGATGACTGGGAGTGGTTGATCGATTCCATGGAAGACGTCGTGCACCGCGGTAACAAGGGCTATCGCCAGAACGGCGTCGCGTGGGCCTACATCGGCAGGGGCATCAGCTACCGCATGGCCGGTAAGTCGGGCACCGCCCAGGTCGTCGAGATCAAGCAAGGTGAAGAGTACGACGAGGAAGAACTGGACGAGTACAATCGCAAGCACGCGTGGTTCATGGCTTTCGCGCCTGCGGACGATCCGGCCATCGCCGTATCGGTACTCGTCGAGAATGGCGGCGGCGGCAGTTCCGTCGCCGGGCCGATTGCGCGCGAGGTGTTGGACGCCCATCTGCTTCCACAGTTGGCCGGTCTCGATGACAATCGCGCTCGCCGATGAGCAACCAAGACTTCATTCGCAGTTTCCCACAGAGCGCAGGGCTTAGCGCTAGCCAAAGCCTGCGTATGATGCACATAGATCCGATCTTGATGTTGCTGCTGCTCGGGGTCGTGGGCTACGGGTTGGTCATTCTCTACAGCGCCGTCGATCGAGATTCCAGCATCTTCTCCGCACAAGCACTGCGCATGTGCCTGGGGCTCGTCGCGCTGGTGTTGGCGGCACAGCTGCGGCCAAATTTCTATCTGCGTTGGGCGCCTATGCTGTACGTGCTTGGCGCCGGGTTGTTGATCGCAGTGCTCATCGTCGGTGTAAAGGTCAAGGGGTCTCAGCGTTGGTTGGAGTTGCCGGGTCTACCACGCTTTCAACCGTCAGAGCTCATGAAGATCGCAGTGCCAATGATGTTGGCATGGTACTTTCGCGACCGGCCTCTGCCCCCAACGGTCAAAGACATCGCGGTAGCGCTGGTGCTCATTGCGGTGCCTGCAGCATTGATCATGCAGCAGCCCGATCTTGGTACCGGTATCCTCGTGGCCGCCGCGGGGCTTACGGTCATTCTGCTCGCCGGTGTGTACTGGCGGTGGATGCTGTACGCGTTTCTCGCCATGGCGGCGGCGGCGCCGGCAGTGTGGTACGTCCTGCAGGAGTATCAACGACAACGAATACTGACCCTGTTCGATCCGCAAAGCGATCCGTTGGGTGCGGGCTGGAACATCATCCAATCGACAACCGCTATCGGTTCCGGCGGTTTGTTTGGCAAGGGTCTTTTTCAAGGAACCCAGAGCCACCTCGATTTCTTGCCCGAGAGTCAAACCGATTTCATCATCGCCGTCGTCGGCGAAGAGCTTGGATTTTTCGGCTTGCTCGGGTTGCTCCTGCTCTACATGGCGATCGTTGCGCGTGGACTCGTTATTGCATCGCAGGCGCAAAACAATTTCGGTCGCTTGCTCGCCGGGGCACTTACGTTGGTATTTTTTGTCTATCTATTCGTGAACATCGCGATGGTAGCCGGTCTACTACCCGTAGTCGGCGTTCCGCTGCCGCTGGTTAGTTACGGAGGAACCTCCGCGATCACGCTGCTTGCCGGGTTTGGCATTATTATGTCGATTCGCAGCCACAAGGTTTGGTAGGAACGCTTGTCTGGAAAGTGGGTATGCTTGTACCGGTCAATCTGATGAGGGAAATGATGCGCATTGGTCTAGTTCTTGGTGTCGTCGGTTTGTTGTTGTACGGTCCGGCGAACGCGGACTATGCAGGCAGAGAGGACGTGCAGGCCTATATCGATGAACTGGTGAGCGAACACGGTTTCTCGAAGATCGAACTCAACGAGGTATTCGAGAATGCCAAGCGCCGGCAGAGCATTATCGACCGGATGGAGAGACCGGCGGAACGCACGCTCAAATGGTATGAATATCGCAGCAATTTCATCACGGATACGCGTATCGACAAGGGCGTCGAGTTCTGGGCTAGCAATGAAGCTGCGTTGGACGCAGCTGAAGCCCACTACAATGTGTCTCCGGAATACATCGTCGCGATCCTTGGCATCGAAACCTCCTTTGGAGGCTACATGGGATCGGACAGGGTGTTGGATGCCTTGTCGACCCTGGCGTTCGACTACCCGCCACGCGCCGAGTTTTTCCGCAACGAGTTGACTGAGTTTCTGCTATTGGTTAGAGAGGAAGGACGTAAACCGGAAGAGCTGAAGGGATCCTACGCGGGGGCGATGGGGTATGGTCAGTTCATCCCCTCCAGCTATCGAGCTTACGCGGTAGATTTCGACGGCGACGGGTTGCGGGACATCTGGCACAACACCACCGATGCGATAGGCAGCGTAGCCAACTACTTCCACAAACACGGTTGGCGCGGCCATGGCCCGGTGGCGGTAAAGGTCGCAGTGACCAACGAAGCCGCCGACGAGCTTGCCAACCAGGGCCTGGCGCTCGAGGTTACGGTCAGCGATCTCAGATCGTTGGGCGTGGAGGTGGCGGATATCGAAGGCGATGCCAAGGCAGCGTTGTTCCGAATGGAGCAGAGAGATGGCCCGGAATACTGGGTCGGCTTGCATGATTTTTACGTCATTACGCGGTACAACCGCAGCCGCTTGTACGCGTTAGCGGTTCATCAGCTCAGCCAGACGATCAAGACTAAGCGCAGCGTCTCGATGACCACCGATCTATGACGGGCCGACTAGTGGGTTTCTGTACGGAATTCGGCTCCTGATTTCGCCGCAGGCGCCGCGAATTTCCTCCGTCGATTTTCTGCGAAAACGCGGGCATCCCTGCCCTACACTAGCGCGGTCTCAGAATGCTACGCATTCTGGACGAGCACTAGTTACGTTTTTTGGCTGGTGTTTGCTCGTCTCTGCCTGCCAAACGCCGGCTTACATAGAACCGCCCGACGGACCCCCAACAGGAGGGCACGGTGATCTGAGCCG
>JAPUIA010000002.1 GCA_027297435.1 Gammaproteobacteria bacterium | reverse complement strand
GCGAGTTCCATTGATCGATGATTTCTGACTCCGTGGCCGTTCTTGATGCGGCGTCGGAGACTATCGCGTGAAGCGATTCATGCATGGCGTCGAGTGTGCTCTGATCCGGATGACGCATATCGACCGACAAGGTAACGCTCTCGGGCACCGTATTGCGCGATCCCGGCCGCACCGTCTGATCGCCAAACGTGATGCGCCCCCACGGCGCGTGATCCGCCGCAAGTTGATATAGCTTCGGCAGGATCACACTGAGCGTGCGCATTGGATCGCGTCGAATTTCCATTGGCGTCGGCCCGGCATGACAAGCGTCGCCGCGAAGGACGACGTCGTACCAGCGCATACCTTGCACGCCCGTGACCACACCAATCTGTTTGCCTTCACGCTCGAGAATGGGCCCCTGTTCAATGTGCACCTCAAACGCGCCTGTCAGCGGCGAATGCACGGCAGGTGTATCGCCTCGGTATCCAATGCGATCGAGTTCGCCTCCGAACGTGGCACCGGTTTTGTCGGCTTTCGAATAAGCGTCTTCGAGCGTGAACTCCCCTGCCCAGACGCCGGAACCCACCATGGCGGGCGCGAATCGTGCGCCCTCCTCGTTGGTCCATACCACCGCTTCAAACGGCAACTCGGTTTCGATGCCCGCGTCGTTGAGCGTGCGCAAAACTTCCAGCCCGGCAAGCACACCATAGACGCCGTCGAACTTACCACCGGTGGGTTGCGTATCGAGATGCGAGCCGGCAATGATGGCGGGTCCGTCGGTGCGCCCGGCGCGGCGGGCAAAGATGTTGCCCATCGCATCGACGCGCACGGCAAGCCCAGCGTCATCGCACCACGTTACAAAGAGATCGCGTCCGGCCTTGTCTTCGTCCGTCAACGCCTGGCGGTTGCATCCCCCGGCCGGGGTCGCGCCGATCTTGGCCATGTCCATCAACGACCGCCAGAGCCGATCGCCATCGACCGCTACGTTAGAGGACATTGGGCCGCGAGAGGTATGTAGAGGGGCCCTGCTTACGCGGGCTGGGTAGCCTTACGCAGAACGTTGGCGTAGCCGTACGAGAAACAGGCTTTGTCGCCGTAATAATTACGCGCCTTCAGCAGTTGGTGGAACCGTCGCAGATGGTAACAGGGTATAGCCGCTCTCAGATGGTGTTCGAGGTGGTAGTTGACGAAGTTGGGACCGACAAACAGCCGTTCCCACCAAGTAACGACCGTCGTGCACGTGTTGTCCCGTGGATCAACACTCAAACGATCGATCGCAACGGCATGTTCACTCATGAACCGAATGCGTGTGATGACTTGATAGACGAATAGAAACGCCACCCACCACAACAGGTATGTCCACGCGATGCCAGACAAAGAGAGCAACCCCAACATGACCGCGTGCGAGACCAGGAAAGGCGCATTGCGCTTGAGTCCGAACCTCGACATTTGCGCCTTCATACTCTTGAACCCGGTTTGGCCCGTTGCGTCCCGTACGATCTTTCGCCGCATGCTCGCCTTGGTAGCAGGATAGGCGTTGGCCATCTCGAGATCGGGATCATCCACGGTACCGGTAAATCGATGGTGGCCTAGATGATAGTCGCGATAGCTAGCCAACGAGGTGTTCATCAACCCACCGAACATCCAGTGACCGAAGAGCTCGTTGAACGATTTGGTCTTGAACAAGACGCTGTGCGCGCAGTCGTGATAGAGCACAGCGAGGCCCAACTGACGTCCACCCAGCAGCAGAACGCTTAAACTTAACGTGAGCGGGTTAAGCCAGAGCACCGGCAGCGCGAAAGCTGCGGCGATGATCGCGAGATTGAACCCAGTCATCCAAAAAGCACGCGCATCCGATCTTTCCAGGTAGCCTTTCAGCTCCTCAGCGCTCACATAGTCCGAGAGCTGCGCTTCTGGTTCCAATTTCGTTGCGATCGAGGACATGCTCGGAATATTACACGCATCGACCATATTCGTCAATTCATGTAATATTCGTGGATGACCGACGACGCCCCGTTGACCGCCGCAGAGCTGATCCTCGCGCTCATCGATTCCGCCGCCAACCCGGAGCTCAAGTCCAGTTATTTCGTGACTGCGGGCAGGCTCTTCAACATCGATCCCCGCACCATGCGCGTCGCGCTTACCCGCCTCGTCAAGAACGCCGTGCTCGCCCAAATCGACCGCGGCCTGTATGGCCTGGGACCCGGAGGCGGCGAGCTTCACAGCACGGTACGCAATTGGGTTACCGTCGAGGGCAACTTGACCCGCTGGGACGGCGGTTGGATCGCCGTCTACGTCGGCCATCTTCGGCGCGACAAGGCCGAGGTCCGCCAGCGGGAACGGGCACTCCGGCTGATGGGATTTGCACCCGCGGATGCGAACCTTTGGATTCGTCCAGCCAATCTCAAATCCACGTTGAGCGAGGTTCGGGAAAGGTTGCTCGGACTCGGGCTGGCTACCACCGCCATGGTCGTCGCGCTCGCAGACCTGTTACCAAAAAACGCCATTCAAATCGATCAACTCTGGGATATTTCGACGCTGGAGCAACGCTATCGTACCCGCATTGCCGAATTGTCCGAGAGTCAACGCCACGCTGCCAAGTTGACGCTCGACGACCGAGCCCGAGAGACGCTGCTGCTCGGTAGAGCCGTCACGCGAGATATCCTCATAGATCCCCTGCTGCCGAAAGAGATGCTGGACACCGAATTGCGCCACCGCATGATCGAGGCCATGCGCAGCTACGACCGGTTCGGCAAGGCGTGTTGGCGCGACTACTATGCGGCAAACGGGTGATGGGTTCGTCTGGGTTCCTATCGATACGTCGGAGTGAAGTTATATACTCTTAAGCCCCAACCCGAGCACTTCGAGCAAGCGCATGGACACTCAACTTTCGCCGACACCAGGCGCCAAGATGCTCTATCTCATCAAGCGTAGAGCGACCGCCTCCCGAGAAGAACTGATCGCACACTGGTTTGCCAATCACATGCCGCAGGTCATCCAGGCGCAGCACGATCAAGCAGCCCGCGGCAAGGTACACGCAACTCGCTACATCGCTACGCTCTTCGATGCAGACCGCAACGGTGAGCATCCGTGGGACGGCATTGCCCAGCTATGGTTCGACCGGCAGCTTCCGCGCCCGGAGGTGCCATTTGGCACAGAGCCAACGGACACCTTTCAACAGAAGGCCGAACCCTACGTACCGTGGGCGACCAGGGAATACGTCGTGTTGGACGGATCGGACCACCTCGTGTCGGAACCCCTTACGCTGAACGCCCCGTATCCCAGCACGCGTTCTGGTTTCTTCAAGGTAAGTTTCTTCGTAAAGTCCCGTAGCGACTCTGACCATGGCGCATTTTTTGCTCACTGGCTGGATGTTCACGTACCCAACGTGAGGGACACGCTGATCTCTGTGAACGGGTTCGGCTACGTCGTGAGCCACAGCCTTGAGCCCACCCTCGAGCCTTACGCTGGCCTCGCGGAACTGTACTTTCACGACGAAGCAGGCTGGAGCGGATATCGCGAATCAATCAAGCCCGACGGTATGGAGG
This sequence comes from Gammaproteobacteria bacterium, assembly GCA_027297435.1. Lineage (GTDB taxonomy): Bacteria > Pseudomonadota > Gammaproteobacteria > Pseudomonadales > Azotimanducaceae > Azophilus. Next base: position 2,499 of record JAPUIA010000002.1, on the reverse strand, counting down.
AGTGGGTCGACCCGGACGGGACGCTGGTGCTGCGCGCGCGCACCGAAATGATCGGAATACCCTGAAAAAGGTCATCTCTGACCTTCGGCATGACTCAGACTTCGAGTTTGTACGTCACCCGCGCCACGGCCAACTCTTCGCCATCCGCGTTCTCGACGGACACGTCGCCGACACAGATCGAACCACCACGACGGCGGACGGTTGCGACGGCGATCAGATCGGTCGCGACCCCCAGTCTTAGAAAGTTGATGGAAAACCCCACGGTGGCACCACGAGAGTTTTCGTTAGCGCTCGGATGCGACCAGAAAGCAGCGGTTGCGGCAATGTCGACGAGCGCGCTGATCACGCCGCCGTGAATGCGCCCGATACCGAACACTGGCTGGTACGGAAGCTTCACCACCGCTCTGTCATCGGCGTACTCGACCAATTCGGCGCCAAGCATCGAAGCAAAACCGTCGCCGCTGATCGATTCAACCTTCTCTGTGCTCATCGGCTTGCCGCCTCTCGTTGCTTCGTTTCTTTTTGCTTCGTCTCTTTTTGCTTCGCGGAGGCCACCATCTCGCGCACATCCGCCAACAGCCGCTGCGCATCGAACACAATGCCGTCCTTGATCGTGTAGCGCACGCCGCCTACCCGTTCGAGTTGGTTGTCATCCCGATTCAACCGCATGTGCCCCGTACCGTATAGCACCTTGAAGTTGCTCACCGGGTTTTCTTCAACCAACACGATGTCGGCTTTCTTGCCCGGTAACAACGAACCAATGTCTTCGTCCATGCCAATCAGTTCCGCGCCGTTCAACGTCGCGGCCTGAATCACCTCCAACGGATGAAACCCCGCCTCCTGCAACAATTCGAGCTCACGAACGTAGTCGAACCCATAAAGTTTGAAGATGAAACCCGAATCCGAGCCGGTTGCGACACGCCCACCCTGATTCTTGTAATCGTTGACAAAGTGCATCCAAATTCGAAAGTTGTCTCGCCACGCCACCTCGTCCGCCGTCGTCCAATCGAAGTGATACGAGCCGTGCAGTCGCGGATCGGGCATGAAAAATCGCTGCAGCGCCGGCAGCGTGTACGCTTCGTGCCACTCGGCGTCGCGCGCTCGCACGACATCGCGATTGGCCTCGTAAATGGTGAACGTCGGCACCAGGGTAAAATCCAAGTCGATCAACTCATCACGCACCAATCGCCACTTCGCCGATCCCGGTGGTGCAGCTTGTCGCCATAAACGGCCTGCCTGACCGAACCGCCATTGCTCGTCGGAGTAGTTGTAGTCTGGCGGATAGTCCTGAATGGTCCGATCGGTGAACAGCGCCTCCGGTAAGCCATACCAATGTTCCATGCTGTCGAGACCCATGCGCGCGCTGTCCAGCACATTCACCTGGTAAACGCCGCGTTGGTCGTGGTGGTTTGCAGTGCCCATGCCGAGCCGCTGGGCCTCCGCGTACACGGCTTGCGCAGCAGCCGACGTCGTACCGCGCAGCTTGACGCCGTCTGCACCCTTTTTGTGCACAGCCCGCACCCACCTTCGGGCTCCGGCCTCATCAACGACCGCTTCGCCGGGGAACATCGCATAGACGACGAGGCGCGGTGCCGTCAACCGACCCTCGGCACTGCGACGTTTGTGCGCCAAGGTCCAGTCCAAGCCCATGAGCGCGCCGACCTCGCGCACCGTGGTGATTCCGTGCCCGAGCCACAGTTTAAAGACGTACTCCGGCGGCGTGATCGGTCCCGCCAGCCCCTGCCCCGGACTGCCGATGTGTCCGTGAACATCGATGAATCCGGGCAGCGCATACATACCAGCCGCGTCGATGACCTCTGCGCCGGACGCGCTCTCCACCTGACCGGCAGGCAGTATCGAGGCGATGCGATCGTCCTCGACGATGATGGTCATGGGTCCGCGCGGCGGCGACCCGCGGCCATCGATGAGCATGACGCCATGAATCTCGAGGCGCGCAAACGGTCCGCGGCCATCCGACGCACGGCGATCCGGCGCCGGGTCAGGCAACTGGATGCCGAGGCGTTCGGCAAACGCCTGCGCTTCCTCGCCCGCATCGGGCGCAGCGAAGGCGACGCTCGCCCACATCAAACATAAACAACCTAGCCGGCGCATCGCGTTTCGCTACCCGTCCAGCTTGCTATTCCAGGTGGCGATACGGTCATTCAGTTGTTCGAGCAACGCATCCACATCGCCTTCGAGAGAGATACCGTTGATGGTGTCGCCTTCAGCGATACTGTTCACCACGTCTTGGTCTTCGTCACTCACCACTTCGCCGAAGATCGTGTGCGCATCATCCAGGTGCGGCGTAGGCACATGGGTAATGAAAAACTGCGAACCGTTGGTGCCTGGCCCGGAATTTGCCATGGACAATCTTCCCGGTTTCGCGTGTCGCAAATCGGCCACAAACTCGTCTTCGAACTTGTAACCAGGATCGCCGGTACCGGTACCCAGCGGGCAACCGCCCTGAATCATGAAGTTATCAATCACGCGATGAAATTT
>JAPUIA010000199.1 GCA_027297435.1 Gammaproteobacteria bacterium | reverse complement strand
TCAATCAAAGCGACCAATAAGCTCTTCGAGCTTGCGGGCACGCGTTCGACGCTCGAGGAATACAATCTCGACCGGCATTGGCGCAACGCCCGCACCCACACCCTGCATGATCCGGTCCGGTGGAAATACCGGGCGATCGGGGACTATTACCTGAATTCCATCAAGCCGCCGCGCCACGCTTATCTTTAGCGCAATGGAAGACTACAACCGGAGGCCGGCGTCATGAGCAAACCCAAGGAGAACTCGGTTGCGGACGCGGTCGGCAAAGGCGTCGAAATGGCGCCGGTTCCACGGATAGACGCACCGGCTCACCGAATTCGCGATGAGCAGGAGGCGCTCGAGCTTGCGCACCGATTGGCCGAAAAATTCGCGGCACAATCCGCCCAGCGCGACCGCGAACGACGCCTGCCGTTTGCGGAGATCGACGAATTTTCGCAGAGCGGCCTGTGGGGTATCAGCGTACCGCGGGAATACGGCGGTGCGGGCGCATCCTACGCGACTTTGGCCGAAGTCATGGCAATCGTTTCGGCGGGAGACGCGTCGATCGGTCAGATCCCGCAGAATCATTTCTATATGGTCGAGGCGATCCGGCTGGACGGCAGCGAAGAGCAAAAGCGGTATTTCTTCGATGCCGTGCTACGGGGCGACCGTTTTGGCAACGCCTTTACCGAAGTCGGGACAAAGACCATTCTCGATCTCAAAACGAGAATCGAGCGGGAGGGAGATCGGTACCGGCTCAACGGTAAGAAGTTCTATTCGACGGGCGCGATATTTTCCCATTGGGTACCGACGGTCGCGTTCAACGAAAATGATCAGTTCGTCATTGCGTTCGCTCCTCGAGATGCCAACGGCGTGACCGTGATCGACGACTGGACCTGTTTCGGCCAGAGGACGACCGCGAGCGGTTCGGTGTATCTCGACGACGTTGAACTCACCGATTTGGAAATCATTGTTCACCAGGCGGCATTCGATCGGCCGACCCCGATGGGACCGGTAGCGCAAATCCTTCATGCCGCCATCGACACCGGCATCGCGCGTGCGGCGCTGGCCGATACCATCGACTTCGTGCGCAAATACACCCGGCCGTGGATCGACAGTGGCCAGGACCATGGGTACGAGGATCCCTATATCATATCCATGGTCGGCGATCTCGAAATCAAGGTGCACGCCGCCGATGCGATGCTGGAACGGGCGGGACATATCATCGATGAGGCCGCCGCGAACCCGAATGAGGAAACCGTGGCCGCAGCATCCGTCGCGGTGGCCGAGTCCAAGGCCTACTCGACCGAGGTCTCCCTGCTCGCAACGAACAAGCTGTTCGAGCTGGCCGGTACCCGCGCCACCCTGGAGGAATACAACCTGAACCGCCACTGGCGGAACGCCAGAGCCCATACGGTGCACGATCCCGTGCGCTGGAAATATCAAGCCATAGGAAATTTCTGGCTCAACGGCGTATATCCACCTCGTCACGGGGCAATTTAAAGTTAGAAAATAACCGGCTTCCGGCCTCCTAAGTTGACCCTCGATTCATATGAGGAAATTCCCGGCCCTGTCTGCATTGCGCGTGTCGTTCCTAAATAATCATCCGCAACGCTCTAGGCCGCCATTCGGACATATTCATGGTGAAGGCCGCCGACGCGCTCAAGTTCGACGACTCGCCCCTGCTCAGGCGAATGTATCGGTCGGCATTCTGGTGCGTCCTTCGCCAACGAAAGATGAGTGCGCGTTCGATTATAGTAATCGGCGTAGCTAGCAAGGACGCGCTTCAGATGGCGCTCTCCTAAGATGACCATGTGATCCAGGCATTCCCGGCGTATAGAACCGATGACCCGCTCGGCATAGGGATTCTGCCAGGGTGACCGATGCGCCGTAGGCACTTCCTTGATTCCGAGCGCAGCAGCCTGCCGGCGAAACACCCCTCCGTAGATGGCATCTCGATCGCGAAGAAGGTACCGAGGGGCCTCGTCTATTCCACACGCCTCCACCAGCTGCCGCCCTGTCCAGCCGGATGTTGGATGCGCTGTGACGTTGAAATGCAGAATCCGTCGCCGGTCGTGACTCAAGACGACGAGCACGAACAGCACCCGGAACGTGGCTGTTGGCACCGTGAAGAAGTCGAGTGCGATGAGTTCTTTGGCATGGTTCTCAAGGAATGTTCGCCAGGTCTGAGAGGGTGGCCCGCGATGCTTGATCATGTACTTGGAAACCGTGGCCTCGGAGACATCAATTCCAAGCTTCAAAAGCTCTCCATGTATTCGAGGTGCGCCCCACAATGGATTGGCCAAACACATCCGGCGAATCAAAGTGTGAATCTCAGGATCGATTGCTGGGCGCCCGCGGCGATGACTCTTCCGCCGCCAGTAGTACCGAAAACCCTTCCTATGCCAGCGTACAACGGTCTCTGGTTGGACGACATGAAGGCAATCTCGCCACCCAGACAAGGCCCTCGATAAGATCACCCAGAACAGCCGATCTGCGTGAGTCAACCGAGGCCGAGGATGGCGATGCATGAGGACCGCGAGTTGTTGCCGAAGGACGAGGTTCTCAAGGGCGAGCTCCCGATGAGTACGCAGCACTGATCTGAGTGTTCCTACGACGATCCCAAGCCAATTGAGCATGGCCCGAAGGCTACCCTTACCCGTCGGAAAAAGGCAATAGAATCAACCCAGACGAATATTCAGGAGGGACAGCGTCGCCAGCACGCGTTCGATGGCCCGCATTCGCTCGAGTTTTCTGGGGTCGCCTATGTGCAACGTGGGTCGCGCACGGTGCCAGCCGTACTGGATCCGCGCCAACCATCGCCGCACCGTGGTGGCATGAATCCGGATCTTCCCTTGGCGCGCCAACTCCCGTGCCAGTAATTCCGAACTCCAGCGACTGCGCAAATAGCCATGCGCTTGTGGCGTCCCTTCTACCAACGTCGACAGGCGTTTGAGCACCACTTTACTCGCCTTGTAATCCTTTCGACCCCGACGCTGTGGACGGATACCGTCCTCCCCGTACTGTTCGAACAGCGAGCGCCACCGATTCACTGACGAGCGCGCTGCGCACAATGTCTCGGCGACCCAGGTGACGTGGCCGTCGCTCTCCCAGAGCAACAAAATCGCGTGGGCGCGGCGTCCATGGTCCACATCGAGCGGTTTCTGAACAACCTTGCGCAACCGTCGGCGGACAGCACGGGACAACGACACTACACTTACATTCATCGGGCGATCTCCTTGTCGAACAGGTTTTGGTCTGCTAACCGATCTGATCGCAGGTTTTCGCCCGAGTTCACTTTATTGATCGATATTTACGCTCAGTTATTTAGATGGATGTCCGTAGGTCCAAACTCTACCCACGTTTCTACCCACAACTCGATCGCTCAAACACGCTGAAATTACCTTTTGAGACGGGCTTCGATCGTGGGTACAGCCGGCGACTGCATCGTTTGCAGGGACGCTGCGGTCGGGCATTTCGATCTTGTTCCCAAGCGCCCACGGCTACGATCTCAGCGATCCGTCAGTGGGGGATTATCGGGTGCGGCTCTGCTTTGCGCTGAACGCGCGATTGAAGATTTCGGCTGTCGGCGCCCTCAGTGCGTCTGGGTTATAGCGGCCCCGTGGGCTACAGAAATATTCGATGTATGTGAGGCAGGCCAGCGACTCCGCAGCGCACCTATCAGCTTTCGCGCAACCATCGCAGGGCGGCGCCGGCATCTCCTTGTTGGGCTCAGCGAGCGTCCGTAATAGATCGTGTGCCTTCGTTGAGGGGAGAGCGACGTCTACCATAATGCGGATATTACACCCGCCCACGGTCTCCGGAGGACAGCCATGAATGATCGCTTCGGATCTTACCTTCGCGCCTGTGTCGAGATTGGAAATCTATACCGCGTGGCACTCGGCTATTAGATATGCGCCAGAGGGGCCGAAGCGGCGCCGATTGAATCTACAACGATGTTTCTGTTCGTACTCATCGGGAACTCGGTAACGATGGCCATATTGCAGCGGGCGCTATGGCCGGAGGGTGGGGAAGAGGAATGAGAAGCCGTAGATTAACTCTACGTCCGCTTACCCCGAAAGCAGCCATCACCGGCGATGCGATTCCCACACTTGATCATGACGGCTTACGGCCAACGGACGAAACCGCTATCGCGGTAGTCAGAATCGAGTTCTAGCCAAGCACCCGTATGAGCCGTTAGTAAACAGGGCCTGCCCTGTGTTGAGGTTGTGGTTGCCACACACAGCAACTTCAACAAAGGAGCAGACCCATGACTGAGTCTAGCCAACCCATCAGCCCCTTGCGCCAGCGCATGATCGACGACATGACGATGCGCAAGCTCAGCGCGAAGACACAAGCAGCCTATCTTCGAGCCGTGAAGCACTTCACCCGGTTCTATCGCCGTTCCCCGGATCTTGCCTCACCTGAGGATCTGCGGAGTTTTCAACTCCACCTGGTCACGCAGGGGGTTTCCAGTACCACGCTGAACGCCACCATCACCGGGCTTAAGTTCTTCTTCGGCGTGACCTTGGAGCGACCTTCGGCGTGGAAAAAGATGAGTCCCGTGCGTAGACCGCAGAAGCTACCTCTGGTTCTTAGCATTGCTGAGGTGGCACGTTTGCTCAACGGTGCTGCCAACCTCAAGCATCGGGCGGCCTTGTCGGTTGCCTATGGTGCTGGACTGCGTGCCAGTGAAGTCGTGCATCTCAAGATCACCGATATCGATAGTGACCGCATGATCCTTCGCGTCGAACAAGGCAAGGGGCGTCGTGACCGCTATGCGATGCTCGCGCCGTCATTGCTCAAGTTACTGCGGGCCTGGTGGCGCGACGGGCATACACAGGGGAAGATGCTACCGGCGGGTTGGTTGTTCCCCGGACAGAACCCGGTGACCCCGATGTCCACCCGACAACTCAACCGTGCGTGCAAGTCAGCCGCTGACGCCGCGGAACTGGATCAGCGGATCTCGATGCATACACTGCGGCATAGCTTCGCAACGCATTTACTTGAGCAGCAAGTCGATATCCGGGTTATCCAGGTGCTACTCGGTCATCAGAAGCTGACGACCACCGCACGCTATGCGCATGTTGCGACGAAGCTGTTGAGCGAAGTACAAAGTCCTCTCGACCGGCTGACCTTGCCCACGCCGTAACGTGGCGCGGCCACCGCTCGAGGTGGCAGACATCTTTAGACGCGACGGCGCGACCTGGCGCCGGGCGCATGCCGGTCATATCAGCCTGGCCCAACTCAAGGTCATGTCTGCCATCGAACACTGCCGCACCGAAGCGCTCGGCGGGCATCTGTTGCACTGCGAGCCGTGCGATGAAGATCGTATTGCCTATAACTCGTGCCGCAACCGCCATTGTCCGAAGTGTCAGG
>JAPUIA010000198.1 GCA_027297435.1 Gammaproteobacteria bacterium | reverse complement strand
GAACGTCTCGGCGAGACCGTAGCTGCGGCGGTGATGGTGGCGCCTAACGAACTGCTTACGGTGGGCGACATCCAGTCATACGTCGGCGAACATCTCGCGCGGTTTAAAGTGCCGGAACACGTGTGGATATATGAAGACCATCTGCCACGGACCGCTTCGGGCAAGATATTCAAACGGGGTCTGAGAGACGAAGTGCTCGAAAAGATGAAGATGGACCAGGCTGTTCCTACAGCAGCTGGATGACGACCGGCGGGAACGCATAATGCTCAGCCGTCAGGCGCGACGTGCTCGCCTAGAAAACCCTCTAGAGCCTCGAGAAACTGCAACCGATCGCTTTGGCGGCGAGCAAGCGCGTGAGCACGGTGCGCGGATAGCAGCGGATGGAACAAACGATCCGTGTGTTGTTGGCGAATCGGCACCAGTTGACAGCAACCCGCAAACGACTGTCCCGCGCGCTAGACCCAGCAGATTCGAACTCATCTCACGCATCGCGAGCGACCGGCCAAGAACGGCTCGCTTGTTGTCAGCTTCTCGGGGTGAGTTGCAGCAAGATCCCGTGCGTAGACTTCGGATGTACGAACACCTGGGGTCCGCCTTCGCCGATCAGCTGCATGCCTGCGTCGCGCATCGCCGACACGGTACCTTCTAAGTCGTCGACCTCCATCGCGACGGTGTGGATGCCTTCGCCACGCTTTTCCAACGCTCGGCCTACGGCCGAATCCGGGTCTGTCGGTGCAACGATCTCAATAAACCCACCGCCGGGTAATTGGAAGAAGGCCTGTTTTATACCTAGTGCTTCCGACTCGTCGGTACGTTCGAGTTCGAGCCCGAGGCCATCACGGTAGGTGGCAATTCCGGCCTCAATGTCCTTCACACGCACTACGAGATGATCAAATCCCTTCAATGCCATCGTTTCCTCCCATTGTGGCTAGTGTGTTGTCCGGGGAAATAACTTCACTATACCGAATCGTGGTGCCGCTCGCGCGCTAGCCGCTTAACGAAGATGGGCAACCTCGTCGCTCCAGTAAAAACGCGATTGCGCCGGCATTTCGACCCGGGGCAGCGATTCGCTGTTCATGATCGCGTCCGCGTCGACGATGCCGTTCAAATACAACAAGTAAGCGACGAGCGCATACACCTCGTCGTCCGTCAGGCTGCCGGGTTGTGTCTGGGGCATACTGCGGCGCACGTAATCGAAAAGCGTCGATGCGTAGGGCCAGTAGTTGCCGATGGTGCGTTTGACAAACGTCGTCGCAAATTCCTCCGGCACCGGTGCACCGGCAAGTTGATCGTACTGTCCGTCTTGGCCGTTCTCGCCGTGGCATGCAAGGCAAAGTTGGTCGTAGAGGCCAACACCTTCCGAGACTGCGCCCTGCCCGGGCGGTAGACCGGCACCATCGGGTTTGATATCGATATCCCAGCGGGCAATATCGTCTGCGCTAGCCGGCGTGCCAAGTCCGAACCGTTCTGCAGCGAATGTGATCCCGGACGCGATAAGTAGGAGTAGCAACGCTGCACGCTTCATGCGAGTTCGTTCTGGCCGAACGTTACGCGGCCACTCGCGTCTACCTTCCACGCTCGAATGGCGCTGTTGTGATAGAACGTCGCAGGACCTCGGTTGTCGGCAAACACGCCAGGCATCAACTGTACGTTACCCAACTCGTCGGTTGCACGGCTCATGAACAACGCCGGCTTACCGTCCCACTGCCAGGGTATGCGAAAACGCACGGTGCCCTTGGATAGTACGGGCGCTTGCAAGGCCGCGTGCCGCCAACGATTGCCGCCATCCGTGCTCACTTCGACCTTGGCAATCTTGCCATGGCCGGTCCACGCCAAGCCGCGAATCTCGTTCCAGCCCTTGCCAGGCAGCACCGTTGGAAACGTCGGTGAGGTAATGATCGACTTGGGCGCCATGACGAAACTGAACATTTCGATACGGCCGTCGGTTTTCGCGTCCGTATATTTTGAGGTTTCCTCACGGCTGAAGAACGGAGTATCCGAGACGTCGATACGACGCAGCCACTTGATCTGGGCATTACCCTCCCAGCCGGGTAGCAGCAGGCGCACCGGGTAGCCTTGGCCGGGACGCAACGGCTCACCGTTTTGCGCGTAAACGATCATGGCATCGTCGAAGCCTTTCTCTACGGGGATGGTGCGAGACATGACCGCCGAATCCTGACCCTCGGCAAGAAACCACTTCGCCTTACGCTTGACGCCAACCGCGTCGAACAGCGTCGAAAGACGTACGCCCGTCCATTCGCTCGTGCTGAAAAGACCGTCGACTTGGCCCGCGGTCACCTCCTCTGCAACGGGCGCACCCCGCCCGAGAACGGCGCGGCCACCGTTACCCGAACACTCGATGAAACAGATTCGTGATTCGGCGGGAAAGCGCTTCAACTCCGTCAACGAGAATTTGAGTGGCCGGTCAACCAGGCCGTGGATCAACAACGCGTAGCGATCCGGATCGATGGTCGGAATGCCGCCATGGTGTCGTTCGAAGTGCAGGTCCGAAGGCGTGATGATGCCGTTCAACAACTCCAACGGCGTCGCAGAAGCACTCGATGCTTCGCGAGCGTATACCAATCGTTCGAGCTTCTCGAACCCGGACCGCGTGCCCACCTCCTTTGGAGGCGTACCGAGCACCTTGGTGGAATCGAGAGGTGCCGACGGCGTTGCGGCGAACGTCGCGTTGACGAGCGGTACACTCGCAATTGCCGCGGCGCTCTTTTTGAACCAGCTTCTTCGATTGATCATGATTAGTGGGATATGCCCACCACGAGATGATCAAATCCCTTCAATGCCATTGTTTCTTCCCATTGTGGCTAGTTCCTAGATGATACCGAATCGCGGTGCAGCTCGCGCGTTCGCCGCCTAACGACGATAGCTGTCGGTCGAGTTCACGCAGGTATTGCGATATCCTGTGCTCAATCGGGAGAGTTCGGGGAACAGATATTACGCGATTGAGTGACTTGGGAGCATCCGGACTAAATCCAGACCGAGCGCGATTGAGATCACGACAGAGACGGCGCAAAGCCCTTTCGCAGATGATCAGTTAGTCGATGCAGAGGCTCGGGGACAAGACTTCGAGTACCAGACCTGCTTGCTATTAGTGCATGGCAACTAGTGCTTTTCGCGTCTTTGACCATGAGTTCAGGGAGTTGGTTTGCGTACCCATTACTTTGGGTGCTGCCGATTGTGACTTTCTATACCGGATTCAATTCCATCCGCTCCATGCTCGAACACGCGCACACGGATGATTCGTCTGACCGACACTTTTCATTTCGTTCCAATCCACTCGAGCGTTTCTTCCTAGCGCCATGGAACATGAATTTCCATGCAGAACACCATCTGTACATGGCCATTCCGTATCACCAGTTGCCGGCGTTACGGCAGTATCTCGGGGAAAAGGGTGACCCATCCTATCAGGTCTTCGATTCGTATCTGGCGCGGTACAGGTGGTTGTCACACGCGCTAGCCCAGGTAGGAAAGGGTGGAATCGGCATATAATTACATCATGCTCGACAAACCCCGTAGTCGAACTGCAGGCCTTTACAACGCGTTCGTAAAGAACGACGAAATGGAGCGTTTTCGGTTGCTGCGCGTGCTCGCCAACTGGCTCGTCCCTAGGTATCGATTGAAATGGCCGCAAATGGGTTGGTGGGACGACTCCTTCTTTAACGAGTACCTCGAACAGTTTGCCGAAGAGCGGGGTCTCAACGCCGATCGCCGATTCATGTTGTATCAACTATCACGTCTATCAATCGCGGTTGACGGCGATACTGCTGAATGCGGGGCGTATCTTGGAGCTGGGTCATTTCTGATGGCCTTGAACAATCGGGAAGCGCCATCCAAAAGAAAGCACGTCATCTTCGACTCGTTCGAAGGTCTTTCCACCCCGAAAAAGATTGATGGGGCACATTGGACCGAGGGCGATCTCTCAGTTTCTGAAGCACAGATGCGAGAAAACCTAAGCGAATTCGAGTCTGAGATTGAAGTGCACAAAGGATGGATACCAGATAGCTTCAGGAGTGTTTCCGAACGCCGCTACGCGTTCGTTCACGTCGACGTGGATCTTTATCAGCCAACTCTCGACAGCATAGATTACTTTTATCCACGATTAAGCAACAACGCAATCCTACTCTGCGATGACTATGGGCTGAAGTTTTGTCCCGGTGCAACGGCTGCGATGGATGAATTTTTCTCCGACAAACCAGAGAAGGTGTTATCCCTATCGGGCGGAGCTGGGTTCATCGTCAAGGGTAGACCGACGGCTACTATTGTTAGTCAAATGCCATAGTCTATTAAATTCGACCCGGGGCAATTCATCATCACGCCTCCCGAACGGGTATGTAGTGTTCCGGCCTCGAGCCGCCCGCTTTCCTACGCGCCACCGCGCCCTGTACGGTTTCTACCTCGGCGGCGCGTCCGATGGCGTCTTTGTGGTTTACCTTGAACGCTTCCCGACTTCCAGGCGGTGGCATTACGTTAGCCGGATAGTATCCGACCGGCGTCTTGTCCGCGCTGATCCGTTTGTGAACGTCCAGATCTCGTTCGTTCGTGGCCTTGGGCGTTCGACAAACACCGTCCACTATCTCCAGGTCCATCCACCAGCGCTTGATGGGATTGCGCTTGCCGAATCCAAGGCGGTCGTCCAAATACACCAAAATCGGCACCAACACCGGTTCTAGCCATCGAGCATTGACGCCCAGCCAAATGCCGAGCCGATGGATCAACGGTCCGTCTACCGACACGACCCTGTTCCAAGGACAGGTTTTCATGCACCGACCACAGGCAGAACCTTTCTGATTTGTCACGCGATAGCTCGTGCAACGCTCTACGTCGGGTTTCCATATCTCGTAGCCGTTGAACATCACCTTGTCGCCGAACGGAATGGCGTTGACCGGGCATTCGCGCGCGCACTTCTGGCAGTGACTGCAAAAATATTGCAAGCCGAAATCGATGGGACGATCCACTTGCAACGGCAAGTCGGTCGTCAACACGACGGATTTGAACCGGGGTCCGACATAGGGATTCAACACCAGCTCACCAATGCGCGACAACTCGCCCAAACCGGCGAGCAACACCAGGGGTATTTGCAGCACATCGCTGTCCGAGTTGGTCTGTGGTCGCGCCGGTATACCTTGGCCGCGCAGGAACTCGGCCATGATCCCGGCGATCTCGGCCCCGCGAATGTACCCACGCATCGATTGGCAACCCGATATCCAATCGTCACCACTTGCGCCCTCCATGGTCTCAAAGCCTTGATCGATCAACATCACCACGGCGTACTTGTGATAGGGCACAATCGCAGACCCGTCCAAATGGTGCGAGTACCAGGCATACTCAGGCATCTCACAGACACCTACCAAGTCGGCGCCTAGGTGGTACGCCAGTGAACGGATTGCCTTGCTGTTGATGACCGGATCGTCAAACCCGGTTGGCGGACGCTCGGCCACCTCACCGTCCTGATGCGGCACAAGACAACGCAGCGGATGCATCATCCCTGCGGTCAACGGATGTTTATAGGCAAACCGTCGCACCTCCTTTCGCGCTTTGGAACCCAGGTCGCCATACGCCGCTCGAGTAAAAAAGTTGGCGCGTTTCGGTACGCGCGGTACCTCGTCGTCGAAGA
>JAPUIA010000197.1 GCA_027297435.1 Gammaproteobacteria bacterium | reverse complement strand
GCCCACAATCCACAACTTGAATCCAGCGATACTAGATGAACCCCAGCGTCTAGGGCTGCGTCGGTATTCCGCTGATGTTCGTGGTGCGACTGCAAGCCATGGCGGTAATGACGTACGATGCTCGAAAGCTGATCAAAATCGAGACTGGTATTTTGGCTCGGACACAGGACCAGCGAGAGACTTGCGAAGCCCTCCGCGCCGCCGACAACCATCAGTCCGGGCGCCACCAACGAGCGCACCACAAGACAAAACGCCGCGGTGGTATAAAGCCATTGGTCAGCGTTGAGATTTTTTCGGCGCATGGATCTAATTTCAGCGTGAAGGGTCGCTATGCAACAATGGCATGATACCCGATAAAGCGATCACGAAACCGTCGACCCATCTTAGCGATCGCGGAACGCCGTGTGCCATCACACGCCTGCGCACGTTGCATACCCACATCGTAAGAGATGGTAGTGTGTACCGTCGATCCAATTAACAATGAGGGCACCGTGATGATTTCAGATCTTGCGTTTATGGGGCTGGTCGAACTTGGTAAATTGATCGCCAAACGAAAACTTTCATCAAGCGAAGTGACCCGAGCCATGCTTGAGCGTATCGCCCAGCTCGATCCAACCCTCAAGGCTTACGTCGTCGTGATGGAAAAGTTCGCCCTCAAAGACGCGAGACGCGCGGATAAGGAACTTACCAAAGGTGCGCCGCGTGGACCACTCCACGGCGTTCCCGTGGCCCTTAAGGACCTGTGCGACATGAAGGGTGTGGCCACGACCGCCGGTCTGCCTATGTTCCGACAATCGATAGCCGACCGGGACGCGACGGTCGTCCGTAAGCTGCGCGCGGCAGGCGCGGTAATTCTCGGCAAACTACATCTAACTGAAGGCGCGCTCGCCTTACACCACCCGAAAATTCCACCGCCGATCAATCCGTGGGCCGCAAGTCGCTGGAGCGGCGCTTCTTCGAGCGGCACCGGGGTCGCGGTAGCGGCAGGCCTCACCTTTGGTGCACTCGGCAGCGACACCGGTGGATCAATTCGCTTTCCAGCGTCATGTAATGGCGTTGTCGGTCTCAAACCGACGCGTAATCGGGTCAGCCGTTTCGGCGTTTTTCCACTGTCCGAGACGCTGGATCATATTGGACCGCTGACGCGTTCGGTCGAGGACGCAGCGGCGATGCTCGGAGCGATCGCGGGACACGACATGAACGACCCAACGACATCATCGCTGGAAGTCCCGGACTACCTCACAAGCATGCGCCGGGGAATTAAAGGTATCCGTGTCGGGATCGATCGAAAGTATGCCTTCAACGGCGTCGACCCAGCGATCAAAAAAGTGATCGAAGGCGCACTCGTTGCCTTAAAATCCGCCGGCGCGACAATCGTACCCTTTAAGATGCCTTCGATGACCGCCGCAATCGCCGCATGGACGCCATTATGCGCGGCCGATGCAGCACTCGCCCATGCCGCAAGCTATCCATCGAAAAAGCGCGGCTACAGCGAAACCTATGCTGGATTTCTCGCTACGGGTCGCGCCGTCACCGGCCTTGAATACGCGCAAGCCGAAATCACTCGCCTGGAACTGCGCGGGCAGATGGAATCGGTTTTCCAATCGATCGATCTCATGGTCAAACCCGTGGTGGCAACGCTGAACCCAACGGTCCCGGCGTTCATTGCAATGTGCGAAGGCGAAGGCGGTCTAGACGAACTCATCTACTTCACCGCTCCCGACGACATGACCGGTGCACCCACGATCACCCTGCCGGCTGGGCTCGACAAGAACGGCTCCCCGCTCTCGTTTCAAATTGTCGGACGTCACTTCGAAGAAGCACTGCTGTTGCGCGCGGGGCGAGTGTGGCAGAGCGCGGCGGATTGGCGTGAGACGCGACCACCGTTGGCACCCTAGATCGAGTGGAATAATAGAACGAAGGAACTAGAAATTAGTCCCTTCGGAGACAGTGTGGCCGCCGATTAGTCACACGCCATCGCTAACGCATCATCCGCGTCAGGGGCGGACCGGAGTCGGCAATCAAAATTCCTCCCATTCGCCGTCGCTCGAACCACCGGCTGCCGCTTGCCGCGCCAATTCTAAGGTGTCCATCAAACCGGGGTAAGACGAATAAGCGGTCACCGGCGATCTTCGCACCAGATAAGAACCAAACCCCAAACGAACGTCTGCTTCACACCTAAAAGCAGACACCGCGTGGTGCAGTGCACGGGCAGCTTTCGGCCATGAGCAGACGACCTAGTATTTAGGCCAAGTTCGACTGCAACGAATTGTTAGGCGTCACCGTAAAAAGCCTTATGAAAGCTAAATGGACCAGCTGCCCGAGTGGCTTTGAACAGTTTTAACATGAAGAACTCTTCCGGTTCATTCGGAGGTACATTCTTTGGGGAGAGGGCAAATCCAAACCTTCGGTAATATTCGGGGTTGCCTGTAAGAATGCACCCTAAAGCACCCAGATCCTCAATCTGTTCTAATCCACTCTCAATCAACGCAGATCCTATACCCTGCCGTTGAAGATCTGGTAAAACTGAGACTGGTCCCAGAGCGAACCATGGACAAGAATCGTCCCCTGCCTTTGCAGGAGAAAAGGCGATATGCCCGACTACTTTCTCTTCGATTACTGCAACTAAAGATAGCGTGAGGGCCTTCGCAGATCGGAGTCGGTCAATGACGACCTGTTCATCTCCGTCTGAGAATGGCATCTCTCGAAACGCGACTTCAGTGATTGCATGAATCACACTGTAATCGGTGCTCCTTTCTTTTCGAATCTCGCGTAGTGGCACTGTGACGCCTAACGCCAATTATGCAACTCATGTTGTATAACACGATTTATCTGACAATCGAATGGCGGCTATGGGCACATAGCGGATATAGCCTTGTGCGGTGCATCAGTCTGCTTTGGGTCGTAAGCGGACATTCAGGCTATGATTTTGAATGTCCGCTTTCGGCCATAAGCGGACGTTGGTAGATCCCTGTAAACTCCTCCCTAACGTACTCGGGAGAGGTGCGTGGAAAAGCCGTTTCCAGCCTATGAGGGCAACGAACCCTACGTTTTCGTGAGTTATTCGCATGAGGACGAAGCTGCAGTCTACAAAGAAATTCGCTGGCTT
>JAPUIA010000196.1 GCA_027297435.1 Gammaproteobacteria bacterium | reverse complement strand
GCCGAGCCAACGCTGGCCAAGTTCTTGGGCAACCTGGTTTCCATCGGATTGAAGGCGCTGTTGCTGATCAGCGTCGCGTCGATGATCGGCATCGAAACAACCTCGTTCATCGCGATTATCGGCGCCGCCGGCTTGGCCATCGGGCTCGCGCTTCAAGGCAGTCTCGCGAACTTCGGCGGCGGCGTGCTGATCCTGATGTTTCGCCCATTCAAAGTAGGTGATTCTATCGATGCCCAGGGCGTAAAGGGAACGGTCAAGGAAATCCAGATCTTCAGCACCATTATCAACACTGGGGATAACAAGACCATCATCGTTCCCAACGGGGCGCTCTCGAACGGCATCATCACCAACTTCTCGAAAGCGGCCACCAGACGGGTGGACTTCGTGTTCGGCATCGGCTACGACGATGACATCGCCAAGGCCAAGGCAGTACTAGAGCGGTTGGTCGCCGAAGACACGCGAATCCATGCGGATCCTGCCCACCTGATCGTCGTATCCGAACTGGCCGAAAGCTCCGTCAATTTCACGATGCGCGTTTGGGTGAATGCGGCCGACTATTCGGGCGTCTACTTCGACATGACGGAAAACGTGA
Organism: Gammaproteobacteria bacterium; assembly: GCA_027297435.1. Classification (GTDB taxonomy): domain Bacteria; phylum Pseudomonadota; class Gammaproteobacteria; order Pseudomonadales; family Azotimanducaceae; genus Azophilus. The sequence continues at coordinate 12,994 of JAPUIA010000196.1, read as the reverse complement.
AGTTGGCGTTCGATGCCGAGAATATTTCCATCCCGTTCCCGCAGACAGACGTGCATCTGCACAATCAGAGCGTCTGAGAAAAGAAAAAGCCGCCACCGTGCCAGGCTCCAGGCCAGTCCCCGCCCGGAATAAGAACGTCGGCCGTGCCTGGGTCCAGGCCGGCGCGCACCATTTTCCTTGTGGCAAAAGAAAAGCCGCCGGCCTGGAGAGGAAGCCGGCGGCTGGAGTCGACCTTACGTAAGGTCTAAGGGGATAGAGATTGCCTCATTGGAAGCAGCTTTATTTGGACTGCCTCGCCGACTAACTATCTCGAAAAGCTGTTTCCAGACGATTTCGGGAGTCCACAAGTTTGTGTCATTTTGTTTCAACACAATCCGGCGAATTTACAGGCTGGCTCGGTGGCAGGACATTAAATCGCCACGCAGACGTCAGTACCACCATCGGGGCCCTCGCCAATTTCGACGCGCCATCCGTGGGCCTGACACAGCTGATGCACGATAGCGAGACCAAGACCGCTACCACCCGTCGCGGCACTGCGCGACCGATCCATTCGGAAAAACGGCTGGAAAACTTCCTCGCGGTATTCAGGGGGAATGCCGGGTCCTGAATCCACGACATGAATCTCCCGCCCGTCAAGCCGCACCCGCACGTTGGCTCCGTGCTGTTGCGCGTTGGTGACAAGGTTAGTCAAGACCCGACGCAACGCCCCCGGTGCAATCTTCACCGGATGGTTGGGACACTGTCGGCTCTCGAGTGGAATCTGCAAATCATAACTCGACAAGACGTCGGCAACGAACGGCTGGAGTTCAATCGATTGCGCCACCTCGTGGGTCCCGCGAGCAAATTTCAAGGCATCCGTGATGAGTTCGTCCATCGATTCGAGATTGCGCTCGAACCGTTCGATCAAACTCGCATCGACCGTGTCCGGCAACAGCTCCAGCGCCAGGCGCATGCGGGTCATCGGCGTGCGTAAATCGTGGGATATACCGGCTAGCAACGTGGTTCGATTCGACAACAATGCAGCGATCTCACGCGCCATGGTGTTGAAGTTTTGGGCTAGCACCACCAACTCTTTCGGCCCCCGCTCAGGCAGCGGATCGAAGTTTTCCGCCCCGCGGAACGTCTCAGCCCGCTCGGCAGCCTCGACGAGCGGGCGCGTCACACGCAACACGATGAACAGCGACGTGACAAAAACCACCCCAGCACCCAAGCCGGCGATTATGAGGGCCACGTACAACGGCTCAATGCCGCGGCGCGTGGCCGAGAATCCGATCTGTAGCTCGTACCCGGCCATCGGTAACGACACCCACACGAGATCATCGCCTTCCAAAATCGCGACCGGCGAGCCGACTCGTTCGGTCAATTTTTCCGTGAGTATCGATAGAAACGGTGACGCTGCATATTGGACGGGCGGATATTCTTGAGGTGATGAGTTGACGATCAGGTCGTGATTTTCGGCGAGTTCGAGCTCAAAGTAGGGTCTTGCTTCCGGTGGCAGTTCCACCCACGTCTGCGCGGTCAGCACCAACAACGCCGCTTCGTCATCGGCCGATTGTTCCTGAACGGGATCGACGACGAACACTTGCAGCGCTGCAATCGAAATGGCAACGATGACGAGCGAACTGATCGCCAGGGTTAGATTGGTGCGTGCGAGCAGCGACACCGGCCCTAGCCGACCGGGGAATCTAGCCACTAACCTTGTCCGTCAGGACAAAACATATACCCCTTGCCCCAGATCGTTTTGATGTAGACCGGTTCCGAAGGGTCTGGTTCGATCTTGCCACGCAGGCGGGTGACGCGCACATCGATGCTACGATCAAACGGGGAGCGTTCCGCGCCAGTGAGCAGATCTAGAATACGATCACGATCGAGCACCTTATTGGGATGGCTTGCCAAAATAGACAGCAGGTCGAATTCACCCGACGTTAGCGTCACAGGAGTGCCATCCCGAGCTAAGCGATGCGAAGCGAGATTCAATTCGAACTCACCGAAAAGGATGCGGTCCTCGACCTCTTCCTCGCCACTTTTTCTGACTCGCCTGAGCACCGCGCGCACGCGAGCCAACAGCTCTCTGGGGTTGAACGGTTTAGCGAGGTAGTCGTCTGCGCCAACCTCCAAACCGACAATTCGGTCTACATCTTCGCCTTGCGCCGAGACGATGATGATGGGGATGTCACCGGCGTTTTTTAGGCGCCTAGCGATCGACAAGCCGTGCTCACCGGGCAGCATGAGATCGAGCACGATCAAGTCCGGTTTTGCGTCGACAAGGTAGGCGTCCATTGCCTGCCCGCCTTCCACGCAGTCCACGTCAAAGCCCTGTTGTGACAGGTACGCTTGCGTCAACTCCCGTATCTCTGGGTCGTCGTCTATGACGAGGATTCTTGCGCCTTCGGCTTCCATGCTCAGAAACCTCAGCTAGTTTGGATCGGTGACCTTTATCACCGGTACGGCTTGCTCCTTTGAACCTTGTTCCTTTGAAGCTTGCGCGGAGGAAGCTTGGGCTGTGCGCTGTTCGAAGCCTACGCCGAATTCCTGGCGCGCTTTGAGTACGGGACGGACCTTGATGCGTATCGTCGCCCGTCCGCGTCTGACGATGGTGCCGTAGCGCCGCTGAAGGCGAATGCGCAACACACCGCCGGAACTGCCTTGGCGCGCCATACGCATTTTCACCTCAGCGAGCAACGCGCGTCGCTGATCAGCGTCGAGGTCATCCCACCGTGCAGCGAACTTCGTGAGCGCCTCATCGGAGGCATCGGCGTAGGGGTTCGGTGCAGCCACAACCTCCACGGAGGCCGGGTTGGCACTTGCCTCTGCAGCCCTCGGTGCAGCCAAAAGCTGACCCGCAAAGCCGACGATCAAGACGGTCCCGACCCAAACCACGAATGGCCGAAAACGGCGCCAACTTCTACGCTGTAGCTTCATCGACTATTGCCGACCCCCAACCAGTGTCGCCGCACATTGTCCACGGCGGCTGTTGCATCACCATTTCTCCCGGGTTTCAAGTTGTATCGAAACCCAGAATTGGTGCTTTTAGGCGCTTCTAGGCCGCTTCGAACAGCCCCGCTGCGCCCTGACCACCGCCGATGCACATGGTCACAACGCCGTACTTCTTGTTGCGTCGCTTGAGCTCGCGTAAAACCAGACCCGTCTGGCGCGAACCCGTCATGCCAAATGGATGACCGATGCTGATGCTGCCGCCGTGCACGTTGTAAATTTCGTTGTCGAGTCCCAACGCGTCTCGGCAATAAACGCACTGGGACGCAAACGCTTCGTTCAGCTCCCACAAATCGATGTCGTCCTGTGAAAGACCGGCATTTTTCAGAAGCCGGGGAACGGCGAATACCGGCCCGATGCCCATCTCGTCGGGTTCACAACCCGCAGCCACGAAGCCACGAAAGATACCGAGCGGTTCGAGACCCAGTTGACCCGCGCGCTCCGCACTCATCAACAAGGTCATCGATGCACCATCCGATAGTTGAGACGCATTGCCTGCCGTGACCGTGCCATCCTCTTCGAAGGCTGGCGCTAGGCCTGCCAAACCCTCGAGCGTCGTGTTGGGGCGGTTACATTCGTCCTTGTCGACGACGACGTCGACGCGAGTCTCATCGCCCGTTTCCTTGTCGACTTTGAGCATCGTCGCGTTCATCGGCACGATTTCTTCACCGATGAAACCTGCTTCCTGGGCAGCGGCGTAACGCTGCTGACTTTGCAACGCGTACTCATCCTGCATCTCACGGGTGACTTGATAGCGACGAGCGACCACTTCGGCGGTATTACCCATGGCCATGAAGATTTCCGGCTTCTCCTCGAGCAAAACCTTGTTCGGTTCTGACTTGCCGGCTTCCTGGCGCGTACGCATCGAGATGGAATCCACGCCGCCACCGATGGCCACTTCGGTCTGCCCGGAAGCGATCTGATTTGCGGCGATCGCAATGGACTGCAATCCGGAAGAGCAGAAACGGTTGATGCTCACCCCTGCCGTCGTGATCGGCAGTTTCGACAGCACAACGGCGAGACGCGCCAAGTTGCCGTCCTGTTCGCCGGAATGGCTGGCAGCACCAACCACCACATCTTCCACCTCTTCGGGCGCCAACGCGGAGTTGCGGTCCAACAGGGCATCGATACAGTGAGCCAACATATCGTCCGAACGAGTCAGGTTGAAGCTACCTCGAAAAGACTTCGCCAAACCGGTCCGCACGCTGTCTATTACGACTACGTCTCGCATATCGCTTACCTCATTTTCCCTTTCAAGTTGAACCCCCCGAGTGTCACCGGGAGGCGAAACCCGTGGATATTAGCAAAAAAACGAGGATTGGTCTTGGCGGCCCCAGCGCCGCGTGAGTCTTTGGCATGGATTCGTTGGCGGCTAGTCGGTAAGCTCGTCTTGCACTTCTTGAACGATCTCATCGACCGCTTCGAGAGCATCGTCGACCGCTTCTGCAGTATCGCGCACGGCCTGGGCCGCATCCTCGAAAGCCTTCTCGGTTATGTCGGCCGCGTCGTCCAACGCCTGTTCCACTGCCTCCTCGGCCTGCTCGAGCTGATCATCGATGAGCGCTTCAGCTTCGCCGAGCGAATCACTGGTCGGGGAGTCGCAACCCGCCAAACCCATCACCAGCACCAACGAACACCAAGACGACTTCTGCATTGCGCGGCTCCCTTCAGGCCCCTGAATGTTCGAGGATACTCGAGCTAGAGGTTTACTCAACCTTCGTCAAGCCGAATCGCATCGCGTAGGCTACGAGAGATGAAATCGGAAATCGTCGCAACCAACCTATGCTTCGCCGAAGGACCCCGCTGGCACGACGGGCGTTTGTGGTTTTCCGATATGCACGCGCACCAGGTGCTTGCGCTGAATGCCGATGGAACGGTTGAGTCGATCGTTGAGGTTCCCAACTGGCCATCGGGTCTTGGATGGCTCCCAACAGATGACATGCTGGTGGTGTCGATGACCGATCGTCAGGTGCTCCGGTGGGACGGGCAATGCTTGACGACGCATGCAGATCTCGCTGAGCTGGCGAGCTATCACTGCAACGACATGGTTGTCGACCAGCAAGGGCGCGCCTACGTCGGCAATTTCGGTTTCGACTTACACGCTCGTGAGCAGCCAAAGACCGCCGAGTTGATACTCATCGACGCCGACGGGTCGGCCCGGGTCGTCGCCGACGAACTGCGGTTTCCCAACGGCACCGTCATCACCCCCGACGGCGAGTCACTCATCGTGGCAGAGTCTTGGGGGGCACGCTTGTCGGTCTTCGATGTCGGGGACGATGGCAGTCTCGGCAACCGCCAAGTCTGGGCCGAGATGCCGAGCGGAACCGTACCCGACGGCATCTGTCTCGATGAGGCCGGTGGCATCTGGGTAGCTTGCCCCTCGACCAACGAATGTCTGCGCGTCGAACCGGGCGGTAATGTCACGCACCGCGTCGCCACCGACCAAGGCGCCTTTGCCTGTATGCTCGGTGGCGACCTGCTGCATATTCTGACCTCGTCGACCTCCGATCCGGAAGCCTGCCAACAGCAACGATCGGGCCGCATCGAGGTGGTCACCGCTCCCTACGCAGGTGCCGGTGGGCCATGACCTTGCCGGTGGCTAGGCCGGGGTCGGAGTAAAAACTCATAGTTTTTTCTCCGACCCCAAATATTCCTCCGACCCCGAATATTCTTCTTTCGTAGATGAAACAATACTGGCGTTTTTACTGGCCGCTCGCCCTCACGGCCTTGGCCATGGTGCTGTCGATTCAGTTCCAAAACGCCACGCTCGCACGTTATCCAGAAGCCGTCGTGGAGATTGCGGTCCTGGCGCTGGCCTATAGTACGTACGGCCTCTTGAACGCCTGCCTGCAGTTCGTCGCGCAACTGTCCAACGTGTATGCCCGCAGCCCCATCGGCAATTCCCGCAGCTATCGGTTCGTGTTGGCCGCCAGCACCCTTCTCACGATGCCGCTGCTCGCCGTCGCGCATACCGAGCTCGGCACCCAGCTAGTGCAGGCCGTCTACGGCATCGATGACGCACTGACGGCGCGTGTCATTGAGTATCTCGTCTATCTCGCGCCAGTCGTGGTGTTCAACGCACAGCGCTACTACTTCACCGGGCTTCTGATACAGGCCAAGCTGACGGGATGGGTCACGGCCATGAACGTCGTCTACCTCAGCGTCGTCGGCGCCGGACTGATCGGCGGATTCACGCTCGGTATGCGCCCCGTGGTTGTGGTGGTGGGCGCCGAGGCTTTGGGCGTGGCGATACACTTGGTTCTCTTGATCGCCGCACGCGTGAAACTCTACCGTCCGCCCGCGGTACCTGAACATGAGAGCTTGACCTACCGAGAACTGACCAAGTTTTTCATTCCGATATCAATGACCGGCATCATGTTCGCGATCAGCCGCCCGGTGCTTTACGCGTTCGTTGCACGAACCCCCGACGCGCTCGTGAGCATCGCCGCGCTGCGCGTCGCGTTCGATTTTTCCGCGCTCTTCCAGCAAGCGTCCAACCAGTTCCGCCATTTCTTCATCACCTTCGGGTTGGACGATCTCGCCGTGAAGAAACGTTTCATGGTCGTGGTGGGTTTAGGCATTACGGGCCTCATGCTGCTGTTTGCCGTTACGCCTCTTTCCGGGCTCATCTGGCGCGATTTGATGCAGATTCCCGATGCAGTCAGGGTCCTTTCGCTGGACGTAATTCTGGTCATGTGCCTGATGCCGAGCGTCATCATTTACCGCAACTACTTCCACGGCCACCTCATGGTGGAACGTCGCACGACGGGCATGGCCGTCGGCGCCATCCTACGGGTGATCGGCATCTATGGCATGACGAGCCTGTGTTTCGAGCTCCAATGGCTAGACCACGTCGTGGCTTCTTGGATTCTGATTGCCGGCTTCGTCATCGAGGCAGCGGTGGCTCAACTGGCGGTTAGAAAGGCCAGACCGATCGGGTGAACGCTACCGCGAAGATGTAGCCCACGCTCAACAACGCGCCGACGAGACCGGCGATCTTGCCCGTCCGATTCGGCGAACGCAGGGTCAACACGCCGAAGCCAATATACGCCAGCAACCCCAGCAACTTAGCGCCAAGCCAACCGGCTACAGGCGATAGCGACATGTTGAGCGCCATGGCCACACCCAACACCAGCAGCAACGTGTCGATGCCGTGCGGCGCGATCTTCACCCAGCGCGCCTTGAGCATCTCGTTATCCGTCAAAGACCAGACGGCGCGCACGATAAAGCTACCGACCGTCGCGTAGGCCAATATGATGTGCAACGACTTCAACGTACCAAAGCTCACGCAACTGATGAATAATCGAAGCATAGCGGAAAATGAGGTCAATCTGTGGGGCGCAGCCTTTGCTTAGCGTCGGCGTTGCTGAGTGCCAACATCGGACACGCTGCCGACATGGATACCGTCATCGACCAAGCTATGCGCCCAGTCGCAGACACGGTCTCTGGCTTCATCTTTTTTACGGTACCAATCTTCGGCGCCGACCTGCCACTCATCGTGCTGTGGCTGATCGGTGGGGGTGTGTTTTTCACCGTATACCTGAGATTCGTCAACATCCGAGGTTTCAAGCACGCGATCGACATCGTCCGGGGTAAATACGAAAACCCCGACGACCCCGGTGAGATTTCTCAATTCCAAGCCCTGACGACCGCCGTGTCCGGCACTGTCGGCATCGGCAACATCGCGGGCGTGGCGGTTGCTATTTCCGTTGGCGGTCCCGGCGCGACCCTTTGGCTCATCATCGCCGGGTTGCTTGGCATGTCGACAAAGCTGGCGGAATGCACGTTGGGCGTCATGTTTCGCAAGGTCAACGACGACGGTTCCATATCCGGGGGGCCGATGTATTACCTCGAACGCGGATTGGCCGCTCTGGGATGGCCGCGTCTGGGTCGAGGCCTCGGCATATTCTACGCAGCGAGCATGGTGGTCGGCTGCCTCGGTATCGGCAACATGTTTCAATCCAATCAAGCGGCCGTCATCTTCATCGACGTCACGGGCGGAGCCGACAGCTTCTTTGCCGACAAGGCGTGGCTTGTGGGTGTGGCGCTCGCGATCGGGGTCGCTGCGGTCATCATCGGCGGCATACGTTCGATCGCTACCACGACCGCTAAACTCGTTCCCGGTATGGCGCTGCTCTATGTCCTCACCGCGCTGCTCATCATCGGTCTCAACTACGAAAATTTGCCTACGGCGATTGCCGCGATCTGGCACGGCGCTTTCTCACCGAGCGGAGTTGCCGGCGGAATGTTAGGCGGCATGATCATCGGGTTTCGGCGGGCGGTGTTCTCCAACGAGGCAGGGCTCGGTTCCGCTGCAATCGCCCACTCGACCGCTCGCACGACAGAGCCCGTCAGCGAAGGGTTCGTCAGCTTGCTCGAACCGTTCATCGACACCGTGGTGATCTGCACCATTACGGCGCTGGTGATTACCACGACGGTTTACGAACCCGGTATGGTGGAAAACGGCGTCAGTGGCATCGAGCTCACCACGCGCGCGTTCGCGAGCACGCTTTCCTGGTCACCGCTGCCGCTATCTATCGCCGCCATATTGTTCGCTTTCTCCACGATGATCGCTTGGTCGTATTACGGCTTGAAAGCGTTCACCTACCTTTTCGGTGACAATCGCGTGACGGACATCGGTTTCAAGTTGTTTTTCCTGACGTTCGTGGTACTCGGCAGCAGCGTCCAGCTAAGCGCGTTGGTAGATTTGTCGGACGCCCTGGTATTTGTCGTGGCAATACCCAACCTATTGGGCCTCTATGTTCTTGCGCCCCTCATCCGGAAGAATGTCATCGATTATGAAAAACGTATTCGTCGCTAGTTTCATCATCTTCTGTTGCACGCTCGCAGAACCTACAGTCGCGGAATATGCCGACACGGTTTTCGTCGGCAGGAACATCATCACGATGGACGCCAATCAGCAGGAAGTGGCAGTCGTGGCCGTCCGCGACGGGCGCATCGTTTGGACCGGCAGCCGTTCCGAAGCCAACTATTGGATCAACGATGCTCGGGATCTCGTCGAGCTGGGCGAACAAGCGCTACTGCCCGGATTCATCGACGCGCATGGACACCTGACGTTCTCGGCCTTGATGACCCGTTGGGCCAACGTCGCCTCGCCGCCGGTAGGGCCTGTGACGGACATGGCATCGTTGCAACAAACCTTACGCGCCTATATTGCCGCGCAGAATCTTGCCAGCGGTCGCTGGGTTATCGGCGCCGGCTACGATGACTCGCTCCTCGAGGAACGACGCCACCCGACGCGAGACGACCTCGACGCCGTCTCGTCCCAACACCCGATCGCCCTTCTGCATGTCTCCGGACATCTCGCGACGGCCAACAGCCTAGCGCTCGAGCTGGCCGGCATCACTGCCGCGACGGATGATCCGGATGGCGGCGTCATCCGCAGGGAGGCCGACGGCAAACAACCCAACGGCGTGTTGGAAGAATCCGCTACCTATCCGCTGAGGATTAACATGTTCACGCAACCGGGCGATCCGGCAGCCGACGTGACGTCCGCGCTCGCCAACTACGCGAGTTTCGGCATCACCACCGCTCAAGACGGCGCGACCTCACCGGAGGGTATCGCATTGCTGCAATCCATGGCCGATCGCGACGAGCTGATCATGGACGTCGTGGCATACCCCACAGTGGCAGGCAGCCCCGCAGAGGCCATATTGCCTGAACACCTGGGCCGGTATCGCAACCGTCTCAAGATCGGTGGCATCAAGCTGATGCTCGATGGTTCGCCGCAAGGCAAAACCGCGTATCTAACAAAGCCTTACCTCGTCCCGCCGCTCGGCCAAACGGCCGACTACCGTGGCTATCCGGCTTATGCGGAAACCGAGCTGAACGGTCAGGTCAAACATTTCTTGGATGCAGGCATTCCGATTCTCGCGCATGCCAACGGCGACGCAGCGGCCGACATGCTCATTCGGGCGGTCGAACTTGCCGCACCCGATCACGATCACCGCACGGTGATGATTCACGCGCAGACTGTGCGCGACGATCAACTGGATCGTATGGCCGCCCTGAAAATGATTCCGTCGTTTTTTTCCGCACACTTCCTTCTACTGGGGTGATTGGCATCGCGATTCGGTGTTCGGCGCTGAACGCGCATCGCGCATCAGCCCCACCCGCTCGACCGTGCAGCGCGACATGGTATTCACCACACACAACGACGCGCCGATCGTGCCGCCGAACATGTTGCGTCTACTGTGGGCGACCGCCAACCGCGTGACTCGCTCGGGCCAGACGCTCGGGCCGGAGCAACGCATATCCGTCTACCAAGCATTGATGAGCATCACCATGCATGCCGCTTACCAGATGTTCGAAGAAGATTCGAAAGGCAGCATCACCGAAGGCAAGTGGGCCGATCTGGTCGTCCTCTCGGCGAATCCGCTACAGGTGGACGCCAAAGATCTTCAAGACATCGAGGTCCGGGCGACCTATTCTCGCGGCCTACCGATTTACCACCAATGACCGATTAGACTATGCCGATGGAAGGACCGACTTCGCACATCTACTTCTCGCAGCGCCTGCGTTTGCACTACGTGGATTGGGGCAATGAGAGTGCGCCGCCGATGTTGCTCATCCACGGGGGCCGCGACCACTGCCGAAACTGGGATTGGGTGGCCGAAGCCCTGCGCGACGACTATCACATCATCGCACCCGACCTCCGCGGTCACGGCGACTCGCAATGGTTGCTAGGCGGCAGCTACAACCAGATCGACTACATCTACGACATCACGCAGCTGCTGCATCAGCGTCAGCACACCCCGGTGACCATCATTGGTCACTCGCTAGGCGGGTCGATCTCTCTCGGGTACAGCGGTCTGTACCCCGAAACGGTTACCAAGCTGGTCTCGATCGAAGGCATGGGGCCACCCCCCAGTATGGTGGACGGACTCGTCAACCAACCGACCGAACAACGTCTGCACAACTGGATCGGTGATCTTCGCAAGGTGGCGGGACGCATCCCGCGGCGCTACCCGTCGTTGGAGGAGGCCTACGAGCGGATGCAGACCGAAAACCCTCACCTCACCGAAGACCAGGCGCGACACTTGACCATTCACGGCAGCAATCAGAACGAAGACGGCACCTACAGCTGGAAGTTCGACAACTATGTGCGCGCGTCCCCGCCCATCGGCTTGGCGCCCGAGGAAATCTTCAAGCTGTACGCGCGTATCACGTGCCCGACCTTGTTGTTTCGAGGCACCGAGAGTTGGGCGTCGGATCCGGAAAAAGATGGACGTGCCGAACACTTTCAGAACGTGCAGATCGCCAACATAGAAAACGCCGGGCATTGGGTACACCACGACCAGCTCGATGAGTTTCTAACAATCGTGCGCGCCTTTCTGAAAGAGTAAACAACCGGTGACCAGCACACGCGCCCGCCGACTACACTCGAGTCCTTGGCAAGGCGTACTCTACGTCACCGGCGGCGGGGCAGAATTACTCTCCGAGATACTGGCGACAGAAGGTGCCTCACGCACCGTGCTGGAAGCCTCGGTACCCTACTCTGAGCGCAGCCTAACCGAGTTGCTCGGCGGCTCGCCCGACCAGGCATGCAGCGCCACCACGGCACGGGCCATGGCGATGACCGCGTTCCAACGCGCGCGCACACTGGGAGCGTCCCAGCCATTCGGTTTCGCCAGCACCGCAAGCCTCGCCACCGATCGCGCCAAGCGCGGTAGCCACCGTGTCCATATCGCCATTCAAACCGCTGACAGTACGTTGCAGAGCCGCTTCGAACTCACCGGCAGTCGCACCGCTCAAGAAGCCGAGCTAGTCGAGATCGCCTGGCGAGCCATCAACCAAGGCTTGGGCTTGGAGGCTACACTCGGGTCTCCACTACAAACCGTGACCGCGACTGCGGCTTGGCGCGAACTGGTCCTGGGTAACTTCGTCAAGACCGTCACCGGCGAACACGACGGCAAGCTACTGTTTCCCGGTTCGTTCAACCCGCTGCACGATGGACACCAGAACATGATGGTGGTTGCCGAGACCAAGCTGGGGCTGTCCGGCGCCTTCGAATTGTCTATCGAGAATCCCGATAAACCGCTGTTGGACTATTTCGAGATCCGGGAACGTCTAGCCCAGTTCCGACATCCGGTGTGGCTAACACGTTTGTCCACGTTCACGCAGAAGGCGCAGAACTTTCCCAACGCGACCTTCATCGTCGGGGTTGATACCCTCATTCGAATTGCCGATGCAAAGTATTACGGAGGCGTTTCCGAACGCGACAAGCAAGTGGCACAGATGATCGATCAAGGCACGCGCTTTTTGGTCTTTGGCAGGACCATCGACGATGCCTATCGCTCGATCGCCGACTTCGATCTACCGCAAGGCTTGTTGCAGTTGTGCGAAGAGGTCACCGAACAGGAGTTTCGCCTGGATATTTCATCTACCGATCTGCGGCCGGGCCGAACCTTTTCACCTTTTTAACCTTTTGAACTTTATTCGACCCGCAACCAGCTTCGTTTGCACGAGCGCAATAAGGTTCAAAAGGTTAAAAAGGTGAAAAGGTTCGGCCCGGCCGGTTCATTCCAGGTCTTCCAGCCGCTTGGGCCAGTTGTCCTTGAGCAATCGCGACAGCGAGCGGTCGGCCAAGAGCCGGCCACCCGTTTGGCACTTGGCGCAGTAATTGGCTTCGTTCTCGGCGTAGACGATGCGCTGCACCGGCGAACCACACGCAGGGCATGGAGCTTTGTACTTGCCATGTACGGCCATCTCATCGTGAAAGGCCGTCACTTTTTTGGGGAAGTTCTCGCCAGATTTTTCCCGCAGCCGCTCCGTCCATTCAACTAACACCGATCGGCACGCCTCGAACAAACGTTGCACCTCTTCGTCCCGTAGCGACTGCGCCTGTTTGAACGGCGACATTTTGGCACGCAGAAGAATCTCGTCGGAGTAAGCGTTGCCAATGCCGGCAAACACGTGTTGATCGGTCAACGCGCGCTTCAACGTGTGGTTGGCGGCGCACAGTCGTTCGGCAAACGTG
>JAPUIA010000195.1 GCA_027297435.1 Gammaproteobacteria bacterium | reverse complement strand
GGCCAGTACTCTATCCAGCTGAGCTACGGGCGCCATGTAGTAGCGTATTCTAGCCGTCCCTGGCGCTACGTTGATGAGTTAATGAGCCCCTGCCCGCGCGTCCTTGCGCGGGCGTTCTCGCCTAGCCGAGCAGTGCTCGGCTTCGGGCTACGCCCGACCGGCTCGAACCCCTGGCACGACATCGTACGCATAGTCGACACCGGCCCGGCCATCCATGGCCTCGACTCGCACTCGAGTCGACGGCGTCACTCGCCTGGCGAAACGTTGTTTCGCCTCGGGCTACGCCCGACCGGCTCGGACCCAACTGAGCTACGGGCGCATGCGATCAACATATCAGCCCGGCAACCCGCTTGCACGCATTCGGGATCTGGGCATATCTTGGCCCGTAGCTCCTTCTTATATATAGGTAGATATGGTCACGGTCACCGTCAACGAACTGACTCGAGCGCTCGATCTAGACGCCGACGCGCTTCTCATCTTTGCTCTGCGCGGCGAGCTTGCGCTAAGCGGTGCCAAGCTCGGCTGTGGGCTCGAACAATGCGGCAGCTGTGTCGTGTTGGTCGATGGTAGGCCGACATATAGCTGTACAGCGCAAATCGGCGATGTGGAAGGTAAGCGGATCGAGACGGTGGAAGGGCTGGCCGATGCAGAGGGTTGTCTGCATCCCATTCAAGCAGCCTTCCTGGAACTGAATGCGGCGCAATGCGGCTTTTGTACCGCTGGAATCATCATGGCAACGAAAGCCTTGCTTGATGCCAATCCTCAACCGTCGCGAGACGAGATTTGTATTGCTCTGGACGGACATCTCTGTCGCTGCGGAGCGCATCCACGCATCATCCGTGCGGTGGAGAGGGCGGCTGCCAAGCTACGGGCGCGCGAAGCATGAGTTTGCGGGGCGCCATCGAGCGCACGCCTGAGTTGGATCGGTGGCTGCGGTTGACACGGGACGGCATGGTGGTGGTGTGCACCGGCAAGGTGGAAATTGGGCAGGGCATCAAGACCGCGCTCGCGATGATTGCCGCGGAAGAGCTTGATGTTTCGATCGGGCGCGTTCGTGTGCAGACGGCGGATACCGAGATCACGCCGAACGAGTGGGTGACGGCGGGCAGCATGTCGGTGGAGGACAGCGGCAGTGCAGTGCGGGTGGCGAGTGCCGCGGCACGGCAGATTTTGCTCGAACTCGCGGCGGATTTGTTGCACGTCGATGTCGAATCGTTGGCGGTGGAAGATGGCGTCATCACGTCGACGAAGAGCAACGAGCAAACCGATTATTGGACGTTGCGGGGTGATAGTCGCTTCGAAGTGACTATCACCAATTCGCCGCCACTCAAAAACCCAGACACCTATCACACGGTAGGCAAGAAAACGACGCGCATCGATCTGCTGGCCAAGGTTCAGGGCGATGTCGCCTTCGTACACGACATCGCATTGCCCGGCTTGTTGCATGGACGTGTAGTGAAACCGCCGGTGGTGACCGCCACGCTTATCGGCTGCCCCGAATCACTCGACCTGCCAAATGTCGAAGTCGTGCGTGATGGCAGCTTTGTCGGGGTGGTAGCAAAACGGGAGGAGATTTCAGTCGCTGCGGCAGAGCGATTGGCTGCGAATTGCCGGTGGCAGACGCAGCCGCTCGAACCTTCGATGGTGGATATGCCGGAGTATCTGCGCGCGCATGTGACCAAGAGTCTACCGGTGGTCGACGGTGCGCCCGTTGACGAACCTGTGCCCGACGAACCGGTTGCCGATGATGCCGAGCAGACGCTCAAAGCCACTTATTACCGTCCCTATCAGATGCACGCCTCGCTGGGTCCTTCAGCCGCGATTGCACGGTTTGAGAACGATATGCTCACCGTGTATTCGCACAGCCAGGGTGTGGAGCTCTTGAAGCTTGCGTTAGCCGATGCCTTGGAGCTGCCGGTTGCGGCGGTGCACGTGATTCATGCCGAGGGTGCGGGCGCCTATGGCCACAACGGGGCCGATGACGTGGCGATGGATGCGGCTCTCTTGGCGATCGCTGTGGCGCCACGACCGGTGCACGTGAAGTGGACCCGCGCGGACGAACACGGGTTCGAGCCCTACGCACCGGCGGCGCTAATCGACATGCAGGCGAGCTTGGATTGGCAGGGTCACGTCGTCGATTGGCGCCACGAAACATATAGCTTCTCACACAACGGACGGCCTAGACTGAACCCTGGGTACACCAACCTGCAACCGGCTTGGTGGCGGGCGAAGCCGATACCACCGGCACCGCGACAACCGGCGATGATCGCGGAGGTTGGCATCCACCGAAATCAGGAACCGATCTACAGGTTTCCGCGAAAACGTTTGGTGAAGCAGTTTGTTGCGGATAGCCCGTTGCGCACGTCATCGGTGCGGAGTCTGGGTGCGTTCGCAAACGTGTTTGCGATCGAATCGTTCATGGATGAGCTCGCCCACGCTGCCGGTAGGGACTCGTTTGAGTTTCGCATTGAGCATCTTGAAGACGGTCGCGCACGCGAGGTGTTGGAGCTCTTGCGCCGTCGCGTGCCTGCATTGTCGTCGGATGATAACGCGGGACGCGGCATCGCGATGGCACGCTACAAGAACCGGCAGACCTACTGTGCGGTCATGGTGGATGTGCATGTCGAAGACGACGGGCGGGTGAGTTTGGATCACGCGATCATCGCGGCGGATGCGGGGCTGGTCATCGATCCGGACGGGTTGGTCAATCAGCTGGAAGGCGGATTCGTGCAAGCGGCGAGCTGGGCCTTAAAGGAGGAGGTGACGTGGGACCAGGGGGGCGTGACCAGCCGGGATTGGGAGAGCTATCCGATTCTGAGCTTCAGTGAGGTACCGGTGATCGAAACCGTTCTAGTGGATCGGCGTCATGACAAGGCGATGGGTGCTGGCGAGGCGAGCACGGGCCCGACGCCCGCGGCAATAGCCAATGCCATCTTCGATGCCGTAGGCGTGCGGGCGCGTGATATTCCGTTCACACCCGCGCGGTTGCGTGAGGCCGCAGGACGGGGCTAGTGTTCCGTTGCCTCGTATAAGCTGCTGGACGAACATTCGGCGGCTTCGTCCAGAGCGTCTCCGATCGCTTGGCCCTCATCGGCTTGCATCGCCTCGCGGGCCGCCGACCAAACTTCGAGTGACGGATACGAATCGATGTACACGAAACCCGTGGCGCCAATGATCGACTCTGCGCCCCAACTTCGAATACCGGCGTCTTCGTTGACTTTGTTCTGGTATTTGACCCAGCGACCGTTCGCTGCCGCCACGTCGTCCATCGTCTTGCCGTCGTTCAACGTACACGTCCAGATGACGACTGTGCGTGTTTCGCTGAATGCAGAAACGGCCATGCCCAACAACAGCGTGGCGAACATTGTTGAAATTGCTCTTTTCATTGATCATCCCCCCTTGTGGATGGGGAGAGTGTCGCTCGGTACGTTTATCGTTGCAAGACCGGCCAGGTTCCATAGGTTAGGCCACGCCACAACCACTCGATGGGGCCGAAACGGTAACGTTCGAGCCACCAGGTGCTGAAAAACAGCTGAAACGCCCAGATTGCGAAGACGATCAGGTACAGGGCCCACCTTTCTAACATGCCAACCAACGCAAAACCGGCGCCGGTAAAAACGAAAAGTGCTATCAGGGAGTGCGCAAGGTAGTTGGTCAACGCCATGCGTCCGACGGCAGCCAATCTCTTGCTTGTCGCAGGCAGCCAAACAGATTTGCAAACCAGCATGACCAAGCCCAGGTAGCCGGCCGCCATGCCGAGTCGACCGATGTGATAAGTCGGTTTCATAAAGGCAAAGGTAGAGGCGACGTCGAAGCCGGACGCAAACCCGAGCGATACTTCGTAACTATTGATGCCGAGCCCCGCAGCAAATCCGATCAGCATGAATCGAACGTAGAAGCCCGTTGTTCGTGATGCGTTCATCACACCCATCTTGAAAAGCGCCATACCGAGCAACATCATCGCGAGCGCATCCCAAAAGAGAATTACCGGGATGACGAAGGTGAGTACTCCGGTCATGTAGTCCGCGTTGAAAACGAACACCCTCGCGTAACTCCCGCGTCGCTCGGCTAGCTCGGTTGCGGGCTCGGCCGGTGCGTAATCCTCGATGAAATCGTCCCAGACGAGAGCCAGTTCACGGGTATCCCTGCTGATGTCGGCTTCCGGCCCGGCTTGTTCCACCGCCTGGGACGCTTCTCGCGCGAACCCCAACCCGAAACTCGTCAATCCGTTGAATGCCGACATCAACGTGATCAGCACGACGGCACCGATGATGAGTCGCTTCGGAGAACTGTTGCGGGCGAGATAGAGTACGGCGCCGGCAAGTGCGTACACGATGAGGATGTCGCCACTCCACACCAGCACGTAAGCGTCGAAGACGCCGAAAGCGAGTAGCCAGAAGTTGCGTTTGTAGTGCAGCGCGCCGCTCTTGCTCGACGCGAAGAGCACGACGCCAGCCCCGAATAGCATGGAGAACAGACAGCGCATCGAACCTTCGAAAAGCACGTCGACGCTTGCCCAAATGCCCAAATTGAGCGCGGCGTTGTCGCCAATGCCTACGAGCGGATTGAAATAGCCGCTCGAGTGCAACCCAAAGCCGAGGATGTTGAGCAGCAAGATGCCCAGAAGTGCAAAGCCTCGCAAGACGTCGAGCGACTGAATACGATCGGTCTCTACCACGGGTGCTGGTCGAACCTCGGCCGATTCGGTACTGGCGAACTGCGTCTCGCTCATCTGATCCCACCTGTTAGTTCAGTCAAGGATGATATTACCGCGCTGCGGTTTCGATAAGGCTGTCTCTTGCGAAATTGCCATATATATGGTCAAGTAGTATGGTTTAGCCGTATGCCGGGTATGAGGATGAAAACCACGCTAAATCTAGATGATCAAGTACTTAAGCAGGCAAAAGCGAAGGCTGCGCAAAACGGCTTGACTCTTACGCGCTTTGTGGAGGATGCCCTAAGGGCCAGACTGCTTCCTGCCTATTCAGCGAGAACCAAAACCCGGGTCAAACTACCCGTCGTGACGGGTTTGAGGCCGCCCAACGTGGATATTTCGGATCGAGATGCGCTCTATCATGTGATCGATCACGAGTGATCGCCGTTGATACAAACATATTGATATACGCGCATCGTGGTGAGACGACCAAGCATGCGGTAGCTAACGCGAACCTCGTGCGGTTGGCCGAGGGCTCGTCGCCCTGGGCACTACCAATATTCTGCGTCTCAGAGTTTCTACGCGTCGTAACGCATAGGCGCGTCTTCAACCCCCCAACCGATATGGCTGTTGCAATCGAATTTCTCGAGCAGTTACTTTGCAGTCCGAGTTGCCGTGTCGCGCTTCCAGGAGACGAGTTTATTCACTACCTGACCGACGTGTTGACCGACACCGATGCTCGCGGGAATCTGGTTTTCGATGCTCAGATCGTCGCATTGTGTTGCGAACGAGGCATACCCGAAATTCTGACCACTGACCGTGACTTCGATCGTTTCAGACAAATACGAGCAACCTATCTCTAACCGCGCCTGAGTATCGAGCGCGACGCAGGTTCCAAGGGCAACCGTACCCTGAACTCAGCGCCCGGCTCCGCGTTCTTCACGTCTACGCTGCCGCCCATTGCCGTAGCCAGTTCGTGTACCAGCGCAAGCCCGATGCCGGTGCCGACCGTTTCCCGGGTCAGTTCGCGCTCTGTACGATAGAAGAGCCTGAAGATCTTTTTCATCTGATCTTTTGGCACACCGGGCCCATAGTCGCGCACCGCAAACTCGACGAAGGCGTCCCGCCGCCGGCTGCTGAAGTCGATTTGCTTGTCGGTGGCTTTAGCCGAGAACTTCAACGCGTTGTCGATCAGGTTGATGGTGATCTGCGCGAACGCGTCGGTATCGGCGACTAGCGTTAGATTCAGATCCTCATGTGCCTCGTTGAGCCGAAATCCGGTCTCTTCGACGTGGGCCGTGATTTTCGAGCGCGTCACGTCGACAAGCTCGCCCACGGTGGTGGGGCGAAGCTCGAGATCGGTGCCGTTGCGGTTGAAGCGCGCCAAGCGCAACACATTGTTGATGAGCCGCGTGAGGCGTTCGCTTTCCGTGAGGATGAAGTCGTAGTAGACGCGCTTCTTGTCCTCGCTCGCCCAACCGGCTTTCAGTATTTCGCCGTACATGCGAATCGAGGTCAGTGGGGTCTTGAGTTCATGGCTGACGGCCGACACGAAGTCTTGTTGTTGTTCGCCCAGCTCGATCTGACGTAGCCCTAGGCGGTACATCAACGTGAATCCTCCCATCAACAAGACGAGAAACGTCAGCGTGGTCCAGGCAATCAGCGTACCGCCAGGGCCCATCGGCAACTCGGTGAACCCGAAGATGAGTTCGATATCGTTGACCGGTGCGGTCAGCCGCGTTCGATAGAGCAGGGTGCCGGCGATCTCGTCGGCGCGTGACGTGTAGCGGCTCGGCTCGCTACCCTGATACGTGTGCAAGACCTCGCCCTGATACGCGACGATCAAATTGCTCACTGCCGCTAAACCTGTATCCCGATACAGGTTCCCAACCAACCCATCCAGAAACGTCGCCTGCTCGATGACGGCGCCCTGAATCAAACGCTGCTGGTCTCGCCAGACGTTGCGGTAGAGGACGAAATGATCGTCGTCGATGAGGTCGAACCGGAACGGGTCGACCTCACTTTCGAATATCGTCAGCCGGTCGCCGGCAAGATCGGAAAACCGCAGGACCGATTGTTCTATCGGGGTCGCGACGTTCTTCTCCAAACGGCGGGGTCGAGGCTGGTATTTGCCGCCGATTTCATCATCCGACGGAGGTTCCGCTTGGTCCGCCTCGTTGGTATAGGCTTCTTTCAACTTGAGTTCGGCAACGCTGCCGTATCGGCTCGCGGTTTTGGCTTGGGGAGCGTTCAGGCGTTCGAATACGCGCTGACCTTCGGCAAGTTCGTTTTGCTCTCGATAGTCGATGACCCCGTTGACCGTTGCTGAAATGGCTTCTAACTCTTCACCGATTGGCGAAATTGCGTCGAGCGCGACCCGCGCCAGTTGCTTGTCGTCCGCTGTCGATTCCAATCCGGCGAGCACATTGCGTACTCGATTCTCTAGCGCCAACCGCGCCTGGAATTCGACCGGCTCTAGGTTTTGCGGTGCTCCGGCATCTTGCTTCGATGCATCGCCACGTTCCTCGGCTTTCTTAGGGCTCTTAGCAGGTAACAGCGGCGTGCTGAACGCGCCGTCCGAATCCACCTGAAAGTAGGACACCAACCCCGGTACGTCGCCGGTAACCGGGTATGTCGACAAGGGGGAGCGCTGTACGAAGTTGCCTTCGCCGATGATCAAGAAGCCAAATTGCACGAACGCCTTGGTGTCCTCTGCGGCAAACAGTTCGGTCGCTCGCCGGTCGATACGATTTGTCAGCTCGGCTGCCATCGACTGGTGTTGGTAGAACGCCTCGAATTGGAGTTGCCGATAACCGAGATAGGCGAGGGTGATCGCCGGTACCAGCAAGAGTACGAATACGCTCGCCAATAGGTAGCGAAGTCGCGAGCGCTGGTTGGGGGTGATGCTGTTCATCTTATCGGCTAACCGCTGACCAACCGGTACCCGGCGCCTCGTACGGTGGTGAGGTGTCGGGGATTTTTGGGGTCGGGTTCCAGTTTGCGACGCAGCTTTGCGACGTGGATGTCGACCGTACGGGTTTCGATGTCGAGGCCCTTCGCGTAGCCCCAGACTTCGCACAACAGCTCATCGCGCGATACGGGCCGCTCTGTGTGGGCGTAAAGGTACTCGAGTATCTCCATCTCGCGTCGCGTGAAGTTGATGCGCTCGTCCCCGCGGGCCCCAGTGAGGTTCGAAGTGTCCATGACCATGTCAGCCTGTCCCTCGGATCGAAGTACGATCTCTTCCACCGCTGCACATCGGGAGCGGCGTATGACAGCGGCGATTCTCAGCACGAGTTGTTCGACCGAGAAGGGCTTGGCGACGTAATCGTCGGCGCCGAGCCGCAGACCACGCACGATGTCTTCATCGCTGACCTTGGCGGTCAGCATGATGATCGGTTGTTCCTTATCTGCCTCTCGTATGGCGTTGCAGACGTCGAAGCCGTTCATGCCGGGCAACATGATGTCGAGCAATATCAAGTCGAAACTGCCTGCCAGGGCGTGCTCGAGGCCCGTTGGTCCGTCGTCCGCGCTCGTCACGTCATAACCGTGGAATACCAACACGTCGACGAGACCCGTGCGGATCGCGGCTTCGTCTTCGATCACCAAGATGTGCGGTTTTGTGTTCATACCGTTTCAAGCCTATCGGCGAAGTCAAGCACCTATCAGAGGTTAAGCCTATCAGCGGAGCCCGTTTGAGCGCATGTAAAGTTTTGGTAAAGCGCAACACCCACCTTTTTACCAAACCGTGCCTACTCGCCATATGACTTGCGTCCCATCATCTCATCTCTTCTTGAAAACACAGGACATAGTCATGGCTTTGATCACACGCGTAACGCGACTTTTTACGGCAGACGTGCATGCGGTGCTCGACCGCATCGAGGAACCGGAAGTGGTCCTGAAGCAGGCCATCCGCGAGATGGCTGAAGAAGTGGCCGGAGGTGAACAGCGCTTGCGTTGGTTAGCCGCCGAACAACAGCAACTCGAACAGAGCTTGAATGGTTCCGATGATGCGATTGCCGCGCTCGACAGCGAGCTCGATCTTTGTTTTGAAGCAGGCGAGGAAGACCTTGCCCGCTCGCTCGTCAAACGCAAGCTGGTCGCGGAACAACAACACAAACAGATCTCGCAACAACTCGACGTCATACAACGAGACCACGACGTGTTGGAAGCGACGCTTGCCGAGCAAGGCCAACAGCTCGCCGAGATGCAACAAAAAGCCGACCTCTTGATCGACACGCCGTCGGTCGGATATGTGGCGATGTCGGACCCGGGCATTAGTCAGGACGCTATCGATGTTGCCTTCCTGAAGGAAAAACGCTTGAGAGAAAAAGGGAGACAGTCATGAAGCGGCCGAGTTTTTTCCGAGGTGTCGTTGTCGCGGCAGTGCTCGCGCTGTTTGGCGCGATCGCGTTTTCCGGATTGTCGCTCGTTGTCGGTGGGGCCGCGGCCCTGAAAGTCGTGACCATCCTGCTGGGCGGTGCCTACATCGTCTATCTGCTGCGCGGCGCGAACGAGCGTACCGGTCGTATCGCGGTCTTTGCCGCATGGGGATTCGTGACCAGCGGCATTTGGTTCTTCACCGCGGATCTCGCGATGACGCTCATTACCCAAGCCGTGCTGATCTCGATAGTCCGTGCCTTGTACCACCACGCGAGCGTGCTCGCCGGTTTGTTGGATTTGGTATTGACCGCGTTCGCGCTGAGCGCTGCGGCATGGGCAAGTGCGCATTCGGGCAGCATGTTCCTGAGCGTCTGGTGTTTCTTCCTTGTCCAAGCGCTGTTTATCGGAATTCCTTCCGAATTCAAGATATCGCGCATGACGGAACGCCAGCATGCGGTCGAAAACGAATTTGGTCGTGCCTTTCGCACGGCAGAAACGGCGATCAAACGCATCGCCACTCAACGCTAGTGTAAAGAGGACTACAACCATGAAATCGAAAATCATAGCAATCGGGCTTTTCGCCCTCACGGCGGCCGCGGTCGCCTACTATCCCAGCGTGCACGGCACCGGCAACCACCTGGTGAAGCCACCCGTCCACACGGTCGTGCCCGTTCAAGCGCCGAAGATCGAAGTGGTCTTCGTGCTCGACACCACGGGCAGCATGCGGGACTTGATTCAGGCGGCCAAGGACAAGATCTGGTCTATCGCCTCGACGATGGTATCGGCCCAACCGGCACCCGAGATCAAGATCGGCTTAGTTGCCTATCGTGATCGCGGCGATACTTACGTCACCAAGGTCTTCGATCTAACGGATGATCTGGATTCGATGTACGCAACCCTCATCGACTTTCAAGCCGACGGTGGCGGCGACACGCCGGAGAGCGTCAACCAGGCGCTCAGTGACGCCATTCACAAGATCTCTTGGAGCCAGGACCCGGACAGCTATCAAGTGGTATTCCTGGTGGGTGATGCCCCCCCGCACATGGACTATCAAGACGATGTGAAATACCCC
This sequence comes from Gammaproteobacteria bacterium, assembly GCA_027297435.1. GTDB lineage: Bacteria > Pseudomonadota > Gammaproteobacteria > Pseudomonadales > Azotimanducaceae > Azophilus. The sequence goes on along the minus strand of JAPUIA010000195.1, from coordinate 3,375 downwards.
GTCGTGTTGGCGGAAGCGGCCCGGCGCGGCATCGTGGTGAATACCATCCGCTGCGGCAACGATGCGCAGACCGAAATCATGTGGCGCGCGATCGCGTCCGCGACCCAGGGCGCTTACTTCTCGGTGGATCAGTCGGGCAGCGCGATCGCCATGACGACGCCATACGATGCAAAGCTCGCCGAACTCTCGGCCGATCTAGACGACACCCGCCTCTACTACGGTGACGATGAAATTCGTGCCGAAAAGCAACTGAAGATTGCGGCGACCGACAAGCTGCACGCCAGAGCCAGTGACGCAACGAAGGCGCGTCGCGCGACGTTCAACATCTCCGCCAGCGGTGTGAAGAACCTGTTCGGCGAAGGCGACTTAGTGTCTGCGGTGGTCGACGGTATCGTGAAACTCGACGAGATCGAGGTCGAGCAGCTGCCGGAACCGCTGCAGGCCATGTCGCCAGAAGAACGCAACGAAGTCGTGCGTGCCAACAGCGATCGCCGCGACGAGCTCAGGCGCCAGATTGGCGCGCTGGCTGGTGAGCGTGCCGCATATCTTGCTGCCGAAGTTGAAGCTATCGAGGACAAAGAGGAATCACTCGACTATCGCATCTTTGAAACGGTGCGCGAGCAAGCGGGTAAGAAAGGCATGGAGTACGCGGACGCGCCGGCGTACTAGTCTTTACCATCCGAAAAACGGGGCCGTAATGGCCCCGTTTTTTTTAGCGGTTCAGTTCGCTTGCGAGCAGCGACAAGGGCCGGGCGGCGCGTATACTCGGCAACGTTGAAGCCCTTCAGTGAAATGGCTACCTGGCCCCGGAGGAAACTCCAATGTTTTGGTGCGTCTTTCCTTACGAACGCCACATCGACCGGGCAGCACGTATACTCGGTAACGATGAAGCCCCTCAGTGACGTCATCGCCGAGATCGACCGCTTGCATGCCGAAGATCCTGCCGGGCTCGAGCTTCGCTATGCGCAAGACATGACGCGTTGGCTCGACCGACTCGAGCCGAGCCCCGATCCGCTACTTGCGATTGCGGTGCGTGCCCAGCATCTGAAACGCTGGGAGTGTCCCAGAGCCGAGTATCCGTCCGGTCGCAAGGGCTATCTGCAGTGGCGTCGGGCCGCTGCCGAGCACCATGCCCAACTGGTGTCCAAAGTTCTGCGTAGTGCCGGGTATGGGGCAAGCGAGATAGATCGGGTGGCCACGCTCGTGTTGAAACGTGGCCTTGGATCCGATCAAGACGTCCAGACGCTGGAAGATTGTGCTTGCCTCGTCTTTCTCGAGACCAGCCTGTCCGACTTTGCCGTACAGCATCCAAAGTCGAAAGTGGAACGAGTATTGCGCAAGACCCAGGCGAAGATGTCGCCTGAGGCGGAAAGTTTGTCCCGCGAGTTGCTGGCGGTCCGGCACAAAGACCGATAAACGCAGCCCCGCTGTGCAGGTCCGCGGGTTGCAGGGCGCAGTCAGTTGCGGCCAAATGCCGCAACTGGATTCGGTGTCCAGCGAAACGGGGAGAGGCAATCATGGCGGTTTCGGATCACGTCGACTTAGACCAATTCATGGTGGGGCTCAAGCGCAGGAACCCGGGCGAAACGGAGTTTCATCAAGCGGTCTATGAAGTTGCCGCCAACGTGTTCGACTACATAGCGGACAAAGAGGTTTATCACCAAGCACAGATTCTTCGCCGGATTGCAGAACCGGATCGCATCATCAGTTTTAGGGTGTGCTGGGAGGATGACAACGGCAACATTCGCGTCAACCGCGGCTACCGCGTGCAGAACAACAATTCGATTGGGCCTTACAAAGGGGGATTGAGATTTCACCCCAGCGTCAACCAAAGCATCCTCAAATTTCTCGCGTTCGAGCAGACGTTCAAAAACAGTCTGACGGGGCTGCCCATGGGTGGTGCGAAGGGAGGCTCGGACTTCAATCCCAAAGGTAAGTCCGACAACGAGGTCATGCGATTCTGTCAATCATTCATGAACGAGCTGTATCGGCATGTCGGCGAGGACGTCGACGTACCCGCCGGCGACATTGGGGTCGGCGCTCGCGAGATCGGTTATCTCTTCGGGCAGTGGAAGCGCCTCACGAATCGCTTCACGGGCGTGCTCACAGGTAAGGGCCGGGAGTTCGGAGGAAGCCCCATTCGCACCGAAGCGACCGGGTACGGCACAGTATATATGCTGCAGGACATGCTCAAGCAAGCGGGCCACGATATCGAAGACAAAACCTGTCTCGTGTCCGGGTCGGGCAACGTCGCTACCTACGCTATCGAGAAGGTCAACGGTCTCGGCGGCAAGGTCGTCACTGCGTCGGACTCGAGCGGCTTCGTACACGATGCCCACGGGATCGATGAGGAACGGCTTCAGTACTTGATTGACCTCAAAACCAACCGCCGAGGTCGCATCGAAGAATACGCGCGGGAGTTCGGCGCGGAGTATTTTGCGGGTGAAAGGCCGTGGGGAATCAAGGCGGATCTAGCGTTGCCCTGCGCCACCCAAAACGAGATCACGTGCGCCGATGCCCGCACCTTGATCGCAAACGGGTGCCAAGCGGTATCCGAAGGCGCCAACATGCCGACCGAGCAGGATGGCGTTCACGACTTTGTCGAGGCAAAGGTACTCTTCGCGCCGAGCAAGGCGGCCAACGCCGGCGGGGTCGCCATCTCGGGCCTCGAGATGAGCCAGAACAGCGCACGTATCACGTGGAAGGAAGAAGAGCTGCAAAACCTACTTCGAGAGATCATGGGTGATATCCACGAACGGTGTGTCGAGTACGGCCAGACCGGCGACGACTACATCGATTACGTCAAGGGCGCCAACATCGCCGGGTTCATCAAGGTAGCCGATGCGATGGTCGCCTACGGCGTCGTGTGACCGACCCCGTGCGTGGAGAAGCAGACCGCGCTTGTCGTGGTCGCGCGACCGACGCTGCGCCATCGGGTGTCTACTAGAAGTCCCATGGTTTGCCTCAAGCAGCTTGTTGGATGTGCGATTGTGCGCCGGCGAGCACTACATCTAAGCGGTGCGAATCCTCTTCGACTTCGGCGGCAGAGATGAATTCCACATCGTGAATGCCAATGAAGCCTAGTAGGTGCCTGAGATACGGCGAGGCGAAATCCATCGCGCTGCCAATGGGTACGCCCCCCGAAGCCATCACCACATAGGCTTGCTTATTTTTCAGAAGGCCTTCCGGACCGTTTTCGCCGTAGCGGAACGTCACCCCGGCGCGGGCCACCATGTCGATCCAGGCTTTCAACACCGCGGGAATGGAGAAGTTGTAGATCGGCGCGCCGATCACGATCAGCTCCGCGGCCTCGAGCTCCGCCACGAGGACGTCGGAAGCGGTAAGCTCGGCCGCCTGCGCGTCAGAGCGAGCGTC
>JAPUIA010000194.1 GCA_027297435.1 Gammaproteobacteria bacterium | reverse complement strand
ACCTCGGGCTGCGCCCGACCAGCTCGGACCCAATTGAGCTACGGGCGCTTCCAATCTCCTTCATTCCAGCCATCCCTGGCGCAGCGCCTTCGTCTTCAACAACACCGGCCGCGGCGTCCCTGCCGCGTCGTGGCTCCCTCGCGACGCTACGCCTCGCGCCTGTCGCTTCGCGCCAGACCGGGACCCACCCTCGGGCTGCGCCCGACCAGCTCGGACACTCAAACGATCGAACGCACGAATTGGTCGGGGTAGAGAGATTTGAACTCCCGACATCCTGCTCCCAAAGCAGGCGCGCTACCAGACTGCGCTATACCCCGAAAACGGCGGGCGGATGATACTGATGGCATTTTAGACCGTCAAACCCATCAGCGTTGCATGCATCCGCGTGTAATATGCGTGGTTTGTTGGGAGTACCCATGGCCGCTCAGATCCTGGATGGAAAACGAATTGCCCAAGATTTACGAACCGAGATCCGCCAGGCCGTGGATGATCGCGCTGCAACGGGCTTGCGCCCGCCGGGACTCGCCGTCCTGCTGGTGGGTTCCGACCCGGTAAGCGAAATCTACGTCGGGGCAAAACGGCGAGACTGCGAACAAGTCGGGTACCACTCGATCGTGCAACATCTCTCCGCCAATGTGACCCAGGAAGATCTCGAAGAGCGGATAAGAGCGCTGAACACCGATCCCAGTATCGACGGCATCCTCGTACAGTTACCGCTGCCCGAACATATCGACGCCCACCGTATCATCGACACCATCGATCCACGAAAAGACGTAGACGGCTTTCACCCCTACAACATCGGGCGTTTGGCTTTGCGAAGGCCCGCACTGCGTTCCTGCACGCCCAAAGGCATCATGCAGTTGCTGGAACATACCAACATCGAGCTGAAAGGTGCGGAAGCAACCGTTATCGGAGCCTCAAACCATCTCGGGCGCCCCATGGGCTTGGAACTGCTTTTGGCCGGTTGCACAGTAACCCTCGCGCACAAGTTCACGCGCGATACCGGTGCTGTAGCAAGAAACGCGGACATCGTCATTTCGGCGGTCGGCAAGCGCGGCCTCGTGCCGGGCGACTGGATCAAACCCGGCGCGATCGTCATCGACGTGGGTATCACTCGCGACGATGACGGCAAACTTCACGGCGATGTAGTGTTCGAGGAAGCTAGCCAACACGCCAGCTGGATCACGCCAGTGCCCGGTGGCGTCGGGCCAATGACACGGGTCGCACTGTTGCAGAACACGCTGATCGCGGCTAGCACGTGACGCGCAGGGTGTATATCTCAGATCTGCATCTCGAGTCGGTGCAGGATTTGCGGTTCCTTCGTTTTCGGGAATGCATCGACGCCGAGTCGAGGTGGGCGGACGAAATCTTCGTACTTGGCGATCTCTTCGAGATGTGGATCGGCGACGACGACGACGACGAGCTTGCCTCACAGGCTTGCGCTGCGCTGAAGGAAGCATCTGCCAACACCCTGGTTTATGTCATGCACGGCAATCGCGACTTTCTGGCCGGCGGTGGTTTTGCCGAACGAACCGGCGCTCAGTTGATCGATGACCCCTACGTTACAGACGATAACGTGCTATTGACCCATGGCGATGCGCTGTGCACCGACGATCAGGAATACCAGCGACTTCGTACCCTGTTGAGGTCAACTGCCTGGCGGGCCGAGACTTTGGCAAAGTCGTTGGAAGAACGCCGAGCGTTTGGTGAAGAGATGCGCGAGGCGAGCCGCGCAACCAATGCGAACAAAGCAGCCAACATCATGGACGTCAACGCGGCGGCCGTCTCGCAGTTGTTGAGCGACACGAGTGCTACGGTGATGATTCACGGACACACCCACCGGCCCGGCATGCACCGAAGTTCCACCGCGACCAGGTACGTACTCGGTGCCTGGGAGCGTTGTGGTTGGCTGGTGCGCCAAGACGCGGCCGAGTTTGCCCTAGAGTGTTTCGGCCTCAGATACCCCTACAGGTCCGCTGTGGAAGCGCAACGCTGAATCGCTCGCTTGAATGAGATCTGCCTCGACCGTCAGCATGGCTTTCAAACGTTTATCCACCGAGTCCGTTGCGTACACGTGCGCGAGGTCTAGGTAATGTTGAAAGTGGCGCGCCTCAGAGGCCAACAGCTGCTCGTAGAAGGCCGCGAGATCGTCAGGCAGCACATCGATCAATCGCCAGAACCGTTCGCACGACCGGGCTTCGACGATGGCGCCGATCAAAAGCGTATCCACCAGTCGTTGCGGCTCAACGTTGTCGACCAACTGACGCAATCGGCCCGCGTAGCGGGATGAAGAGACGTAGACGTATTCGATATTCCGGTCCTTCATGACCTGCAACACCTGCTCGAAATGGCGCAACTCCTCGCGGGCGAGTTTTGACAATCGCGTCAACAGCTCCGGGCGGTCGACGTATTTGTATAGCAGGCTGAGGGCCGTACCCGCGGCCTTCTTCTCGCAGTTGGCATGGTCGATCAACAAGGTCGGAAGGTTGCTGGCGGCTTGCTCGAGCCATCGGTCGGGGGTCTGGCACGGCAGGAAATCCATCACCGCCTGAATATCAGGCTTCATTCGGCAGCAATGCGGAAGTTGCGCTCGTAGTGAGCCCGGGAACGCCGGTAGTACTCCTTATCGATGCGGCTCAGCAATTCGCGTGAAGATCCTTCGTTCGGTAGTGGCAATTGCCGTAAAACCAATCGACACAACACGTCATAGGCGACCGCGTAGACCGTCATCGCCCGATCGTGCCGCACCTTCAGCTCATCAGCTCGTTCGACCAGCGCATCGACCTGCACTCGAGAGACCAATTGTGCCACCGAGCCGTCACGAAGCTCGCGCAAGCGCCGCCAAATCGCGTCGCGTTGGTCGTCCTCGTAGCCGTTCCATTGCACGATCTCGTGGGCAAAGCGCTTGCAGCCACGGCATATCAAATCACCGTAGGTGGTCGAGCAGATGCCCACACAGGGCGTGGTTCGGTGCATGATGAGTCGATACAGTTTTAGCGTGCGGGTCCGAAAGCCAATCTAAATTGCAGGCGCCGTAGCTGGGCGCGTATATAGCGAACTTCGCGTTGACCCCAAACGATCGAAGGATTGTACAAAACCGCTTCGAGCTGAGCGACAATCAATTGCACTTGGGCAGGATTGATGTTGGCCTCAACGCCCACTCTCGAGAGGAACGCTGTGGGCGATTCATCGGGCCGTCGCTCATACCCGTATTGGCGCACCTTGTCGCTGAAGCGCGTGAAGGCTCTCTCCACCGGATGCCGTTTGACCGGACGGCGCCGCCAGAACAGCGTGAAAGCCACGACGCCCAGACTTAAACTACCGCCGATAAGCATGGCAAAGCCGATGCGTGTGGGCGTGACCTCGCCGAGCAGGCCCGACAGGACGTTCTGCTGAATGTCCGAGTCATAACCGATCACCCACAGGTTCCACCTGTGCTCGAAAGAATCCGACCATTGCAAGAGATTGCTCAAGACCGCCCAATCACCGAATCGAACATTGGTGAACGCGGATAATATCGCCCGGTCGCTCATCGACAGTGCGGCCTCGATGCCCAGTTCAATCCGCCCCGGCGCAACCGCGCTGGTCGGGTCGACTCTCTGCCAACCGCTATCGGCAGTCCAGATCTCCGCCCAGGCATGGGCATCGTACTGACGCACCATCAGATGACCGGAAATCGAGTTGATCTCGCCGCCTTGATAACCACCCACCATTCTTGCTGGAACGCCCGCTGCGCGCATCATGAACACGAACGCGCCGGCGAAGTGCGTGCAAAACCCCTGGCGCGTCTCGAACCAAAATTGATCGATACTGTCTGCACCGGTGACCCGCTGAGGTTGCAGTGTGTAGGTGTACGGCTCGGTTCGAATGTGCTGCAAGACGGCGGCTGCGAACGCTTCCACCGAACCCGATTCGTCCAACAGGTCTTTCGCAAATGCTCGCAATCGTGGGTTACCGTCGTCCGGAAGCTGCAGCTCTCGCAACTGACCGCGTATCGACAGCGAGCGATCCATCGGCAACTCGGGGTAGCTCGTGACTGCATATCGATAGACGCTCATCACCGGATCCCGTGCGACTAGACGATAGTTCGAAGTGACGGTAACGGTCGAACTCGTCGGGACTGCCGTATCCAGCGCAAACAACCAATCGCTCATCGTCGGTTGCAAGAGAATTTCGTAACCCACGCCCTCTAACCCGGCAGATGCCGCGATGAGGTTTCGCCTTTGGGGAAACGTTTGGCCCATCGACCACGTACCGTCGTCGAACTCGGAGTACACCAGCCCACGAAAATACAGGTCTCGGGGTTCCGGAATCTCCTCCTCGAATACCACCCGGAACGCCAGTTCGTCCGAGCGAGCCAAATTCGCAACATCCCCTGGTGTCATACGATCGCTGATGCCGGTCACCGCACCGCCGGGTAACGGAATGGTCCACAGCGGGGCAATGCGTGGAAAGAACAAAAACAGCACAATCGTCAAAGGTAACGCCTGCAATACCAAACTACCTGCCAGGCGCAGCGACACGAGAGGCTGGACACGCGTGTGCAGTTGATTCATACCCACCATCGCCGCGGTAACCACGATGGTGGCTCCGATCTCGTAGATGGCGACAGACATGGCTTGATCGAACAGAAACTCCGTCGCGATGACGAAGTAACTCAGAAAGATAACGAGATACGCATCGCGCCGGCTCTTCATCTCGATCAACTTCAACGCCAGCCCCAGAATGAGAAGCGAAGTAGCGGCCTCCAGACTGATCGCAGAAATGCCGCTGCCCACCACGCCGGCAACTGAACCCAGCACCAAAACGACCTTCACCCAACGCCGCGGGTAATCCCACCTACCTTGGTAAACGCGCATACGCCAGTAGCCACAAAATAATCCGACCGCAATCACCCACGGAGACAGCTGTGCCGCGTGCGGGAGTACCACCACAGCCAGCGCAATCATCAATAACGCAAGGCTATTGCGGGGTATCTGATAGGCGACGCCGAGCGCGGCTTGTTTGTCCGATTGGCGGCCAGCCTGCATATCTCACCGATCTCCTACTGCGGACGCCGATACGCTCGCCGTGCGTAGCACGGGACCGTCTCAGGCGCCCTCGCTACGTAAACCGGTGAGATATGCAGGCTAACGGCCATAGAGGGCAAGTTCCCGTAGTACCTGTTCGAGGTGCCCGTCACCAATACCCGGTGGGATCTTGGTATTCGGCAACCGCAAGCCAAACTCGCGTTCGTTTCTCGTTGCCTGCAGCGCCAGTCCCGTCAAACGGCTCAGCCGTTCTTCCAGCTGACCTGCCACACGTTCCAAGTCGAACCACAACCGCGGCTCTACGTAGCTTGCATATCGTTTGACCATGAGTTCGTCAGATCGGGCGAACGATCGCCAGAGGATGTGTTTCACCGGGTCACCCTGTACATAGGTCTTGATATCGACGAAATCATCACTACCGAGGGGGTCGATCAACTGGCCCTCGTCGCGCCGGCCATGCTCCGCAAGCGGCACGTCCTGGAAGATCGGGCGCGGGTAGACGATGGCGCGCGCGTTGAGGTCCACCCACGTCCAGGCCCGCAACAATCCCAAGGGATAATAGGTTTCGATCAGCAAACGGCCGGGATTCAACCAACCTCGTTCGGTACCGCGCACGTACAACCTGGCCGTATCCGCTTCCTGTTCGTAGACCTCCGCCCATTGTTTGATGCCTTGGGGCCAACCCAGTTGCACACCCTCGCGGCCACGTCCCTGCGGACGCACCACCCGAACTTCAAATTCAATGTCCTCACCGACGAAGCCCGCTCGCGTACCAACAAGCTCCAACGTCAGTCCCGAAAGGTTGCGGAAGGTGTACAGAATCGCAACCAAAAACATGCTGCCGAGCAGAAACGCTACGCCATAGACCAAACTATTTTGGTAGTTGATCGCGCCTAGAATGAGCAGAATCAACAAGCCGCTGAACACGAAACCGGTTTGGGTCGGAAAAATGAAAACGTTTTTCTGACTCAGTGTAATCCGTTGCGTCGGCGGAACGCGGCGGTCCAACCAAAGCCCGAAACGTCGGCTGAGAAAAGATTGGTCGGTGATATCGCTCATGGCTCGACCGCACCCGAGGTTCGCTGCTCAGCCTGCATATCTCACCGGTTTACGTAGCGAGGGCGTCTGAGACGGTCCCCTGCTACGCACCGGCGCGTGCCGGGGCGCGCGGACTGGAGGACGGTGAAGGCGTAGGCGCCCTCTTCGTGGGCGGCCCACTACGATTGAGCCGGCCGGAGGGAGTTGCGCCGCGCCTGCTGAGCAGGCGACGCACGGCGAGCGAATCGGCGTCCGCAGTAGGAAATCGGTGAGATATGCAGGCTAGTGACTGGATTGAGATCCGACGATCTCGGGATCGAACACCTATCGCGGAAGCCGCGCTCGTCC
>JAPUIA010000193.1 GCA_027297435.1 Gammaproteobacteria bacterium | reverse complement strand
CCTGCGTTACACGCGTAGTGGTGTTGGACCCGCTTGCCGTATCTAGGATACTGTCTGCAGAAGCCCGCCGGAAGGCAGAGAGTTCCTCATCCGAGAAGAGGGCGGCCGCGCGAGGTCAATAGGGGTCCCTAAGATGCGATTGAAAGATAAGGTCGCCGTCATCACCGGTGGCGCTAGCGGCATGGGCAAGGACACGGTTCTGCGGTTTCTAGATGAAGGCGCGAACATAGTCATCGCCGACTACAACGCCGACACCGGTGCTGCGACCGTGGAGCAAGCACGCAACGCAGGACATGGCGATGCCGTAGTCTTCGTACGCACCGACGTCGCGGTCGAGGCGGACGTGCAAGCCATGCTACAAGCGGCGCTCGACAGTTTTGGCGGGCTGGATATCGTGTTCAACAACGCCGGTGTCGGCGGCGCCGTAGGACCCCTCACCGAAACCACGGTCGAAGACTGGGATTACACGTTCGACGTGCTTGCTAAAGGCGTATTCCTTGGCATCAAACACGCAGCGCGGATCATGCGATCGCAAGCTCGTGGAGGCTCGATCATCAACACCGCATCAATCGCCGGATTGAGCGGCGACGGTGGGCCGCTGGTTTACTCGGCCGCCAAGGCAGCCGTCATCAGCCTGTCGCAATCCGCCGCGGTAGAGTTGGCGTCCGATCGAATTCGCGTCAACGCCATCTGCCCCGGATTCATCGCCACGCCGTTGGCGGAGCAAGGCCGTCCCGAGGCTACCCGCGCGGCGTTCGCCAAGTCGCAACCCTGGCCCGACTATGGCCGCGGCGAACACATTGCGGGGGCCGCGCTGTTTTTAGCAAGCGACGACGCCGAGTTTGTCACCGGCGAAGCGCTGATCGTCGACGGCGGGTTGACGGCAGCCGGACCGGAGCTGTCGAAGAAATTCAGCCGTAGCTCCGGCCGCAAAGCCCGACGTGCCGGCATCACTCGCGGCAGTACCGGCGAACCGCCGGTGCTCAGAGACCTGGAGTAACCGCCATGACCGTCACCGTAGAATTTCATTTCGACTTCGGCAGCCCCAACGCGTATCTCAGCCACCTCGTCATTCCAGCGATCGAGGCGAGAACCAGGGTCAAGTTCCAATATGTGCCCGTCTTGCTGGGCGGTGTGTTCAAGGCCACCGGCAATGCATCCCCCGCGGTCACTTTGCAGGGCATCAAGAACAAACCCGAATACGGGCGCATCGAGATGCAACGCTTTCTAAAGAAACACGACATCACGACCTACAAACAGAACCCGCACTTCCCTGTGAACACGTTGCAGATCATGCGCGGCGCGGTCTATGCGCAAAGTCAGGACTACTTCGAGCGCTACGTCGATGCGGTATACAAGCACATGTGGAGTGAGCCGAAGAAGATGGACGAGACCGACGTGATTCAGGCTGCGCTCGATGAGTCCGGGTTGCCCGCCGAAGATATCCTGGCCGGCACGCAGGACCCTAAAGTCAAACTGCAACTCATCACCAATACGGAAGCGTCTGTCGCCCGCGGCACGTTCGGCTCGCCGACGTTTTACGTCGACGACGAAATTTTCTTCGGCAAAGACAAGTTGACCGACGTAGAAGAGTATATCGTCGATCGCGACGGATAATTGGGGTCGGACAATTGGCGATCAACCGCAGATCGGCCATCAATCGAGACGTTTGCGAAACCGCATCGTCGCGAACGTCATCACGACGACGAAAAACAGCGCCAAAGGCCAAACCTCGTCCACCATCATGGAAAGTGTCGCGTCGCGCAGCACCACACCCCGCACGATCCGCAGGAAGTGCGTCATCGGAAACAGTTCCGCAAAGACCTGGGCTGCCTTGGGCATACCCTCGAACGGGAACATGAATCCGGACAACAGCAACTGCGGAAGGAAGGACATGAACGCGAGTTGAAACGCCTGAAACTGAGTTTCCGCCACGGTGGAAATAAGCAAGCCTAGGGTCAGCGTGCTGAGGACGAAAATACCGGCGCCACTATAGAAGTCCAACATCGAGCCCCGCACGGGGACGTCGAAGAGGCTCATCCCCATCAGCAAGATCAGCGATATCTGTATGTAGCCGATGAATACGTACGGGATGATCTTGCCCACCATGAGTTCTAACGACTGCACCGGCGTAGTGATCAATAGCTCCAGATTACCGCGTTCACGCTCGCGCACGATGGCGATAGCCGTAAACATCACCATAGTGAACGTCAGAATCACACCGCACAGCCCGGGCACGATGAACACCGCGGAGCGACGTTCCGGGTTGTACAAGGCTCGAACCTCAAACGTCGACTTAAGCGTGGTCTGAGGGTTTTGCCCAAGCGGCAACTGCGCGAGCCCGCGCGCCGCACCCAACACGATGGGGTCGCTGTCGTCGACCATCAGCTGTGCGTAAGGCGGCCGCGCTTGTGCAAGTCGCTCTTCGAAGTCGGCCGGTATATACAACCCCACGGAAATCTTGCCGGCCGCGAGCAGCCGTTCCAGCTCGAGCGGGCTACCGGCACGAACAACAACACGGACCACCTGGGTCGCCATTGCGTCTGCAACAAGGGCGCGTGACGCGGTCGTGTTGGCTTCGTCCACGACACCTGCGTTCAAGTTGCGCACATCGTTGTTGATCGCATAGCCGAACAGCACCGTCATCATGATCGGCATTCCAACCACCATGCCACCGGTTAGGCGATCGCGTCGCAAGTGGAAGAATTCTTTCTTGGCGATCGCGAATATGCGCACACCGGAAAGCCACCTCATCGATCGACCTCGCGGCCAAGCGTGGCCATGACGAACACGTCTTCCAGATTGGCGGGGACGAGTTTCAAACTCGCTTGTAAAGACCGTTGCCGCAACGATGCATCGAGAAACGCAGACGGATCTTGCACGTTAGGCCGCACAAGGGCGTGTAGACGCGAACCGAGTTGAGCCACGTCGATCACTTCAGCGAGATCCAGCAGCGTTTCTCGTACCACTCGTACGGTATCGCTTTCGATCTCGACTACACTTGCCGGAAGATCCGCCATCAACCGTTTAGGCGACCCATCGGCCACCAACACACCTTGATCCAGAATCGCAAGCGCGTGACAACGCTCAGCTTCGTCCATGAAATGGGTCGTGACCAACATGGTCGTGCCTTGGTCGACCATGTCGAACAGGAACTCCCAAAACTCGCGTCGGCTTTCCGGATCGACCGCACTGGTAGGCTCGTCCAAAAACAGTAGTTCGGGCCGATGCAGGGTCACTGCAGCGAGTGCCAGTCGCTGTCGCTGGCCGCCACTCATGGTGCCGGCCAGTTGCTTAGCGCGATCGACCAAGCTAAATCGCTCAAGCTGCGCCTTGATTCGCGGAGCGCGCTCGCTGCGCGGCACGCTGTAGATCTCGGTCATGAACTGCAGGTTTTCAACGACCGTCAGATCCTCGTACAGCGAGAACCGCTGGGTCATGTAGCCAATCTTGCTCTTGAGCGCCTCCGGGTCCTCGAGCACGTCGATACCGAGCACATTGGCGCTACCCTCCGTTGGAATCAACAACCCGCACAACATGCGGATGGTCGTCGACTTGCCGCAACCATTAGGGCCGAGGAACCCGTAGATACTGCCTTTCGGCACCTGCATGCTGACGTGGTCGACGGCCACCAGGTCGCCGAAGTGCCGCGTCAGATCGCGCGTTTCGATAACGATCGTCAAAGGTCCAACCCCGGAAACGTGACCTGTACGGGTACTCCGACCGGCAGACGACCGACGTCATCGCCGATCAAATCGATCTCTGCCACGTAGCTCAGACGCGAGCGGTCGTGTTGGCTCAGCGCAAAGTAGGGCGTGAACGCCGCGTCGGCGGCCACCCAGCGTACCCGCGCCGGAAACGCTTGTGCGTAGCCGTCGATATGCACCTCGGCACGCGTACCACTATTGACGCGAGTACGCACCGGTTCAGAGATATGTACACGGGCATAGGTTGGCGCGCTCGCCAACACGACGGCGGCTGTCGAGCCGATCGGTGGCCGCTCGCCAACCTCGAACGGCAACGCTTCCACAACGCCCGCCACGGGACTGCGCAACGTCGCACGCCGCTTGGTGATCTGTAAGTTCCGAACCGTCGCGCTCGCGGCCGCAAACCGGTGGCGCACCTGATCGATCGTCTCGAAGCGGGTACCCTCCAACAGTTCGTCCAACGCAGCCGTCGCTTCGGTTTCGCGCGCCAACGATTCCTCGTAACGGCCTTGCAAGATATCCACCAGGCTCTGCGACGAGTAATTACGCTCGACCAGAGAAATTTGCCGATCAAGCTCGTACCGGGCGGTCTGCCGAGCGCTCTTGGCTGCCTCCAGCCGCGCACGCCCCTGCTGTATTTCTTGGACGCGGGGACCTTCCTCCGCTTCCGCGAGCGCAGCCTTCGCGGCGGCCTCCTCGGCTATCGCGCCCGCGAGCGCCGCATCGGCCCGCTCGGTATCCTGGATGACGATTGCGTCGCCAATCTCAACCGTATCGCCTTCTTGCAGCAACACCGCGCGAATCGGTTCATTGCTGTCCGCCACCAGCTCGATTCGATCGCGTTCCAGCGTCCCCAATGCGGGTACCTCCGACAACGGCTTCTCACAACCCATCAACAGTAAACCTGCGAACACGAGCCACTTGTTAGTCATGCGGTAACCCCAAGCTCATCAATACCGATTGCGTGGCCTGTTGCTTGATCTGCTGGATGTCCGCGTCGGAGTAGTCGTCGATGCCCAAGCGTCGAGTGAGGATGGCGCGACCGATGTGAAAGACGACCAGCTGACCGATCACGGCGTGCGTGCGCATGACGGTGGTCGGCGACTGGCTATCGAGATCGAGTATCCATGCGACGAGTTCCGTCAGGGTTTCGTGCAACCGTCTCGGCAGAGCATCGTAGATGCGATCAAAGTAGGGACCGGGCACAAATATCTCGCGCAAGACAAACGGCATAACCTCGCGGACCATCGGGTTGGCGAGGAAGGTATCTAATACTGTTTCGACAACCTGGCTAACCACCAAGGCCCGACGTTTCGGATCGTCACCAGCCAGCGTCTTCGCCTGACCTGCCATGCCTAGCACAATTTCCATCCGCGGCGCCATCAACGCGATGATGTAATCGATGGCGGCAATATACAGATCGTCCTTGCTGCCGAAGTGATACTTGATCCCGGCAACGTTGGCACCCGCCGCATCCGCCAGCATACGGGTCGTAACCCCGTCGTAACCGTGTTGTCCGAAGAGCTTCACCGCGGTCATGAGCAGTGTCGAGTAGGTGTCGTCACGTTCAGCCATGCAGTTCATTTAAACACAATGGTATATTTATTCAATCGTTTGTTTTAATCCCCTTCCAGGCTTGTTACCGGCAACCGTTAGGAATACTGTATGCACATACAGGTCACCGCCTAAACATGCCCGAACAACCCACCGAATGGCAGCGCATCATTGCCCATGCGGACATGGATGCTTTCTACGCCTCGGTCGAGCAGCTCGATGATCCCAAGTTGCGGGGACGTCCCGTACTGGTGGGTCCGCGTTCCGGCCGCGGCGTCGTATTAACGGCAAGCTATGAAGCGCGGCCCTTCAAGGTCGGTAGCGCGATGCCCATGATGAAGGCGTTGCGTCGGTGCCCGATGGCGGTGGTAGTACCGCCACGCTTCGAGCGTTACACGGAACTGTCCGAACGCGTTATGGACGTGTTTCGAGACTTTTCGCCCAAGGTCGAACCCCTGAGCCTCGACGAGGCGTTTCTGGACATGACCGGCGCCAGTCACATTTTTGGCCCACCCATCGCGATGGCCAAGAAACTAAAACAAGCGGTATTCGAGGCGACCGGGGGACTCACCGTCTCCGTCGGGGTCGCACAGACGAAATATGTCGCCAAAGTCGCCAGTGGCTACGCCAAGCCTAGCGGGCTGACCATCGTTCACCCCAGCCTCGCGGTTGCATGGCTAGCACCGCAATCGATTGCGCGGCTCTGGGGCGCGGGGCCCAAGACACAAGATCGCATGCGAGCCTTCGGCTACACCACGATCGGCGCCGTGGCAAACGCTGACCCTGAGTTGCTGAAAGAACAGCTCGGTAGTGCCGGGCTACATTTCTACGAGCTTGCCAATGCACGCGACCCGCGACGGGTGGAGAGTTCGCGACGCGCTCACAGCATGGGCTCTGAGCGAACGCTAGAGACCGACGTGGTCGAGGCCGAGGACATTCAGCGCCATCTGCGCCGCTCGGCCGACCGCATTGCCCGCCGCTTGCGCGGCAAGGGCATACTCGCCAGCGGCGTATGCGTGCGTTTGAAAACCGCCGATTTCAAGCTGCTTACGCGACAATGTACCCTGGCCAATCCCACCGACGTGGCCGATGTGTTGTTCGATACCGGCTGTCGATTACTCGGTCGTTTTCAACACAAGGGACCATTCCGTCTGGTCGGCCTAGCCGCCCATGCACTGTCCAGGCCGTCCGAGCCCAAGCAGCTGGATCTCTTGGCTAGCGACCCTGCAAAGCGCGATCTGGAGGTGGTCATGGACCAGGTCGCCGAACGCTTTGGCCACAACGGATTGCGACGGGCGCGGGACGTCGGACACATGCTTGTCAGCGAGTCGACTCCGAATCTAGACTTCGTCTCCGAGTAGACGATCGAGGCGGATTTTCATGGCCAAAACGTTGGTGTGTTGGAACTGCAGCGCACCCTTAAGCGACATTCCTCGGCCGATCAGCCGGCACGCCAACTGCGGTGCGTGTTTCGAAGACCTGCATTGTTGCCGGATGTGCAAACACTTCCACCCCAACATCACGGGTCAGTGTGACGAAGACCGCGCCGATCCGCCGATCAAGAAGGAAGTGGCGAACTTCTGCGACTGGTATGCGCCCAAGACCGGTGCCTATCAGAACACCACCGGTAGTAAGCGCGACCATGCCAGGACCAAGCTGGATACGCTGTTCACCGAGGATGGCGGCGATGACGCTGGTGCAACAGACGTGTCGAACCGAGAGACGACCAAGGAGGACGAGGCCCGCGCCAAGCTCGATGCGTTGTTTGGTAAAGACGACAACCGGCCGGGCTGAACCTTTTAAACTTTGGACAACCGGCCGTGTTAATCTGTTTTAATGGCAGATTGACAGGTGCCGGGGAGACAACACATGAACATACAAGATGATACAGCACTGCTCGCTGCCGCGCGCGAGCGCGCCTACGGTATGCCACTCGAAGATTTCGACGTTAGTGACGAAGACCAGTTCCTCAACAACGTCCACTGGCCTTATTTCGAACGCCTGCGTGCGGAAGATCCCGTGCACTTCTGCAAGGACAGCACGTTTGGCCCTTATTGGTCGGTCACCAAATTCGAAGACATCAAGTTTGTCGACACCAACCACGAAATCTACTCATCCGAAGGCAGCATAGTCATCGATGAGCAAGAAGAAGATTTCGAGATGCCCATGTTCATCGCCATGGACAAACCCAAACACGATGAACAACGCAAGGCGGTCACACCAGCCGTGGCACCGAGCAACCTGGCCAAGATGGAAGGCACGATTCGCCAGAGGGTGTGCGATATCCTCGATGCGTTACCCACCGACGAGACATTCAACTGGGTAGATCTCGTTTCTATCGAGCTGACGACACAAATGCTGGCGACACTCTTCGACTTTCCCTTCGAAGACCGCAGCAAACTAACGCGTTGGTCGGACGTTGCGACGGGAAGCCCAGAGTCGGGCGTGGTAGAAACCGAGGAGCAACGCCGCGAGGAACTCTCCGAGTGCCTCGCCTACTTCACAGAGCTTTGGAATCAACGGGTCAATCAAGAACCGGGCACCGATCTCATCTCCATGATGGCGCACAGTGAGTCGACCAAGAACATGGAGCCGATGGAGTATCTCGGCAATCTGGTGCTGTTGATCGTTGGTGGCAACGACACGACCCGCAACTCCATCTCGGGCGGCGTGTTGGCGCTCAACCAACACCCGGACCAGTATCAAAAACTGCGTGACCATCGCGAGCTTATCCCCAACATGGTCGCCGAGATCATTCGCTGGCAAACGCCGCTCGCCCACATGCGCCGCACGACGTTGAGCGACACCGAGCTTGGCGGAAAGCAGATCAAGAAGGGCGACAAGGTCGTGATGTGGTATGTCTCAGGCAATCGGGACAGCGCCATGTTCGAGCAGCCCGACGATTTCATCATCGACCGACACAACGCTCGCCAGCACGTCTCCTTCGGCTATGGCATACACCGTTGCATGGGCAATAGGCTGGGCGAGATGCAGCTACGTGTCATGTGGGAAGAGATACTGAAGCGTTTCCACAGCGTCGAGGTGGTGGGTCAGCCGCTGCGCGTCAGGTCAAACTTCGTCAAAGGCTATCGCGAGTTGCCCGTGCAGGTGCACGCCTGGTAAGCACCGTTCTATCGAGGCAACACAATCCGGGACGAGTTTTTTGCGCGGAGTTCGAGCCGCGTCAGCCAGGAATCCTGACCGGCAACTCACGAATGCCGCGAATGAAACTCGACTTTAGATAGACCGGATCGCCGACTACCTCCACTGTCGGGAAGCGCTTCAAGATCTCTTCCCAAATGATTTTCAGCTGCATCTCGCCGAGCCGATTGCCAAGGCAGCGGTGAATACCGAAGCCAAATGCCAAATGTTGACGTGGATTGGCGCGATCTATGATGAATTGGTCCGCATTCTCGATGACTTCTTCATCACGGTTTCCAGAGATGTACCACATCACCACCCGCTCGCCCTTCGTTAGGTGTTTACCGCCGAGTTCGGTGTCTTCGGCAACGGTGCGAGCCATGTGAGCGACCGGAGTTTGCCAACGAATGATCTCGGGCACCATGCTGGTGACGAGGCCAGGATTCTGCAACAACCTCTCGTACTCCGCGGGGTTTTCGTTCAGCGCCAATACGCCGGCCGATATCGAGTTGCGGGTCGTGTCGTTGCCACCGACAATCAGCAACAGCACGTTGCCGAGATATTCATTGGGTGGCATGTCGCGCGTCGATTCTCCATGCGCCAACATGGAGATGAGATCGTTGCCGGGCGCATCGAGGGCGGCGCGCTCTTTCCATACGGCGTCGAAATATTCGTAGCACTTCCACAACTCTTGAAAGCCTGCCTCCGGGGTATCGAAAAATTCCGGATTGGCAATGTTCTGCGTGGTGTCCGACCAATGGATGAGCTTGTGCCGATCCTCCTGGGGGATGTCGAACAACGTCGCCAACATCTGCCCGGTCAGCTCGACGGAGACTTCACGAACCCAGTTGAACTCTTCGTTACGCGGCAGGGCGTCCAAAATCGTCCCAGCGCGCTCACGTATGAGTTCGGCCATCGTCGTCAAATGCCGCGGCGTAAACATGGGCGCTACGGTTTTACGCTGATCGTCGTGTTTCGGCGGATCTTCTTGGATGAACATCGGCAGATGAAAGGTCGGATCGGGGTCGGGATCGGCGATACCACCCAGCGTAATGCCGCCGAGCCGTGAGTCGGAGGAGTAGATCTGGTGGCTGGAATCGACCTCGACGATGTCGCGGTACTTGGTCACCGACCAGTACGGACCGAACTGACTGTCGGCACAGTAGTGAACGGGATCTTCCTCTCGAAGGCGGGCAAAATACGACAGTTCTACGCGCGCTTCGAACAGGTCTGGATGGCCGGGATTGAGTTGGTCGAGAGGAACGTCCCGAGGGTCGCATTCGGTGTCGATTGCCCACAGCTCGGCCACCTCCTGGTTGGAGCGACGCATCATTTCCGATCTGGAAATAGCTTCATCAGGTTGTTTCGACATCGTGTCCTCCTTCATCAAACACCAGGCGATCGATAGCTTAGACCATTCGCCTATGGGTGACGATACGCCTCAACGACAATTTCAACTGGCGCGCACGTCCACGTCTTCCCGCATCGCCTCCACGACGGCACCGAATTCGTCCTCGTTGTCACGACTCAAGGAAGCCAACACCTCGTGGGCTTTCAATAACCTGAGTTTCTGAGCCCGCGTATCTGTTTCGGGCAGCTCGAGCGGGGAACGATTTTCCGGTACAGGCACCGATTCCGTCTGCAGGTGTTTCAATACGGATTCCATGCTGAGCTCTCGAAACGCGTCGGCGAGTTCTATAGACGCGCCTTGCACGCGTGCGGCCACCAGGCCTGCATCTGCTTGCTGCATCAGTTCGTGCAGCGTTCCCAGCAGCGTGCTATCGAGGTATTCGCACTCCGAGAGGTCGATAATCAGCTTCCGCTGTTGTTGAATCGCGCGTTGTCCGCCCTCGAACAGCGCCTCGCCGTACGTCCATGTCACCCTGCCCTGCAGACAAATGAACATCTCCTGCGGCGTGAGCGCATAGGTGATGAGCGGTACCTCGGTGTCAGGATCAATCTCCAATTCCGGAACGTCGGCGTTCATTCCAAAGTGGCTTGTCCCCGGATGCACGTCAAGCAAGAGCATCGTAACGTCGTCCCGATCCTCCCGTTCATGCCCATGAGACAGGCTCATAAACAAGCGATCCAACACATGTTGACCATCGGTACCCGAGATAAGCTCCTGTGCGATAGACGCGACGTTGGGACGATCGTGACCACCAACGTCGAATATCCCGTCGGTATAGAACAACAGCTGGTCTCGTTCCGACAGTCCGATCGTAACCTCATCGAAAGTGGCTTCTTTGTAGAGACCCAGCGCCGGGCCGGTATGTTCAATCTCCTCGGTCGCACCATAGCTCTTCAGCCAAAGCGTCGGGGTGTGCCCGGCAGAAGCCAACACGGCCTGTCGCTGCTTAACATCGACAAGACAGTACACACAGGTCACGAACATCCCCGGGGTAATCGAACCTGAGAACATCGCCGCATTGACCGCCGTCAGAGCAGCGGCGGGCTGCAGCGGCGCGCCGTCTTGTTCGTTGATCACCCGTAAACGATGTTTGAACAACACGGAAAGCATCGCAGCACTCACGCCGTGCCCGGAAGCATCAGCGACGACAAGTACGATGTATCGATCGTCGATAGGCACGACATCGAACAGATCACCGCCGACGTTGCGCCCCGGACGATACAGAGTGTGCACGCAGTAACCCGGCAGTTCTGGCGGTTCGCCGGGCAACAACGAACGCTGAATGACTTCGGCTCGTTTCAAGTCTCGGTCCATCACTTCTGCCTGGCCTTCCAGAATTCGGCAAAGCTCGGCAAACTGATCTCGAGACTCCTGCAATTGGACGGTACGTTCGCGCACGAGGTCTTCAAGATGATTCTGGTGACGCTCAAGACTAGAGGTCATCGTGTTGAAAGCCTGGCCCAACAATCCCAGTTCATCCCTGGTGCGAACTCTGGCGCGAACGGAAAGGTCCCCGCCCTCGACAGCCCTCGCAACCTTGGCGAGTTTGAGCACGGGACGGGTAAAGGAAGCGGCGATGCGCGCCCCGATCAACGCGGCCAATACGAAAAAGCCGATGGCCACCAGCAACAGGACGTTTCGAACCTGGGCGATCGGCGCATAGGCTTCCTCGGCGTCGACTTGCACAACCATGGCCCAGTTGCCGTATCCGACGGGTTGATGAACCGATATGACTTCGCGGCCCAGATAGTCGATGGTTTCCACAAAGCCGCTCTCGCCTCTCAGTGCGGCCCGCATGGCCGGGTCTAAGGACGCATCAATCGATAGCGCCTGGGCCGGACCGACTGGAAACAGATAACGGATACGGTTGTCGGCGCTCGCCGTTTCCCACACGCCGAGCCTCACCTCCGCACTCTCGAAACCACTGGGTACGGCGCTGAGAATGTCCAACTCTGGTTGCGCGTCCACCTCGACCACCACCACACCGAGAAAGCGTCCCGCACTGCCGACAAGCGGGCCGGTCAACGTTGCGCGATACCCATCCGCCGCAGGTGTCGGCAAACCCAAGGTGGGTTCGAGCAGGCCGGCAGAAAACGCACGCGAATCCGACAGGTCGGCGCCGAGATAAGTGACGTTGGTAGCGGCCACGACCTTACCGCCAGGATCGGTAATTCGAATATTGAGAAACCCTTGAGTGCTCTGTTGAGCGTCGAGCAAAATCCGTCGCGCGTCAGCGCGAAACAGCTGTTCGTCGATCGTGCCGTCCAGCCGTCGGGCCAACATCTCACGCAAAAGGGTGCGGCTGGCAACCAAGCGAATCCCCTCACGGCGCTGATGGACATGGCCGAGCAGTACCGCGCGTTGGCCTTCGGCCCTGAGCTTCAGTTGTTGTTCAACGCTCGAAGAAAGCAGCTGCCGCACATAAACGTAATCGACACTCGTCAAAGCCGCCGCGGTCAGTGCAACTAACAACGCAAGCAACCCAATGAACTTGCCCCGCAGCGAACGGATCAATGGAATGCGCGTATCCGGCTTGTCATCCGCGTCAGCCATAGGCGGATTTTACCAGGCTGCGGCGCATTCGGGACGAGGGAAATTGTGGCCATTTGGTAGGCGCAACTGCCCGCACCAGCATTCCGCTATGCCATGTTTTGAGCGGCTCAAAAGCGCGACCTGGCTCGATCCTTTAAACTGGATTCATGAAGTCTGGCGCCAACCTCACCGAAGGATCCATCTCAAAACACCTCATCAACCTGACCCTCCCGATGTTCCTCGGCATCTCATCGATGATCGTGGCATCGATGATCGACACCGTGTACGTGGGCTGGATCGGCACCCTGGAACTGGCCGCCATCAGCTTCACCTTTCCCCTCGTTATGGGCTTGACCACCGTTTCGATGGGTATCGGCGTGGGTGCCTCGTCCATCATCGCCAGAATCGTCGGGTCAGGACACATCGATCAAGTCACGCGGCTGTCCACCGATGCGATGATGTTGGTAGCCGGGTTGGTGGTTGCCGTCGCTGGACTCATGTACGTCTATCAAGAACCGGTGTTCATCGCACTCGGCGCCGAAGCAGACATATTGGTGCTCGCGATTCAGTACATGAGCATCTGGTCGGTCGGACTGCCATTCTTCGCCCTGACCATGGTTGCGACGATGCTGATGCGGGCTGTCGGCAACGCGCGCATGCCTGGCGTCATCATGACCGGCGGCTCTGCCTTGCAGGTAATGATGGCACCCCTACTGATCTTCGGGTTGCCTGGGTATTGGGAGGGTCTGGGTTTTCCCGGCGCCGCCTGGGGATTCGTCGTATCACGGTTCGTCGCTTTTCTCTATACCGTCCATGTACTGAACAAGATGCGTCTACTCGACTATTCCGTGCCCTCGGCATCCCAATTATGGGCATCGTGGCGGGAAGTGTTGGCCATCGGCATTCCGAGCACGGTGAACAACATGATCGGCCCTGCTTCCATGGCGATCACGGTCGCTCTGCTCGCCGGACACAGCCACATCATCGTCGCGGGCTTTGGCGTCGCGTCGCGCATCGAGTCACTCGCCATCATGTTGCTTATGGCGCTGTCGGCAAGTACCGGCCCCTTCGTCGGGCAAAACTGGGGGGCGCGACGCTACCCACGCATCTTCGAGGTGCATGCCATAGCCTACCGGTTCTGTTTGCTCTACGGCGTCGCCATCTTTGTGGTACTCGCCGGTGCCGGCTATCCGCTGGTCGGCCTCATCATCGAGGATGTAGAGGTAGTCGAAGCAACCTACGTTTACCTGCTCATCATGCCGATTACGTATGGCTTGCTAGGTATCGGCATGATCGTCGGCGCGACGTTTACCGCGCTCGGCAAACCGATGCCCGCGCTTGCGTTGTCATTGGGTCGCATGCTGGTTTTCTACATCCCGATGGCGCTTGCCGGCAACGCGCTGTTCGGCTACCAGGGTATTTTCGGCGCCGCTGCTTTAGCCAACGTAATCATGGGCGTTTTGTCCGTCTGGTGGATGAAGCGTTACCTGCAACGACTCATTCCTGCCGACGAACGTTAGCCTGCATATCTCGCCGGTTTACGTAGCGAGGGCGTCTGAGACGGTCCCGTGCTACGCACGGGCGCGTGTCGGGGCGCACGGACTGGAGGACGGTGAAGGCGTAGGCGCCCACTTTCGGGGGCGGCCCACTACGGTTGAGCCGGCCGGAGAGAGTTACGCCGCGCCTGCTGCGCAGGCGACGCACGGCGAGCGTATCGGCGTCCGCAGTAGGAAATCGGTGAGATATGCAGGCTATCCCATCACACCCATCACCAAGATTACGAATACGGCGACAGGCACCAAATAGCGGATCAGAAAATACCAGACTTCGAATAATGCTTCGTTGCCCATCGCCAACTCTTGTTGCGCGGACGCCTTGCTGACAAACCAGCCGACAAACAGCGCTATGAGAAGACCGCCGAGCGGCAACATGATCTGATTCGGCACAAAGTCGAGAGCAGTGTTGAGATCGAAGCCAAAAACCGTCACGCCCGCCCACACGTTGTATGAGAGGACGCCAACCACGCTGGTGACCGCAATCGCGCCAACGACCATGACCGTGCTGGCCGGCCGGGCAAAACCCCGCCGCTCCTCGAGCCAAGAGACGACGGGTTCGATCAGTCCTACCATAGAGGTGATCGCAGCAACCGATAACAATAAGAAGAACGTCACGCTAACGATGTGCCCACCCGGCATCTGGGCAAAAGCCACTGGCAGCGTTTGGAATATCAGGCCCGCGCCACCAGCCGGATCAAGTCCATAGTTGAATACCGCTGGAAAAATCACCAACCCCGCGACCAATGCAACCAGCGTGTCGGCAACGATGATGATCAATACGCTCTGCGAAATAGAGATGTCCTTCGGCAGATAGGCGCCGAAAGTCATCATGCCCGCCATGGCGACACCGATGGAGAAGAACGCCTGGCCGATGGCCGCCAGAATCATGGCACCGTTGATCTTGCTGAAGTCGGCCGTGAACAGATAGTCGACCGCCGCTTCGAAACCCCCGGCAAATACGTTGTAGATTGCCAAACATACCAGCAAACCAAACAAGGTCGGCATCAAAACCCGCACCGTTCGCTCAATGCCTTTCTGCACGCCGGCGGAGACAATCGTTCCGGTGATCGCGAGACCGAGTACGGTCCACAACATCAAACCCGGTACGTCACTCAACGCGTTTGAGAACTGCAGTTCTGCCGTCGAGGCATCGACACCGGCAAACCCGGTGACGAGCGCTTTAAACAGGTACAGAAGCACCCACCCGGCGACTACGCAGTAAACCACCTCGATCATGAACGCCGCGCTTAGGTTCAAGCCACCGGCCCATTGCCAATGACGACTCTTACCCTCGGCAAGTGCGACTTCTCGCATCGACCCCGGGGGGCTCATCCGACCCCGCCGACCGATCAATATCTCCGCCATCAAGATCGGCACACCGATCGCGAACGCACATGCGAGATACACCATGACGAACGCCGCGCCGCCGTTTTCTCCCGTTACATAGGGAAACCGCCAAATATTACCGAGACCGACGGCAAAGCCGACGGCAGCCATGAGAAAGCCAAAGCGCGACGACCACTGTTCGTGGGCTGCGCCTGCCATCGTTTACTTCTGGCTCGGCTGCGTGAAGTTCTTGAGAAAATCCTGATAGGCTTCAAACGACTGGCGCCCGCCCTGAAACATGGCGTTCATCCACTGCTGTACCGAGTCGGCGTCGTTGTGCTGTAGCTTCGCCCAATCGGTTATCCGATCGACGAACAGTTTCTGTACTGCGGAGGTATCCGGCAGGCCGAACAATTCACGAACCTCCTCGGGCTGAATTTCTATTTCTATCTTCATCGACAGGATCTCCCTTGTTT
Organism: Gammaproteobacteria bacterium; assembly: GCA_027297435.1. GTDB lineage: Bacteria > Pseudomonadota > Gammaproteobacteria > Pseudomonadales > Azotimanducaceae > Azophilus. Next base: position 26,056 of record JAPUIA010000193.1, on the reverse strand, counting down.
CCTTGTGCAAGTCTACCTCATGCAAGAACCGACTTATCGCTCAGCGCCAGAGGCTGCCGATCGAAACTCAAGAACGCAGGCGAGACGGCCGTATCGAAATCCAGCCGTTGACCCGTAATCGATTGCGCAATCAAGGACCCAACCGCCGGCGCCAGTTTGAAGCCGTGACCGCTGAAGCCAATCGCCACCAAGAATCCCTCAACCGGAGTGCGTCCCACGATAGGATGCACATCTTCTCTGTTGATCGTGTACAGCCCGCAATACCCACGCACGCTGCCCTTGTAAGGCAAGGCGGGCAATCGATGATGTAGTGCGTGCAAGCGCGACCGCGAGAACTCGGCGTCAACGAAGCGGTCGAATTCGTCTGGGTTGGCTACCTGTTCTCGTTCATCGCTTGACAGCGTCGAACCGACGACGAGCTGTTGCCCCCGATTCTGCAATCGGAAATACACGCCGCCCACCATGTCGATGCTGACCGGTATCGCCCCAATCAGCTCCGGCGGACGATCTAGGTAGAGCACCTGTATCCGCGTCGGCGCCAACGTCCAGGGGCATTCGATTTCAAGCATCCGAAAGATGTCGTTGCACCACGGCCCTGCGGCATTGACCACACAGGGCGCGTCGATAGCCGTGCCGTCATTGAGCGTGACGCCGGCCATCCTGCCAGCCAGTTGGCGTACCTGGGCGACGTTTGCCCCGTAGCGCACGTCCACACCCTCTCGAAGGCTCGCCTCGACCAGGTCCTCCGCTGCCGCGACAGGGTCGATGAAGCCTCCCGTCGACTCGAAGAGGTGTTTGCTTCCGCCCTCACAACCATGCTCGATACCGGTTTGTACATCGGGTGCATGCCTGCAGGGGCTGAACGCGGGGAAACGCTTTGCCAATGCTCGATCGTCGAGCACCTCCGAAGGCACGCCAAGACTTTGCATGCGTCGATGTTCTACAGACGCCCAGTCGCCGTCGTCCCCCGGCATCCACAGTACGCCGGCGGCTTCAAACACGGCACGAGGATGCGTCAATCCCGTGAACGCCGGCCACTCGCGATATGCGTCGACGCCGTCGCGCGCCAAGGCCACCATCTCGTCAAACGAGTAGCGATGCCTTAGCACGGCGGACGATGCACCGGTCGAGCCCTCGCCGACGCCGTTGCCTTTGTCGAGTAGAACGACGCGCAGGTCCGATCGTCGAGCCACCTGGTAGGCTATCGCGAGCCCGATGATGCCGCCGCCGATGATCACGACGTCGGCGAGCGGGTTAGTGGACCGCATGGATGAGTGTCATCTAGAAGCGGGCCATCGAGAACGGCGCAAGATCGATTTCCGGGTCGTTGCCCAATACCACGTCGGCAACCGCCTTGCCCGAACCGCAAGCCATCGTCCAGCCCAGCGGACCGTGGCCAGTATTGACGAACAGGTTCGACAACCGGGTGCTTCCGAGCAGCGGTCTGCCGTCGGGCGTCATGGGACGCAGTCCGCACCAGGGCTGCATGGACGATTCATTGACCGGAATCTGCGGATATACCTCGGTCAGCAAGCGTTTGAGGTTTGATAGCCTGGCTTCAGGGAGGCTCTTGTCGAATCCGGTAAATTCCGCGGTGCCGGCGATGCGTAGCTTGCCCTTGCCGAGAGGCACTATCGCAGCGTGCAACGCCTCGTCGATGATCGCGTAGCGGGGGGCCGGTTCAATGTTACGCACTGGCACGGTCAGCGAGTAACCTTTGGCGGGTCGTACCGGTATGTGGACCTTCAAGCGCCTACCGACGGGCCAACTATAGCTGCCCGCAGCCAACACGAAGCAGTCGGCGCCGAGTTTCTCCCGTGGGGTAATCACGCTCTGAATCGTTCCGCGCCTGCGTTCGACACCCAAGACCTGCTCGCTGAACCGGAAGACCACGCCTGCATCTTCCGCAACCTGTTTGAGCGCCAGGCAGAACAATCGAGCATTGCCGACCTCGTCCTGGGGATAGCGAATACCGCCGACAAAGTTCTCGATGGCCGGCGCCAGAGCGGGCTCCAACTCGAGCAAGCCATCACGGTCCAACTCCTCGTGAGTGATACCTACCTGCTTCAGCCAGTTCGCGATCTGGCGGCCTTTGGTCAGTGCAGCTTCTGTACGACATACGCTCACCGTCCCGTCCGGCGCGTACTCGAACTCCAGCGGATGAACCTGAAGCAGCCGTTGCATCACCGATTGGGAGTATTGTGACAAGCCGACGTTGTCGAGATAGCTTGCCTGATAGCGGGCAAGTGTCGAGTTACGTAGAAACCTCAATCCCCATCCGACCATGGATGGCAACACGCCGGCTCTGACCATCATTGCCGAATCATCTCGACCGAGGGCCTTCATCAGATCGAACAGTACGCCCGGCGCGTTCCACGGATCGGCCGAGCTCGGCGCCATCAACGAACCGTTGGCAAAACTGGTTTCTCGTGCCGGGGCTTCCGCGCGTTCGAGCACGGTGACATCCACGCCTTGCTCGTTGAGATAATAGGCTGTCGTGATACCCGCCAGCCCGCAACCGATGACTATGACGCGCGTCACGAGATCCCCGGCGCGTCTCGATCGGTGATCACGAGGCGTTCGATACGCAGTATCCGCACCGGCGGTTCCAACACCTCGCCCTGCACAAATTCCGACCCAAGGTCTGCATCGGTCGGTTGCTCTTGTATTGCGCGTACAACCTTCATGCCTTCGATGATCTGTCCGAACACCGCAAAACCTTGGCCGTCCGGATTACGACTACCGCCGAAGTCCAGATTGAGGTTGTCGCCGATGCAGATAAAAAACTCCGAGGTGGCCGATCCCGGATCCATGCGCGCCATGGAAACCGCTCCGTCCGTGTGTGATAACCCCGTGACGGCCGTGGTTTCGTGGCGGATCGGCGGCAACACACCTTCCGCGACTTCGTAACCGCCAAAGGCCATCAACTCGCGAAACCGGCCACCCTGTATGACCGCAATACCGGTACCGTCTTCGTCCTTGTAGGTCGCGCGGTAAAAGGTGGCGCCCTCGTAGTGGCCGGCATCGACGTAGGCCAGGAAATTTTCGACGCTTACCGGTGCCGCGTCGCCATATAACGCTACGACGATGGCTCCCAAGTCGGTGACAATGCGGACCAGTGCGGTGGTCACGAGCAACTCTTGCATCTCTCTCGCAAAACCCACACCCCTTATGCAAACATGCAACGCACGAGTCAAGCGTAGACGACGGATGATCGACTTCAAACAGCCCTACCCTTCCTCGCGATCGCCCGTGTGTGCGGCCAACCTGGTGGCAAGTTCACAACCGTTGGCGGTGCAAGCCGGTGTGGATGCGATGCGCCGTGGCGGCAACGCCGTCGATGCGGCACTCACCACCGCCATTGCGCTGACCGTTGTCGAACCCAACAACAACGGTCTCGGCAGCGACGCCTTCGCAATTCTTTGGGACGGCAAGGAACTCGCCGGATTGAACGCTTCGGGCCGATCTCCGGCAGGTTGGACACGGAAACGTTTCGCCGATCATGAGGTCATGCCCAGCCTCGGATGGGACTCGGTCACCGTACCGGGAGCGGTCAGTGCCTGGGTGGCGCTCTCGGACCGCTACGGCACGCTTGCCTTTCAAGACCTGTTCGAGCCTGCCATTAGATACGCCAGGGACGGCTTTCAAGTTGGGCCCAAAACGGCCCTCTATTGGCAATTGGCAGCGACCGCCTACATCGAGTACCCGGATTTTGCCGATCACTTTCTACCGGCACCCACCGCCGGGCAAAAATTCCGTCGACCTGACCTCGCCAAGACGCTCGAAGCCATCGCGACGACGCACGGCAGCACCTTCTACCAAGGCGAGCTTGCCGAGCAAATTCACCGCGCGTCGGTGGCGGCAGGTGGCGCGCTGAGAAAATCCGATCTCGAAAACCATTCGGCCGATTGGGTGACGCCAACGCGGCAAGCTTACCGGCACGTCGCCTTGCACGAAATTCCACCAAACGGCCAGGGTCTTGCCGCGCAGATTGCGCTCGCGATACTCGCCCACTTCGATCCGCCGGAACTCGATGATGCGGCGGGTATCCATCTACAGATCGAGGCGATGAAGATTGCCATCCGAGCGGCCTTCGAGCATTTTGCCGACCCGGCCGCCATGCGAATTTCTCCGGAAGAACTGCTCGGTGCAGATTCTATTGCACGGGCAGCAAGCATGATCGGCAAGCAGGCCAGCACACCCGCTCCGGTTGCCTTGCCCGTGAGTCACGACACCGTCTACCTCACGGCCGCAGACGCTTCCGGCATGATGGTATCGTTCATCCAGTCCAACTATAAAGGCTTCGGTTCCGGAATCGTCATCCCCGACACCGGCATCGCAATGCAAAACCGCGGTTGCGGCTTTGTACTCGATGCGGCACACCCCAACTGCGTCGGTCCGAGCAAACGGCCCTACCACACCATCATTCCCGGATTCGTGACGGAAAACGACGCGCCTCGGATGAGCTTCGGCGTCATGGGCGGCTACATGCAGCACCAAGGTCACGTGCAGATGATCCACCGCATATTCGACCACGGCCAAAACCCGCAAGCGGCTAGCGATGCGCCGAGATGGCACGTGCACCCCGACTACAGCGTGGCGTTGGAGAAAGGTTTCACGACCGACGTGGCGGAGGCGTTGACCGAGCGAGGGCACAACGTGCGCTTCGAACCTTTCGAGGGGACCTTCGGTGGTGCACAACTGATACTCAAGACCGACGACGGCTATATCGGCGGCTCAGATCATCGCAAGGAAGGTCTGGCGGCGGGCTTCTAACCTACCCTTCTCTTCGCAAACGCTGGTCAGTATGCTGGCCTGCTAGTTGTCTGGGGATGGGAACGAACGAACATGGCCGAAGCCTCGCAATCCGTGCCGTTTGCGGAAAGCCCACTGGCACGCGTTGCTCGACTGCATGACGTTATCCGCGAAGGTGGCGACGAAGCCCAGAACATTCGGCGCCTACCGAGCGAGACCGCGGACAGTTTGATCGACGAGGGCTTCTACCGGTTCGCGTTGCCGCTAGAACTCGGTGGTGAGAATGCGAGCGTAACCGAAACCATAGAAATTCTCGAAGCCATCGCCGCGATCGACGGCTCCGTGGGATGGAACGTGATGATCGGCTCAGAAATCAACGCCATCGCCGCCGGCGGCATGCCGCCTGAAATCGCCAAGGAAGTGTATCTCGACAATCCCCGCGTGATCATGTGTGGCGGCGGTGGGCCGGGCACCATTCCCGCGGGCGCGGTAAAACAAAGCGACGGCAGCTTTCGCGTCTCCGGCCAGGCCACCTTCATGAGCGGCTGTCACAACGCCGAGTGGTGCTTCATGATGGCCCCCACCATCGAAGACGGCGCGCCGCGCCTCGACGCAGCCGGACAGCCCATCATTAAGCTCTGGTTCTTGAACCGCAGCGAGTGGCAGATAGAAGACACCTGGGATGTGGCCGGACTGCGGGGCTCCGGTAGTCACGATGTGGTCGCCGACGGTGCGTTGGTGCCGGCAAGATTGGCGCCCGTCGAACTCTTTGCCCTACCCGCTCACTATCCGAATCCGGTGTTCCGCATTCCCGTCGCACTGCGCCTGTCCTACAACAAAGCCGCCGTCGCGATCGGCATCGCCCGGGGAGCGCTGAACGCCTTCGCCGACATCGCGCAAAACAAAGTGCCGCTGATGTCGGCTTCCACGCTGAAAGACCGGCCCGTCGCCCAGTACCGGATGGGCGAAGGCGAAGCGACGCTGAGGGCCGCGCGCGCGTTCCTGATGGAGACGATGGGCGCGGTCGAGGCCGAACTAACCGGCAATGCCAACCAACCAGGGCCGGAGACCACGAAGCTCGCCCGGCTGGCATGCACCTATGCCGCCAACACCGCGATGCACGTGGTGGACAGTGTGCACAATGCGGCCGGCACCACGGCGCTGCGCATGGACTGTCTGCTCGAGCGAAAACTTCGCGACGTGCACGGATGCGCCACCCACCGCTGGGTGTCGCATCAGCTCTACACCGAACTCGGCAAGATGTTCTTGGGCGATCCTGGTCTACCCGAGTTTTCCGGTAGCGGAGAACCGCAAATCAGCAAATGATCGGCCCATCGCAGGGCCGGACGGACTATATATAGAAGGAGAAACGAGATGGCAGCCTACTTTATTGCACAATACGTCGTAAACGACCCGGAACTCTACCGCGAATACCAGGGCGACGCAGGTCCTACCATTCAGGCACACGGCGCCGAGCTGGTCGCCTTCGACGCCGCCGCCGAGACCATCGAAGGTACCCCGCCCGGGCCGCAAACCGTGGTACTCAAATTCGAATCCACCGAAGCGGCGAAAGCCTGGTACGAATCGGAAGAATACCAAGCCATCGTCGGCAAACGCCTCGCGGCGACCGAGGGTTTCGCGATCATTGCGCAGTCCATGAATACCGGCTAGGCGGTCAAGGCCATTGTTTTGTTCGGGCGCGGTGGATAAGCTATTCGGCCGCTTCCGGGAACCTGAATAGAGAGGGACGCAAACTGTGAGCAATCGACAGAAGTTTTACATCAATGGTGAATGGGTGGAGCCTTCCACCAGCGAGACGCTGGACGTGATCAACCCGGCCACCGAAGAACCTATCGATGCCATCGCCATGGGCGGTGCTGCCGACGTCGATAAGGCCGTCGCCGCGGCCAAGGCCGCTTTCGAGAGTTACTCGCAGACGACGCGCGAAGAGCGGGTAGCACTTTTGGAGAAGATCATCGCCGCCTACACCGCACGCATGGGCGAAGTCGCGCAAACCATCAGCGACGAGATGGGCGCCCCCATGCCATTGGCGAATGCCGCACAAGCACCGGCGGGTCTCGGCCATTTCATGACCACGCTCGAGGTGTTGAAAGACTACGAGTTCGAAGAAGACATCGGCACCTCGCGCATCGTCAAGGAACCCGCGGGCGTTTGCGGTTTCATCACGCCGTGGAACTGGCCCATCAACCAGATCGCCTGCAAGGTCGCGCCGGCTCTCGCTGCCGGTTGCACCATGGTGCTCAAACCTTCCGAGGTTGCACCATTCAACGCCATATTATTCGCAGAGATCCTGGATGACGCAGGCGTACCCCCAGGTGTGTTCAATCTCGTAAACGGCGACGGGCCAACAGTCGGTGCCGCCATGGCGTCCCACCCAGACATCGACATGATGTCTTTCACGGGCTCGACGCGTGCCGGTATCGAGGTGGCCAAGAACGCAGCGCCGACCGTCAAGCGCGTCGCTCAGGAGCTCGGCGGCAAATCGGCCAACATCATCCTGGACGATGCGGATTTCGAAACCGCGATCTCGAGAGACGTGTTCGGACTGTGCATGAACTCCGGTCAATCGTGCAACGCGCCGACCCGGATGCTGGTACCTCTTGCGCGCATGGACGAAGCAGCGGCCGTCGCCAAGGCCGCAGCCGAGAACGTCAAGGTCGGCGATCCCAAGGAGGAAGGCACGACCATCGGGCCGGTCGTATCGGAAGTGCAGTTCGACAAGATCCAGAACCTCATCCAAAAGGGCATCGATGAAGGTGCGACGTTGGAAACCGGCGGTACCGGCCGCCCGGATGGTCTGAACCGCGGTTACTACATCAAACCAACCGTATTCTCCAACGTGACCAACGAGATGAGCATCGCCCGAGAAGAGATCTTCGGCCCGGTGCTTTCACTGATCGGCTACGAGGACGACGATGACGCCGTGCGAATTGCGAACGACACCGTGTACGGCTTGTCCGGCTACATTTCTTCGGGTGACCCCGAGCACGCCAAGGCCATCGCGCGACGGATTCGCACGGGCAACGTGCACTTGAACGGCGCGCCGGTCGATCAGCAGGCGCCATTCGGTGGCTACAAGCAATCCGGCAACGGCCGCGAGTGGGGCGTTCATGGTTTCGAGGAGTTTCTCGAAATCAAGGCCATCATGGGATACAACGCCGCCGGCTAGCAGGCCTGAAGCATGGTGGGGGCGCCGTTCGCGCCCCCTTTTTTTGGGCGCCCCGACGTTGTTCTCGCGGAGGGGCTAGAATGGTCGGCGTGGAGGATTTAGCCACTTCAGAACCGACACTGCGCGCCGCGGCTTTCATCACGATCGCCGTATTGTTGATTGCCGCCGAACGATTGTGGCCGCGCCGGACGTTCAGGCCGTGGCCGATGATCAGGACCAACGTTGGGTTGCTTATCGCCAACACGCTAATCGTGCGCCTGGTGAGCACCACTTCCCTGGTCGGGTTGGCGTTCTACGCGGCCGACCAAGGTTGGGGGGCGCTCAACGTAACGGCCGGCCCCGTATGGCTTGAATTCATCGTTGCTGTCGTCATTCTGGACCTCGTCTTGTACGCCCAACATCGCGTTCTGCATTGGCTTCCCTGGCTGTGGCGCCTGCACTCGGTGCATCACGCCGATTCAGCATTCGACGTCACCACCGGGGTGCGTTTTCACCCTGGCGAGATCATCGTTTCGCTGGCCATCAAGGCGCTAGCGGTGATTGTCGTCGGCGCCAGCCCGATGGCAACCTTGGTATTCGAGATCTTACTGTCCAGCGCCTCCTTGTTTACGCATGCCAACCTGGCGCTGCCGCCACGTTTCGAAGCAGGGTTGCGTCAACTCATCGTTACCCCCGAGATGCATCGCGTGCACCATTCGCACGACCCTGAAGAACACAATCGCAACTACGGATTCTTGATATCCGCGTGGGACCGATGGTTCGGCAGCTATCGCGGTGAGGCTGCGTTGCCCCAAGCACGAATGCACATTGGATTGGGAGACGTGCCGGAAATTGAGGCGCAAAAATTGGGTGCTATGTTGGCGCTGCCGTTCAAACGACCCGTTCACTAGCAAGCGTCTGCTAGCCCGTCAACGATTCAGACGTCTCCCAAAGCCGATCTTGTAATTCTATGTCGCTGGCCAGCCTGTGGGCGCGTTTTTGCGCACAGTCGGCAAAATACCGCCCGCGCACGCCTTCCAGATCCGGATGCGTCGCCACATAGCAACTGGTCGCCGCACCCTTGGGTATCGAGATCATGAACGGAAACATGACCACGCCCAGAGCAACGGTCGCCAATCCGCGATGCATATTGCGCCCGAGGTTGGTGCTGATGAGCCCCGGGTGTAGGGAGTTGGCGGTGGCGTGGTCGGGCAGCCGCCGCGAAAGAGAATTCGCAAACAGTACGTTGGCCAGTTTCGACTGACCATAGGCTTTCCAGCTGCTATAACCGCGTTCCCCGGACAAGTTGTCGAACTCGATGCCCGCAGAAGGTGCCTGCATGTGGGCCGCGCTGCTCACGATGACGACGCGTGCCGCGTTGGCCGAACGTATCTGATCGAGCAACGACGTGATCAGCAGGAAATGCCCTAAATGGTTGGTCGCGAACTGCGCCTCGATGCCATTGACCTGTTGCAATTCCGGCAGGGCCATGATGCCCGCGTTGGCGACAACGATGTCCAGGGGTCGATCCATCGCTTGAACTTCGGCGACGCAACTGCGAATACTGGATTGATCGGTGAGCTCACAGGCCACCGGTACGCAATCCCCATCGGTGCCTAAGCACGTCTCCCGGGCTTTTTCAAGCGTGCGCGCCGTACCGATGACGCGCGCGCCCCGCAGCGCGAGGACCCGCATGGTTTCGCTGCCGATACCCGAATTGATACCCGTCACCAGCGCCGTTTTGCCGGTGAGATCGACCGCATCAGTAACCGCCTCGGCCGTCTGCGCCATGGCTAAATGCCCTTTTGTTGTACACTTTTGGGTTGGCTCGAAGGATAACGGTCCCGACATGACAACACACCCCATCAGTCAGAACCTGGTGGGCCTCGAGTTCGAACCGCGCGAGGTCAGTTGGAGCGGCAAGGATGCGATGTTGTACGCGCTCGGCGTCGGCGCGAAGCCCGCACAAGAACTCGACTTCCTGTACGAAGGACTAGGCCCCAAGGTTCTGCCAACTTTCGCCGTCATTCCCGGCATGCGCGCCATGGGTAATATCGGTCAGGCCATAGAGCTCGATATTGCCCGCCTCCTGCATGGCGAGCAGGCCGTAGACCTACATCGACCATTACCCGCCGATGGTGCGTTCACGATGACGAGTCATATTTCAGAAGTGTGGGACAAGGGCAAAGCGGCCGTCATCGGGGTGACCGCGGAGTTTGCCGACAGCGACGGCGTCGCCTTCACGACGCGCTCGACACTGTTCTATTTCGGCGGTGGCGGTTTCGGCGGCGAATCGGGTCCGTCCAGCAAAGACGTCAACCCCCGACCGAATCGCGAACCGGACGTTTCGATCGCCTACACAACCCAGGAGGAACAGGGTGCGCTGTATCGTTTGAGCGGCGATCGCGTGGCGCTGCACATCGACCCTGTCTTCGCCGTGAAAGCCGGCTACGAGAAACCGTTCATGCACGGTCTTTGCACCTACGGTTTCGTCGGGCGGGCGGTTCTACATGGTGTCTGTGACAGCGATCCCGACCGGTTCAGATCCCTATCCGGACGTTTCGCCGACCGGGTAGAGTTTGGCGACGTGATCACGACCAACATGTGGCACACGGAGCCCGGTGTGGTGATTCTGGAAGCCGTAACACAAGACGGCAAAATCATTCTGTCCAACGCACGCGCGACATTCGACGTCTAGTGGGCGGATTTCTGCAGACGTTCAACGGCCGCCGCGACAACGACGGGATTTGGACGTTCGATCTCGACGAACGTTGCAACGGCGCTTTCGGTGGTACCAACGGCGGCGTACTGACCGCAATTTCTCTTTACGCCGCGCGCGACGGGTCGGCTCGACGTGCCGCCAGTATCGATTCACGCTACCTGCGCGGGTTTCGGCCCGGTACCGCTCGCATCGAGGTGACAACCCTCAACGAGGGGCGCACGTTGACCATCGCGAGCGTCGATGTGATCGATGCAAACGACCGCCTGTGCACGCGCTCGACGGTCACACTCGTTGACGAGGCAGCGCTGGCAACCGCCATCACGCTCGCGAATCAGATCACGCCGCCGGACGATCTCTGCGATTTCGATGACGGCAACATTTGGCGGCAACCCAAGGGGATGCCGATTCCGTTGATCGACACCTTCGAACCGCGCACGGTCGGCGGCAGCGGCAATGCCACCACGACCGCAACCAAGGTGATCTGGCAAGAACCGGGTACCACCAGCGAAGCGGCCTGCATCGCCGCAGATATTTCCGTTGGCCCCCCCGTGGCGCGGGCAGTGCGTGGCGCCGCGTCGACACCGAACCCCGACCTCTCGTTGCGGTTCTGCAGCACCCATCTTCGCACCCGGCACTTGAACGCGACTTGCGAGCTTCAGGCCATCGCGGGTGGTCTAGCTGCAACCCGCATCGCGGTGTTCAGCGAGCGGGAGCTCATCGCTATCGGCATCTCATCCACCACCTGCTTACTCAAGTAGTTGAGCGGGCCGAAGGGTTGGGCTAGTTTAGGCGCTAGCAAGGGGAACGATATGTCAGATCAACTGGTAGCAGACCGGATCGCGCTGCAAGACGTGATGCTGAACTACGCGATGGGGGTCGACGAGCGCGATTACGTACGTTACCGATCGTGCTTTGCAGATGATGTGGAAATTTTGGATTTCGGACCGGACCCGATTCGCGGGGCGGATGCATGGTTGGAGTACGTCGAGAAGGCCCTAGATCAGTACGATGCAACCCAGCATATGCTCGGCCCGCAACTGGCGACGGTGAATGGCGACACCGCGCATACCCGCACCGACGTACAAGCGCGACACTACCTGAAGCAACCTGCCGGTAGTACATTCACCTTGTGGGCAACTTACGAAACCGACATGCAACGCATCGACGGCGAGTGGAAGATCAACAGACATCGCCTGGTCGTTCGAGGTTCGAAAACCGAGTAGCATCGATATGACCGTCACCGTCTGTTTATCGTTCGACTTCGACGCTATGTCGTCCTGGATATACGGTTACCGGACCAAATCTCCCAACGCCTTGTCGCGCGGCGAATTTGGCGCGGTCGGCGCACAACGCCTCATCCGCCTCCTGCAAGAACGCGACATGTCGAGCACCTGGTTCGTACCCGGTCATTCCGCCGAAGCCTTTCCCGAAATCATCGAGTCGTTGCTGGAACACGGCCACGAAATCGGCCACCACGGTTACTGCCACGAAGATCCCTCGCATATGGAGCGCGACGAAGAGCTTTCCGTTTTAGAACGCGGTATCGACGTGTTAGTGAGCATGACCGGCGCGGCTCCGACCGGCTACCGCTGTCCGTCCGGAAGTTTCAGCGAACACACCTTGGGGTTCTTGCTGGATCATGGATTTCGCTACGACAGCAGCATGATGGCAGACGATTTCACGCCGTATTATTGTCGAGTCGGCGATCAGGTTGCGGTCGACAAGCCCTTCGTGTTCGGCGACCCGATCGACATCGTCGAGATTCCGTTCGCCTGGTCGCTGGACGACCATCCATTCTTCGAGCACACGCGCAGCCGTCGAGGCATCAATCCCGGACTTGCGGACCCCGATCGAGTCTATGCAGTGTGGCGAGGCGACTTCGACTATCTATACAACAAGCTTGGCGAAGGCGTTTTCACCTTGACCATGCATCCGCAGGTCATAGGCCGCGGCCATCGTCTGCTGATGCTCGAACGTTTGCTGGACGACATTGCCGCCCATGCCGACGTCGAATTCAAAACCATGGGGCGATACGTTGAGTCATGGAGCCGCGCGAACCCATTTCATCGCGGCTAAAGCCGCTCCTACCGTACAATTGATTGCGTTACTCTCTGGCAGGAGCGGTTTTGGTCGTTCAGCGATGCGTAGTAGTCACGCAGCTACCCGACGACCAACCACGCGGCCAACATCAGCATGGGCCCGGTGATCAGCGTTCGCTGGACGAATACGACGAACAGCATCTTGAGATCCACCGGCAGCTTGGAGCGCAGCACAAGCATGCCGAACTCCGACAGAAATACCAGCTGTGTGACCGACAGCCCACCAAGCACGAAGCGCCAATAATCTTCATCGACCGTCGGCGCGATGATTGCAGGCATGAACTGATCAAAGAAGCCGACGATGAACCCCGGTGCGATGACCGACGCTTGCGCGACGCCCAACGCTTGCAACAGCCACTCGAGCGGGAACGTCAACCATTCGAACACCGGAGTGTAAAAGACCAGTATCGCCGCAAGGGTTGCCGTCGCCATGGCCGGCCCAATCACACCGAACGTCGTTTCCACGACGTTGCGCCAAACGGTCGTTGCGTAGCCGCGGACGCCGGAGCCCGACCCAGCCTTCATGACCGCCGCGGCATAGGCCGCGCCGACCGTTGATGGCACTTCCTCCTCGACACGCTCGATGTCGACCAGGTACACGGGTTCGATGCCCGCGAGAGGCCGGATGCGCGCCAAAATGGCCGCGCAGATCAGACAAGCGACTACCACCGATACATACCAGCCGAAAAATACCTGTTGCAACCGCGCAACATCCGCGATCAACAGGCAAAACGGAATGGAGACGATGGAGAAGTTACACGCGATGATACTGGCTTCGCGGGCGTTGTAAAAACCCCGATCAAACTGAAACAGAGTCACAAGTAAGCCAACGGACGACGCCGACACAATCGAAGCGATGGTGTCGACGACGGCTCGGCCCGGAAGTCGAAATAAAACCTTGAAGACGCGCCGAGCCAACGTACCGACAAATTCCAACAACCCGTAATCGGTCAGGAGCGGCATTAGGCCAATACCGACGACAAATATGATCAGCATGCTGATGCCGATATCGTTGAATACCATGACGCCGGTGTTGCTGGCGTAAACGACCTCCGGACCAACTTGAAAGTAGACGCTCAACCCCGTCGCAAACCCGGCTACACGCAACCCCACCCATACCCAACCGGTATCGAACGCCAACGCCGTAAGCGAACCTTCACGGAATTGCCAGCCAACGAGCTTGAATCCGAGGCTGCCGAGTCCGGCAACAGTTAGCAACACGAGCAACCCTTCGAACAACCACGGCGACAACGCGTCGCGAAGACCGTCGGTGAGCAGACCAAATACGATCGTCTGTCGGTCTTCCAGGAACACCGGAAACAGGAACACGACCAACCCGGTCAGGGACGGCAGCAAGAAACGCCAGTGCGAAGCGTTCAACGCCTATTGGGCCCGGTATGCGGCTCCTTGGGTGCGCACCAGGTTCACCATATCGCCCATCGCGAGGTGCATATCGATCAAATGCAATCCCCATCCGGCGCTGACCTGGCCTTCGATGACCACGTCTCCCGCAATGTCGTCCGCTCGCGGGTCGTCCGGGTCACCGTTCACAGTCACCTCGAGATAGGCGAATCCACCTCTATTTACGCACTCAGCGGACACTAGTCCGGTTGGATTGACGAACGGCGTACCGATCTGTACGGCGGGGGTCACCCACTGACGCGCATCGGAGCCTGAGGCGATGTTCTCGCCACCGGAAGCAAGATAGGCATCCATCACCGCGCTACCCCCGGCGAGGCTCGCCGGGTTGTTGCACCCGGGCACACCCCCGTCCTCCCGGATGCGTCCGAACAACGACCGCTCCGGCGGTGGTACCGTCGAGCGGAACGACGCGAACGTGACGATGCACTGGGTTTGATCCGCCGCACGACAGAGCGGCATGTGCTGGAACGTGCCACCAACATCTTGGCCCGGCGGGTTCACCACGCCGCTCGTGCCGATGAGCAAGGCAGAAACAATCCGTGACTGAACCGGCTTGCCGTCGATCTCTTGCGCGATGAGGCGCGTCAATACGCCGGAACCCTGTGAATGGCCAATCAATACCACGCCGCGTCCGTCGTTGTCGTTTGCCAAGTAATAGTCCCAGGCGGCTTGCACGTCGCCGTAACCCAGCGCTCGATCGACGTCCATCGATTGACCACTAAAGCCAGCGCGTAGCGCGGTCAGCGTGACCTGCCTATACAAGGGTGCAAACGTCCGGCAGGCAGCACCGAATCGGGCAAACTGGGCCTGAATGACGCGCATCTCCTCCGGTCCCGCCTGCATGTCGGAATTGCCAGTCGGATCATTGGAAACCGTGGGGTAGACGTAGAAGCAATCGACCTCGGCATCGGTATCGGCGACGTAGGGTATTTTCGAAACACTACCGTTCGCTTCCACCACCGTTGCGTCGAGATCTACCGCACACGCATTCGGATGATCGGGACGGCAGAGCCACGTGTCGGGGTCGCTGTAGTCGATTGCATCGGACGCAAGCGCGCCGTTGGCGCCGCTCAACAGCAGCACCATCACCACAAAGCGTTTCATGTGTTCTCCCCAAATCAGATAAGGTATCCGCGCAAATCTTAAGGGGAAGAAAGCGGATGCGCTATCGATTATTGGGTAAGAGCGGGCTGAGAGTTTCGGAACTGGCGCTTGGCGCCATGACGTTCGGAACGGAAACCGGATTCGGGGTCGACAAGCAGGAAAGTCGAGCGGTGTACGACGCATTTCGCGGCGCCGGCGGCAACTTCATCGATACTGCCAACGTTTACGCAGCCGGCACCAGCGAAACGTTCCTCGGCGAGTTCATGGCGGACGAACGGGATCGCATCGTGCTTGCGACCAAATACACGGGCGGCATGCGACAACGCGATATCAATGCGACCGGCAACTCGCGCAAGAACATGATGGATTCCGTGCACGCGAGCCTCAAACGGCTCAATACCGACTATATCGACCTTTACTGGGTACACGCGCGCGACTACCTGACACCAATCGATGAGGTCATGCGCGGGCTCGACGACCTGGTCAGCCAAGGCAAGGTGCTCTACGTCGGTGTCTCCGACACGCCAGCGTGGGTGGTTTCGCAAGCGAACACCATCGCCGAGCTTCGAGGCTGGAGCCGGTTCGTCGGGCTGCAGATTCGCTATAGCCTCGTCGATCGTACGGTCGAGCGCGAGCTGCTGCCAATGGCACGCGCGTTAGATCTGGCCGTCACGCCCTGGGGCATCGTCGGCTCCGGAATATTGACCGGCAAGTACAACAAGGATCCGGACGCAGCCGGCCGCGCCCAGATGCGTGGTCAACTGAGCGAACGCGGCCTAGCGATTGCGGCCGAGGTCGTCGCGATCGCCAGCGAGCTCGATGTCACACCCTCACAAGTCGCGATTCACTGGGTACGCCAAGGGGAAGGCAACATCATCCCGCTGGTCGGCGCAAGAACCGTACAGCAACTCGAAGAAAACCTAAACTGCTTAGACGTTGAACTGGATGACGGGCAACTGGAGCGACTTGACGGCGTCAGCCGTATCGAACCGGGATTTCCGCACGAAATGTTACGTCCTCAGTCGCGCGCGACGGCCAAACGGATCGACAACCATCGAAAGGTCAGCACCCCGGAGTGGTAGGAATATTTGAATATTTGGAATATTTGGGAATATCTTAGTCGCGCTGACTACCTGCAACGAACATCAGTCCGGCCATGATGGCCAGATTCTTGATGAAGTTCTGAGTCTCGTGGGCACGCTCCATACCTTCATCAAGGGTCCAGAAGTCATGCATATTAAGGCTAATCATCAACGTAACACCGGCGAGTACGAAGGCCATCAACGACGCCCGATAACCTAGGAGTAGGCTCGTACCCCCGCCGATCTGTAGCACGATCGTGACGACGAGCAACACCGGTATAAAGGGTACGCCATGGGCCTCCATATAGGCGCTCATGGCCGCGAAGCCGGTGATCTTCATAATGCCGGGAATAATGAAGTACAAGCCCAACAGTGTGCGACCAGTGAGTAGAAGGCTTTTTTGCGCTAGCGCTATGTGATCCGGGTTCAAGGTAACTCCTAAGTCAGTTCAAAATTCAGGTGTTCGATCCGCCCAAGGCTGCGCAGCCTCAAATGCCGCCGCAGCATTCAGCAGGCCCAAGTCATCGAAACGTTTCGCGACAATCTGTAAACCCACGGGCAGCCCCTCGTTGGTAAACCCACAGGGTATGCTCGCCGCAGGTTGTCCGCTCATGTTGAAAGGATAGGAAAACTCCGCCCACATGATCCAGTCCCACGGATGCTGTGGCCAATGATCAGGTTGCAATTGTTCGGCGGGAAACGCCGGTACCGACACGGCGGGCGTAACCAGTAGATCCCACGGGTCTAGCCATCGATGCCATCGCCCGACGTACTCGAGCTTGCGCGCCCGCAGTCGTAGATAGTCCTCGGCGCTATGACCCATACCCGCCTTGATACACGCGACCAAACCGGGATCCATTTTGTCTTCCCACTCCTCCAGATAGCGCGCAAGCGGCGATTCGTGCGCTGCCCAAAAAAACCGTACTAGGTCGGGGCCGTCGGGTCCGAAAGGCGGGGAGACCTCTTCGACGACGCAGCCCAGGTCTTCAAACACGCTCACCCCTTCAGCAACCAGCGCCGCGACCTCCGCATCGACTCGCGCATGACCGAGGTCGGGGCTATAGGCGACCTTTAAGCCCTTGATGTCTGGGTCGAGCACCGCCGGGTAGTCTAGGGGTTCGGCTTCGAGCGAAAGGTGATCCCACCGATGCGGTCCCGCCATGACCTTCAACATCAACGCTGCATCCGCAACCGTCCGAGTGAGGGGGCCGACGTGTGAGGTTTGATCGTTGTTCGGCACCGGCCAATTGGGCACCCGTCCAAAGGTCGGCTTGAGACCGAACACACCACAGAAGTGCGCCGGCATGCGGATGGAACCGGCACCGTCAGAGCCTTGGTGCAGTGGTCCGTAACCCGCAGCCGCCCCCACACCGGCGCCCGCCGACGAAGCCCCGGCGTTATAGCCAAGCTTCCAAGGATTAGACGTGATGCCGGTCAGCGGGCTGCGGCTCACCCCCGTCCAGCCAAATTCCGGCGTCGTTGTCTTGCCCAGTCCGATCGCGCCCGCCACCTTCAACCGCGTCACGACCGGCGCGTCCGTATCGGTCACATTGCCAGCCTGCGTCAAAGATCCCCGTTGCGTAGGAATGCCTTCGGTAACCGTTAGGTCCTTGATAGTGACGGGAACCCCGTGCAATGCACCTAAGGCATCACCTTCCATCACGGCCGCTTCTGCCGCCTTCGCCGCGGTGTGCGCCCGGTCCGCCGTCAGCGTTGCGAAGGCGTTCAGGTCGGGTTCAAGACGTTCGATCCGATCGAGAACCGCATCGATGAGTTCCACCGGCGAAAGCCCTTTGGACCGGATCAACGCCACGAGTTGCGTTGCGGGCATAAAGCAAAGCTCATCGTCGGCCATCGAACCCCTTCCTTTTATAACGCAACCAACATCATCCTAGAATAATCGGCCGGACTCACGTAGTTTGGTCCGTTCGATAGGGAGTTTATAAGAGGTCAACATGATCGACGTTTACTACTGGCCCACGCCCAATGGCTGGAAGGTCACCATCATGCTCGAAGAGTGTGGGCTGGACTACAACATCATCCCAGTCGACATCGGTGGCGGCGATCAATTCAAGGCTGAATTCCTTCGCATCAGCCCCAACAACCGCATGCCGGCGATTGTCGATCACGAACCGATGGGTGGCGGCAAGCCGCTCGCGATCTTCGAATCGGGCGCGATTCTCGAATACCTCGCGGACAAAACCGGCCAATTCTTACCGACGGAACCGGCCGAACGTTTCAAGGTGCTGCAATGGGTGCATTGGCAGATGGCGAATCTCGGGCCGATGATGGGCAACGCCAATCATTTCAAGAACTACGGCAAGAACATCGCCGATGACCCGAAGCAGTTGGAATACGGCATCAAACGATTTGTCGGTGAGGTAGACCGGCTGTCCGGTGTCATGGACGCGCAGCTTTCGGCTAACCAGTATCTGGCCAGTGACTACAGCATCGCCGACATGATCACGTGGCCTTGGGCAATGCTCATCGGCCGCATGATCGACGAAGCGGTGTGGGAAGACTTCCCAAACCTCAAGCGTTGGGTGGACGAGGTGGGTGCCCGCCCCGCGGTCGACAAAGGCTGGCAGGTCGAACGTGAACTGGGCCGACGTGAAATGACCGAGGAAGAAGAGAAGGCGCGGCGCGAGTTGCTGTTCAACCAAACCAACGAAAAAGTGCGTAAGGCCCGCGAAGCGGCCGCTCAAGCAACTTAAGCCACCTAATAACAAGGGCCTAAGAACATCCGTCTACCGGTTCCAAGCTATTTTGGGACGCAAGCCCGGGCGCTGCTTCGTCTCGGTTTGCCCATGGTGGCGACGCAGCTCTTCATCATGGGCATGGGTTTTCTCGATACCGCCATGGCCGGGCGCTACAGCTCGGTGGATCTCGCCGGCGTGGCGATGGGCGGCAATCTTCTGTGGCCGGTCTTCATGTTCATGACCGGACTCACGATGGCCGTAACACCCATGGTGGCGCAGTTGACGGGGGGCGAGAAAATCGGGGACGCGGGCGGCCTCGTGCGTCAGGGCGTGTGGATAGCGCTAACGGCATCTGTGGCTACGATGATCATCATGCAGAACGCCGAACCGTTCTTTTATTGGATTGGGGTCGATGAAGCGGTAACCGTCGTGGCGACCGGCTATCTCGATGCCGCTTCATGGGGCATGCCGGCATCGATGATCTACGTCGTGCTGCGCTACACATCCGAGGGGTTGGGGCACACGCGCCCACCGATGGTGATCGCGGGTGCGGCACTCGCGTTGAACGCGCCACTCAACTATGTGTTCATCTACGGGGCATTCGGTTTTCCCGAACTCGGCGGCGTCGGGTGCGGATGGGCGACGTCTATCGTGATGTGGTTCGAGGTGCTCGCGATGTTGATCGTCGTGCGCAAACCATTTTTTCGCGAAACCAATTTTCTCACGCGCTTTGCCGGACCGGAACTCGGCACCATCGTCCGAATTCTCAAGATCGGGCTGCCGATAGGTCTGACCATCTTCCTCGAGATGGCCGTCTACTCGGTGATCGGATTCCTCATCGCAACGCTCGGCATCAACGCACTCGCCGCGCACAGCATCGCCGGTAACCTAAACTGGATGACCTACGTGATACCCATGAGCCTCGGATCGGCCGCTGCCATTCGCGTCGGGTTTTACGTGGGTGCACAACGTCCCGAGCTATCCCGCCAAGTCGCCGCCACCGCGTTTCAAATCTCGCTCGCCTATGCGCTGGTGGTTAGTGTTCTCGTGGCTGCGTTGCGCTACGTACTGGTCGGCATCTATACCGAGGACGCTGCGGTGTTGGACATCGCCGCAAAGTTGCTGCTGATCATCGCCGTTTATCAGATCGTCGACGACACCAACGCAACCATGGCGGGCGCGCTCCGAGGTTACAAGGACACCCGAGTGCCAATGGTGTTCTCACTGGTGGGCTATTGGCTATTCGCCCTACCGCTGGGCTATTTCCTCGCAACCGGCCCAGTCGCCTTGGGCGTCTATGGCTATTGGGTCGGCATGGCGATTGGCCTGCTCCTCGTCGCCATCTGCATGGGCGTGCGCCTATGGAACACCAGCCACGACCTATCTAAAGTCCAGCGCCTGGCGCTCGGATAGCCTGCGACTATCTCAATGCGCATGCCGCTTCTATACTCTCGACATCACGCTACGGAGGGACATCAATTGGCAAGACGTGTGGACTGGTACTACTACCGTAACGGCTGAACCAGCTGTACCCGAGCCTCCAAGTTTCTGGAGGCCAGTCAGATCGAGATCAAGGACCGAACACCGGCGAGCAAAAAGCTACAAGCGGCCGATGCGCGCGCGCTATTGAAGCCTGCCGCAAAACTCATCGTCGCCAAGGGTAAAAAGGTTGATGAGTTCAAGATTTCGAAGCAGATATCCCAGCAGACGGTGGACGCGATGCTGGGGCCTACCGGCAACCTGCGGGCGCCGACGTTACGCGTCGGGAAAACGTTGGTCGTCGGATTCAACGAGGCCGCCTACCAGTCGTTGTTCGGTTGAAGGCGCTTCCCTAGCGACGCGACCGCGTCGAGAGTATGCTCGACACGACCGAATGGCCGCGGGGGAGTGAAAGCCATGGGGCAGTCACGACGACAATTCGTGGGCCGCTTAAGCGGTGGCGCAGCGCTTGGTAGTCTCGCAGGATTCTCGGCGGAAGCACTCGCTGCGCCCGCAGCCGATCTCGGGGTCGGCAAAGCACCGGACGATGAAGCCTACTGGCGGTGGATCGCCCGCGAATTTCTGACCTATCCGAACGTTGCGCACATGAACACCGGAACTCGCGGTGTCTCGCCGCGTAGCGTCGTCAAGGCTCAGTTTGACGCCATTCAAAGGTACGACAGCGACTATTTGAGTTACGCCCGCTACGTCAACAATACGGATTTCCGCATAAGGCTGCGGGCAAAGCTGGCCGCGTTCGTCGGCTGCAAAAGCAACGAGATCGCCGTAACCAACAACACCACCGAAGGCATGGCGTTCGGCACGTTCGGAATCGATTTCAAAGCCGGTGACGAGATCATCTATACCAACCACGACCACTCGAGCGGCGCACAGCCGGTCAACCTGTGCGCGGCACGCTTTCGCGTGAAACCGGTCGTCGTCGATCTCGCGGCGCCCGAGTTTCACCCACCGGAGAACGCCGACAGCGTCGTCAAGGCGTTTGAACAAGCCATAACTCGGCGCACTAAACTCATCAGCTTCTGCCACATCAACTACACCGACGGATGCGTACTGCCGGTAAAGCAGATCTGCGAGATGGCACGAGCCAAAGGCATCTTGACGTTGGTCGATGGCGCTCACCCGCCTGGCATGATGGACCTCGACATCCACGAACTCGGCTGCGACATGTACGCGGGCGCCGGACACAAGTGGCTGATGGCCTCGATGCTCACCGGATTCTTTTTCGTTCGCGAGGATATTCAGGACCGCGTATGGCCGATCGTTTACTCGGGCCCCGTGAACGGCACTAACATGTACGGCGAACCGGTTCCGGACACGGACTACTACAACCAGGCTAAATCCGCCGCGCGTTTTGAGATGCGCGGCTCGCTCAATTTTGCGAACGCCGCCTCGCTGGACGCAGCGCTGGATTTCCACTCGAGATTGACACCTTCTGCGATAGAAGCTCGCGACCGCTACATGGCCGGCAGGGTTCGCGAAGGATTACGCAACATCCCCGGGGTCTCCGTGCACGTCTCCGACGACCCGGGGATGAGCTGCGGTATCGTTTCGTTCGCCGTATCCGGCGTCGATCCGGTGGAGGTGAACGACATGTTGTGGGCGCGCCACCGACTCTACATACGCAACGTGGCGCATGCCGAAATCGATTGGAACGTCAACCGCGCCTCGCTACACATCATGGTGCACGGCGGTCATATCGACACCCTCATCGGGGCGGTCGCGGAACTCGCTAAAGAACGCGGCGTTTAATAGCTAGCCCAACACTCCACTTCGACCTTGGCACCCAGCGCCAAACCGGACGCGGCAAAGGCGCTACGCGCTGGTTTGGGCCCAGGAAAGTAGGTGACGTAGACTTCGTTGAACTTGGACCATTCCGCTATGTCGGCCATCATCACCGTGCATTTGACCACGCGGTCCATCGAGGACCCATAGCGCTCCAGTACGGCTTTGATATTGTCCATCGTTTGCCGGGCCTCGCCCTCGATGCCGCCCCCGGCAAGCTCCGTCGATCCCGGCAGGATTCCGAGCTGACCCGACAGGTACAGCATGTCGCCCACGCGGACCGCCTCCGAGAACGGTAGATTCAATTCTTTGGCTGCGTCGGAAACCAAATACTCAGCCGCGCCCAATGCGTTGCTGGTAACGAGCAATGCAAACGTCAAACCCCATCTTGCGAACATGTCATCCCCAAACTCCGTAACCAAGCCATGTTACCTCACCAAGGGGCAATCTTGTTTAATCAGTACACAGGGTTCACTATGGCGGGCCCCGAATTTCGGGGACCAAGGGAGGAGACCATGAAAAAACTGTTCATCATCTGCATGTTCGCGTGCTGGGCTTTGCCTGCCGCGGCAGCGACGATCTCGGTGAGGATCGCATTTCAATTGAACGGCCCACTCACTGAGCTGCAGGCTCAGGTCAAGCAAGGCAATGCCATCCAGAACAAGATCAATCCCGGTGTGGGACGCGAGTTGTGGGCCAATGTCATCCATGGACCGAACGTCAACTCAGCATCACTCGTCACCTACTACGAGGACATGGCGCAGTACGCGCAGGCGATCGCCAACCAGCAAGCGAGTTCGGAATGGGGCGAATTCATCGCCAACTTTCCGATCGATCGGTTCCCGATTACGTACAACGGCATGTCCCAAACGCTGGTTGGCGGCGATTCTGATCTTGCGCGGGGCGGCGAGGCCCTCGTGATCTTCGGCTTCAACACAACCGCGGGCCCGGCCGGCCTGGCGGAACGGGTGCAGCAAGCCGTCGAGATTCAGTCGAGAGTCAACCCCAAGGCGACGATTAGCATGTCGGTACCGACCATCGCGGGCGACAACGTCAACGGTGCTGCGGTGTTTACCCGATACCCATCGCTGGCCGATTGGGCGGAAGGCGGGGAGAAGCTCGCAGCGAGCAGCGAGTGGGCCGAGTTCATCGCTGCGTTCCCGGCAGACCAATACAGCATCGGATACCAGGGACTTTCCGAAGCCGTGAGTTTGGAATAACGAGTCGGTCCGCAAAGACGCGTCTATCGCGCATTTAAAAACGACTGGGTTCCGTTGCGGGGTCCGTAGGATGCGACGCCGCAGCCGGCTCATTCGCGTCTGAAGGCGCTCCGACCAGACTAAACAATTCGTCGGGCACGTCACGGCGAGACGGTTCCAACAACCACGCTACCAAGGACTGCCAATGTTCGAGTTCGGGTTTGGCCTGGGACTTGACAAGTTCATGCACGCCCAGGCCGCGTTCGCTCGCGCGGATGTAGTTCTGGGAATCTCTCAAGACGGCCGCAACCGGAATGTCCAAGGAATCGAGGAACCGCATCAAGGAACGAAACACGATGGTGTTGCGCTTGACCCGATTGGCGACGATCGCAAGACGATTTTCGTTGCGGGGGATTTTGGCGATCAATAGAAGGTCGGCAATGCAACGGGTTGCGGCGTGAATGTCGATGTCGGATGGCAACACGGGCATCAGTATTTTGTCGGCGCCCCGAGTCATGTCCACAAAGTCATATTTGGCGAGTGCCGCGGGTGTGTCGACGATCACCATTTGGGTATCCGCCGGTACCCGTGTGGCAAACGAGCGGGTCACGCCGGCATGACTCTCGTACATGGCAACCCCGTGAATAGCGGGACGCTCTTCGGGCCGCTTGCTCAGCCAACGCGTGCTGGAGCCTTGCGAGTCGAAGTCCAACAGTACCGTGCGGTGTCCGGCCTGGGCAAAGTACGCGGCCAAGTTGGTCGCGATCGTGGTTTTGCCGGAGCCACCCTTGGGGTTCAACACGACAATTTTCAGTGGATTTACCGCTTCGTTACCGATCGAAGTCATCGGCATCATTCTAGTGCCCCGTCCCAGAAATAACTTCACAAATTTGCTTGTCTTTAATTCGCCGTTGAGTGTGTTGCTTCTCCTCCGACAGGGCACTTGCAGCTAGCGAGCACAATTCGGATAGCCGCTATACTGACGACCCATCAACGGGCATGGCAAATTCCCCTTGAGCTTCGTCAGCCACCTAGAATGTTCGCTTACCGGCGAGCGCTACCCGAGCGGTACCGTGCAGACGCTCTCGAAGGCGGGTAAACCGTTGCTCGTTCGCTACCACCTCGACCAGATCGCAGATGCGTTCGCCAAAGAGGACCTTCAGACACGAACCGGTGGCGTGTGGCGATACGCCGAGCTATTGCCGGTTCTGCATCCGCACAATCGACTCGATCTGGGCGAGCTCGTGACGCCCTTGGTACGCATACGGGAAAACCTGCTGGTCAAGGATGAAGGCCGCCTGCCGACAGGATCCTTCAAGGCACGGGGCTTGAGCGTCGCGGTATCGATGGCCAAAGAGTTGGGCCTGACCCATCTGGCGATGCCGACCAACGGCAATGCTGGGGCGGCTTTGGCTGCCTACGCGATGCGTGCCGGCATTCGTGCAACGGTGTTTTGCCCAATTGACACACCCGAGGTCAACGTGCGTGAGATCGCGATGCAGGGCGCAGACGTCTATCGCGTGGATGGCTTGATCAACGACTGCGGCAAGATCGTGCACGCCGGTATAGACACCGTAGGCTGGTTCGACCTCTCCACCCTGAAGGAGCCCTATCGCATCGAAGGCAAGAAAACCATGGGCTTCGAGCTAGCCGAGCAACTCGAGTGGACACTGCCGGACGCTATTTTGTACCCCACGGGCGGCGGTACCGGTCTGATCGGAATGTGGAAGGCCTTCGCTGAGCTCGAAGCCATGGGCTGGATAAGCGACAAACGCCCCCGCATGTATGCGGTGCAAGCCGAGGGATGCGCGCCGATCGTGCGCGCCTATGACGCCGGCGATGAGTTCGCCGAACCGTGGGAAAACGCCGAAACCGTCGCGGCCGGTATTCGCGTACCCGCCGCCATCGGCGATTTTCTGATACTGCGCGCTGTCCGGGAGTCCGGGGGCCGCGCCCTGGCGGTGTCGGACGAAGCCATCCTCGCCTGCCAGCGAGAGATCGCGCGGTCCGATGGCCTGTTGTTGTGTCCCGAGGGTGCTGCCACTTACGCCGCTTACGAGAAGATGACGTCGACCGGAGAACTGACCCCCGACGATCAGGTCGTGCTCTTCAACTGCGCGACCGGGTTGAAATACCCCATGCCGGCCGCTCCTCAAACGTTCGATCCCAACGCACCCAATGCTTTCGAGCCGTTTCTCTCCTGACCTAGCCTGATGTTGGCCAACGATACTAGCCTGCATATCTCACCGGTTTACGTAGCGAGGGCGTCTGAGACGGTCCCGTGCTACGCACCGGCGCGTGCCGGGGCGCGCGGACTGGAGGACGGTGAAGGCGCCCTCTTCGTGGGCGGCCCACTACGGTTGAGCCGACCGGAGGGAGTTACGCCGCGCCTGCTGAGCAGGCGACGCACGGCGAGCGAATCGGCGTCCGCAGTAGGAAATCGGTGAGATATGCAGGCTAGTGACTGGATTGAGATCCGACGATCTCGGGATCGAACACCTATCGCGGAAGCCGCGCTCGTCC
>JAPUIA010000192.1 GCA_027297435.1 Gammaproteobacteria bacterium | reverse complement strand
GTCATTGCCGCGACTGGCGGACTTTCGTTGCTCTGGCAGTTATCCCGTGTTTATACGGTAGCCAGAACTGCTCCTGCTATGACTCCGCGGGCGCGATGGCTACTGGTATTAGGGGTGCGTCTGCAAAAGGGCGCCATTACTGATGACTACGCGTTACGCCTTGAAAAGGCGCAGGCGCTCCAAACGAGGGGTCCCAAGTGCCGCATTCTGCTGTTGGGCGGTAGTATTGGAGCCGAAGGCGTAACGGAGGCGGAGAAAGGCAAGGAGTACCTGGCAGGGCGCGGCGTATCGTCCTCCCGGATTATGCTGGAAGACAGATCACGCAACACACTTGAGAACCTACGGTGCGCGCAGGCGGTGTTGGGAGACACCGGCACGGAGCGTGCCGTGCTCATTACTAACCGCTACCATCTGGCGAGGTGCCAGGCAATAGCAGTTGGTCTCGGTCTGCCGCACACCCTGTGCGCTGCGGAAGAGAGGTTGCGCCTAGACGCGCACGTCCTCGTGCGATTTCTCCCAGAGGCTTACTACTTACACTGGATAGTGATCGGTCGAGTTTGGGACCGGTTAGCCGGCCGTGCAAACTCCTAAATCACATTTATACTCATTTGTATACTGAACCATAGGAGGTTCGAGATGCGTCGGAAGTCCTTCGCCTTATCATATTTGTTAGTCCCGCTGGCTTTGTTCCTAGCGGGGTCACCGACTGCACATGCGAGGATACAGCCAGTTTTCAATACCGACATCGACGTTCCCTGTAAGATGGGCCTCCAGAAGGTAAAAAAAGCGATCCGAAGCGGCCTTAAGGTGCAAGGCGGGAGTTTCTTTGGACAGTGGCTTGCTGCGGAGAAGAAACCGGGGCTGATAGCGGCAACGTTATACGTGCGCCGGCACGTCCTCGTGCTAGATATCATCTACAATACCAAGGCCGTAAAGTTCCGCTACAAGAACAGCGAGAACCTGAAGCACAGGAAACGTGGCGATGTGGACTTCATTCACCCCAACGCCAACAAATGGATCCGAAATATCGTGATCGGTATCGATCGTGACCTATCGTATAACTGCTAAACTTCACTGCTTCCCACTTGGTGGCGCAAGACGCCGCGCCGGCTGAGTTTAGTGGCAGGCTCATGACGTGCGAACATGAGCCTAAGAAGCGTCTTTTGTAGGTAGCCCTGAACAATGAGCGAAGCCCGAACAGGTTGCCCGCTGCCTGAATCAACGGGCGATAGCGGAGGCTAACGGTGCATGGAGAATCGGGCTCCCTATGTGTTTGGCCCTGATCATCCAGTCAGGGTGTAAGCAAAACAAGCCCTGGCAGCATTCGCTACCATGAAACACGTTCTATTAGTGTTGAAGGTGTTGTGGAACTAGTTTGCATACCATCATCTCTAATGTAGAGAGGCCGCTGTATTACTTTAGCTACTACCGTGAGATTCCGAGCTGGGCCCTTACTGCTACTGACCTTCACGATCACGTTGTTTATCCCGGCACAGGCTGTCGCGGTCACCATTCGGACTCTAGAGATCACTCACGATAAGGGAAGCTATCAGGTCACCTTCGATGTGCTGTTGGCCGCCGAGCCCGAGAAGGCGTGGGCGCTTCTGAGCGACTACCAACAGTGGTCCCGCCTGTCTCACAATCTTAAAGAAGCCCAGCTGTTGGAGCACTTTCCAGATGGTCGGCAACGCATTAGGGTGCGCTTCCGTTCTTGCGTCCTGATTTTTTGCAAAACCATCCGACAAGTTAAAGATGTGACAACCCGCCCTAAAGGAGACATTCTCACCGTGATGGTCCCGGAACAGGGGGATTTTACTTCCGGTTGGGAACACTGGCGGATCCTTGCCGAGCAGGACAAGACACGGGTTCACTATAATGCTGAGATCGTACCGGGCTTTCGTCTGCCGCCACTGATCGGGCCGTCGATCTTGAAACACAAGCTTCGCAGGACGCTGATCGGAATGGCCAAGAAATTGGAGACGCTCGCCGCGCCATGAGTCGGTCAGGTATTGGCAGGATTCCAATCACTACCCCGAACAAGATCCACTCCACCATAACCGTCACCCTATACGCTAAGATTCGTCACGAGAGTTTCAATAACCCGGTCTCGCAGCCGGTGTCAGTCTTCGAGGAAGCTTCGCAGGTGCTCCGAACGATCTGGGCTGCGCAATTTCCGCAGGGTCCTGGCCTCGATCTGAACTGGCTGGCGACCTGCTCAAGGGTGTGCTCGGTGTGCATGCCGATACCGAATCGCATCGCCAGGATCTTAGCCTCTCTCGGGGTGAGGGTGTAGGCCGCGGGCGTTTACTGCGTCCGCTCCACCGAATGGTTAACGCTCGCTTGTGCTGCAGACTATATCTTGTCTCAGCCCTCTACCGTCACGGGGTCGATCATCCTGCGTATTTCAGTAACTTTCGTGGCCGGAAAACCACTTCGCTCGGCATGCTCCTGAATAAGTGCCTCATTATCCGCGAGCGTCAGGCCCTTTCATCTTGGAGCCTGATTGTCGTTACTAATTCAGGGTGTTTGCCCTGTACACCTTCGTAGAAGTGGCGAATTCGATCCATGTCATTCTTAACGGCACCAGTAGGGACAAAAGCAAGGCCCATGCATGCTTCTTTCCGACTGTAATCGAGATGCCCACAAACTATGGGAACTTGTGCAGCATGGGCAATCCGATAGAAACCAGACTTCCAATAGTCTTTTTTCTTACGTGTCCCTGACGGCGTTAAACCGATGACAAGTTGTTGTGAGCCCCTGAACCGCCGAGCAAGCTGATCAACGACACCATGTTGGCTGTTCCGATCAATGGCGATGCCGCCCTGCCACCGCATGATGCCGCCAAAAGGCTTCCTAAATAAGGCATCCTTTCCCAACCAAGAGACTTTCAATCGAAATACATATAATGCGCTTAGAAAAAAAACAAAGTCCCAGTTGCTGGTGTGTGGTTCGCCAATAAGGACAAATTTTCCACCGGCCGGAACTTGACCTACGACATCCCAACCGAAAAACCACATCCACGTACGCCCCAGCCAGTAAGCGGCGAAACCTGTGGCCGGTCCATCGTGGTTTATTTTCGAACTACGCACGACCTATGAGTCTCAAAACCCTCGCCACAATAAGGACAGCGAACGTGTTTATCGACGAGCATGGAGGTCCCAGGGCCTTTTCCTGGATTGCCAACGCCCGCTGGTAGAGCGGCTTGGCCTCGTCGTAACGGCCCTGGGCGCGGTCAAGCTCTGCTAGGTTGTGGAGGATCGCCGCCAGGTGCGGGTCACCGGGCCCAAAGACGTTCTCTACAATTGCGAGCGCCCGCTCG
>JAPUIA010000191.1 GCA_027297435.1 Gammaproteobacteria bacterium | reverse complement strand
ACAGAAGCAAAAAAGAACGCTGAGGCGAATTCGACAGCTACCATGCGGAAAATGAAGAAGGCGAACACGGTCTCTTCGATCTGTCTAAAGGTCATCAGCGCGCTACCGAGAGGTGGTGAATTCATTCCCGTCCAACTGGTTTCCAGTAAGGGGGTGCTGAAGCCCCACGCAAGTCCGAACGCGCTGAAAACGTAGAGGGGTATTCGGGGAACGTGGCGCAAGTATGCCAGATGGAGGTCGAACTCGATGTCGTCGCAACTGAGAGCCGGTCGCAGGCTGAGAAAATCACGCACGGCTTCTCGGAGCCCGTAGTAACCGGCAGCCATCATATATCCGACGAGGATCGAGTGAACAATGTCGCCTGCCAGACCATAGCCCAACCCCCAACCCAAGAACTCTCCTGCCAGAGTTGGGGACAGCGCCAATCCGAGCATTGCATTTAAGAGAAAATGCGCGACAGCGATCAACATCCCCATCACGGGCAGGGGTAAGGGAACCCGATCAAAGATCCGGATCAGCCAGGGTGAGGTACTAAGGTCTACCGATGCCATCTGCCTTCCTCGTTTCCGTCCCAGCATCATCCTTGACCACCTCGCTAGAGACCGCAACGGGTACTAGGTCTTGCCCAGGATTAGTGACGCTTCAACTACTTTTTGAATGGCGCCGCCCTAAACCCTAGTTCCGCCCGATAATGCTACGATTGCCAAGGACCAAAATGCCTTCGGGGGAGGGTTCATGGCAGACCCCATGTGGCTACGCTTGCGCCAGATCGCACTGGTTGCAGAAAAACTAGCGCCGGTGGAAGAAGCACTGATCGACGTGCTCGGTATCGAGGTGTGCTTTAGAGACCCCGGCATCGATTACTTTGGGCTCGAGAACGCGTTGTTGCCGATCGGCAATCAACTCCTGGAGGTGGTGGCTCCCATCAAACCAGACACCGCGGGCGGGCGCTATCTCGAGCGCCGGGACGGTGACGGGGGTTACATGGTGATCACCCAGTGCAACGATCACGCGCCGCGTCGTGCGCGAGTGGCCGACCTCGGCATCCGGATTGTCAATCAGTTCGACTCCAGCGAGTTCCGCAACATGCAGTTGCATCCGAAGGACACGGGTGGGTCGTTTTTCGAGATCGATGAGGTGCTGGGCGCCAACGCTCACGACCCGGACGGTCCCTGGGAACCCGCCGGTAAAGACTGGCAACGCGCCCGCCGACTGGACCGCGTGACCGGAATTCTCGCAGCCGAAATTCAGGCTGATGATCCGCAACGACTTGCCGCACGTTGGTCCGAAATCGCTGAGATACCGCTCAGCGAAGAGGACGGCAACCCCAGTCTGCCACTTGAGAATGCCACCGTACGATTCGTGCCCTGTACCGACGGACGGCCGGAAGGACTCGGCGGCATCGACATCGCCTGCGCCGACAAGGCGGCTATTCTGGCCGCGGCGGAGGCGCGCGACGTCGTTTCCGGAGAGGACCAGGTATTTCTCTGCGGCATGAGGATCAACTTGAAATGAGTGCTTACACCGACATTGAAGTCGAGATTCGAGATCCGGTCGCGCTGATCCGCCTGAACCGGCCGGACAAGCTGAACGCGTTCACGTATCACACCTTGAGCGAGCTACGCGGCGCCGTCGACGCTGCGGCGGTTGACCCCCGCGTCGTCGGCATCGTCATCACCGGCAACGGCCGCGGCTTTTGCGCTGGGCTCGACGCGCAGGTGCTGGCCGAAGTAACAAGACGCGAAGCACCGCCTGAGCATACCGACCCGGCCAGCGACGAGTTGCCGGGCCTGTTCAGCTATCTGCTCGAGATTCCAAAGCCGGTGATCGCGGCCTTGAATGGCGTGGCTGCCGGCGGTGGACTCATACTCGCGCTGATGTGCGATATCAGAATCGCATCGCGCGCAGCAAGCTTCACCACCGTGTTCCTAAAACGCGGCCTCATCTCGGAGCACGGTTCTAGCTGGATTCTGCCGAGATTAGTGGGCACGGGCCGGGCGCTCGATCTGTTATGGATGAGCGACAAGATCGATGCGGAAGAAGCCTGCGCTATTGGCCTCGTCGACAAGCTCACCGAACCTGAGCGATTGATCGATACCGCCCGGGAGTACATCGAACGACTTGCGGTAACGTCGGCCCCCGCGGCCATTGCCGAAACCAAGCGGCTTGTGTATCGGCACGTCGGCTCAGACTTGGTGAGCGCGCTACGCGAAGCACAAGAGTCGACCAACCGTTTCGTGGCCGCGCCCGATGCGGCGGAAGGTGCGAATGCACTGCTCGAGAAACGCGCACCCCGATTCGCCCGGTTGGGCGAGGAGTAATCGCATGTATGAAACCATCCTATTCGAAGCGAGCGATGGTATAGGCCGCCTGGTGCTGAACCGGCCGGAGCGGATGAACGGCATGACCAACCGCATGCTGGTCGAAACACACGACTGCCTGGAAACCGTCGCCAAGCGCGGCGACGTCCGCGTGCTCATCCTGACCGGCGCGGGCCGCGGCTTCTGCCCGGGCGCGGACCTCAA
>JAPUIA010000190.1 GCA_027297435.1 Gammaproteobacteria bacterium | reverse complement strand
ATGATCGTTGCCGATCGGCTTGGGATCGTGACCGAGTTGCTTTTCCAACAGGAAGTCGCCGTGAAAGCTGACCCCCGCCTCGTGCAAGGACAGCTCAACGAAAGCACCGAGCCCGGTCTCGCGCCGTCGATTGAGTGCGGTGACGACCGCTGCGGCACCACTGACCCCGCTGATGGCGTCGGGCAACGCGATCGCAGAATTGCGTGGCTCGTCCGGACCATAGCCCATAATGGCACCAAGCCCCGTCATCGGCTCCACCGAAGGTCCGTAGGCTACCCACTGACTGTACGGGCCAGTCGTGCCGTAGCCGGGCATCGCTATGTAGATGATCTGATCGTTGGCCTCGCGCAATACTGCATACGCAAGGTTCAACGACTGCATGGCGCGAGCGCTGAAGTTCTCGATAACGACGTCGGCAACACCGACAAGTTCGAGGAACGTTTCACGCCCAGCGGCCGCCTTGAGGTCGATCGCGACGCTCTTTTTATTGCGGTTGAGCTTCACGAACACACCCTGTCTATTCCACGGATCCTCGCCGGGGTCGCCGCCCAAGTAGATGCCGGTTCCGGGCGGGGGTTTGGTACCCGGACCGCGACCCATGGGAGATTCGATCTTGACAACTTCCGCGCCAAGATCGCCTAGGATGCGCGTGCCGAGGGGTCCAGCCCAGACGTGGGTCAGATCGAGGATGCGGACGCCGGCGAGTGGACCATCAGCCATCGATCGGCTCCACGACGAAGTTGTGCGGCACGTCTCCGTCAAAACGATAGGCGAGCGAGGGCGATTGCATGCCTTCGACATCGCACCAGATCCGGCGTTCGGCAAGATGTGGATCGGCCAGCACTTCGTCGATCTCCTGGAGTACGCCCGTAGGCACGCGCGCCTGTTCGCCGAGTTTCTGCACCTCGGCTTTGGTTCTGTGGCCCAGGCTTTCGAAGATGATCGCATCGAGCACCTCCCGGTTGTCGATACGTCCTCGACTCGACGCGAACCTGACATCGTCCTCGAGGTCAGGGCGACCCAACATCTTCGTAAAGGGCCCCCAAAAATGCGGTACGACATTCACGTGGAACCATCCATCCGCGCACGGAAAGAGATTGATCGGATACAGAATGCCAAAGCTCGAACCGTGCCGCGTACGCACGTCGCCCTTGCACGACCACATTACGGTCGTCATCTGCGATAGCGATAGCACCGTCTCGAGCATGCTGACGTCCAACGCGTGATCCTCACCGCCGTACAAACACGCGCTCGCACCAATGTAGGCGTACTGGCCGGATTGATACTCGGTGTAGTGTCCCGGCAGGGTGAGAGGTGCGCGCCCCGGATCGCCCATGAGGTACGTATAGCCGCCCATCGCCAGCAGCACGGACGCACTCGCGTGCCATTGGCGCCGAGGACCCGTCATGCCGAACGGTGTGATTGCTACGCGAACGCCTTCGAGTTCCGCCCAGCCAAGAGCTTCCAGCTCGTCCGGCATGCCTTCGGCGACGACGACATCGGCTGCGGCAACAAGGTCGCGCAACTGCTGATGATTGCGATACGCAACGCGTTTCTTACCCGCGTGTAGGAAAGCATCTACTGCAGCTTGTGACACCCAGGCATCCGTCACCGATGGCACGGCGTCCTCGATGCGAACGACTTCCGCACCGCCGTGCTGAAACAAACGACCGCAGAACCCTGCCGCCAAGCCTCCAAACTCCAATACACGTGTCGACATGAACCGACAGTCTACCCTTTGTTGTTCCTGTGCTGTGTCCTTGATGTGTGTGCACCGCCCATACTGGACTGGCAGCTGGAACGGCATCGAATCGTTTCAACACGCGCGTCAGCTGTTTATGGCGTAGCTCATGCGCAATGTTCCAATCAGGCAACAAGCAAAAACCCAGCCCTGCTGCTGCCGCCGCTGCGATAGCATCGGCGTTCTTTGCATAGAAATTGCCTGTCGCACGCACAGTCGTCAACCGGTGGTGGCCTCTAAATTTCCAGAGGTTATGTCCGGGGTGATCGCGCCAGGTGATACACGGATGGTTTTGGAGGTACCAGGGGTGCCTTGACATATTTGTTACCGATCCGCAGAAATATCTGGCGGGGATCAGTGACTTTATTGTATGCCCCACTTGCTTAGCGGAAAAACCACGGCATTTGGCAACCAAGAAAGAAATCGCGGGTCAAGAAGTTTACTTCTGCCGTTGTCCTCACTGCATCCAGACATTCCGAGAAAAGCCCGATCATTACGCCAATCGTCTTGAATGGTGATCCCCCGCGTAAGACGCGGCGATACTTCACCAACGAGCCGGCTCAGTCAGCCCCGTTCAATTGATCGAGAGACGTCTGTCGCTCTCTCCGGTCGACGTCTTCCAGCTGGTTCGTTGCGACTAACAGATTGGTATCTAGCCGCATCGGCGGCCGGATGGATTTGGCAAGGTTGACTATGAGCTCTTCTCTGAAGCTCGCTGCCGCTTCCTCGGCAGTCGCCTGAAATTGTGATGCCAGCCCGTCCGGCTCACTCGCGCTGACGTGAAGCGGGATCGCTAACGCGGCAACGATGAGCGTAAGAGAAGCGTGCTTGAGTACGTTGTGAACAGTCATGGAATTCATCTCCGGTGATTTATTTGCGATCAGTTACTCGGTGGTTGCGGAAAGACGCCACCCTGAGCTCGAGCTTCGGGTATTTGCCCGGGCGCTCTAGGGTTTCGGCGGCGCGGATCTCGCCGTCGTACCGGTACTTCACGCGGTAGCCGGTTTTCATAGGCGTCTCTAAGCTTCTCTTTATAACGGGCCGGTCTCTTCATCTTTTCTGCGTTCTCGACGCTACTGACGCACGAGATCGCGTTTCGTTACAGAACCACCCAACGCTGGATACGCAATGAGCAATGAATCGAAGGGAATTTCACATCCATCACTGGGTCCAAATTGGGTCGGTTTCTCAATCAGCGATAAATACAGCCTGAATCATGACGCAAGAAGACGAGACCTCGGTGATCGAGGGCCTGCGCTCTGGTCAAAACGATGCATTTCAGCTTGCCGTTACACGCTACAGCCGCGCCATGCTGGCGACCGCGAGGGCGATTGCAGGACCCGCCAACGCTGAGGATATCGTCCAGGATGCCTGGCTGATGGTTTTCGAGCGAATTGAGTCGTTCGAACAGCGTGCGTCGTTCAATACCTGGCTACAGCGAATTGTGGCAAATCGGGCGATCTCAACCCTCAGATCTCGCTCGCGAGAGGTCTCGCAAACCAGCGAGG
>JAPUIA010000019.1 GCA_027297435.1 Gammaproteobacteria bacterium | reverse complement strand
GCCTTCACGGCCGGGATGTAGTCGTTGAACCAGCAGTAGGCGACGGACGGGAAAATACGGCGCCAGAGCGCCAGGGCCGCGTCGTACTGCTTCTCCTGCACGAGATCGTAGAGCTGCACGGCTTCGCGCGGACAGAAGTTGGCTGCGCCCCAAATGGCGCCCGGACAACCGGCAATAAGCGAAAACGGTGTATTGAGATCGGCGCCGTTGAGAACCTTGCCGCCGGTCGCCAGCAGCGCCTGCTGCTTAGCGAAGTCGCCCGCACTGTCCTTGATGTAGTTGAAGTGCTCGAGCTCGTTCAGGCGCGTGAAAAGCTCGGGCGAGAGCTCGATACCAGCGGCCTGCGGGATGTTGTAGCCGATGATGTCGACCGAAACGGCGTCGTTGACCCGCTGGTAGAAAGCGACGATGCCATCATCATGGGTCGGGCCCTCCATATATGGCGGCAGAACCATGATGGCATCGGCCCCCAGGTCCTGGGCGGCCTTGGAGCGGCGAACCACTTCGTCGACGTTGAGCGCTGAGGTTTGACAAATCACCGTCGCCCGCCCATCGATGCGCTTGACGCCTAGCTCGAACAACTTGTTGCATTCGGCTTCGGTCAGGTAGGCGTGCTGGCCGGTCCCGGAACTCAGGACGAAGCCGTGCATACCGGTATCCAGGTAGGCGTCGATGAGCGCTTCCCAACGGTCGTAGTCGACGTTGCCCGCTTCGTCGAAGGGGGTCTGCATAGCGAGGCAAATTCCGCGAATGTCGGTCATGTCTTCCCTCTCTGTTGGCTGATGGTTTCTAGACTTCCGGGCCCGCCATAAGGAGGCGGAAACCCGTGTTCCACTTGACCCCGGGCTCCATGATGAACCTCGGGAAAGCGCGGCTGGGCGGCGTCTTGGCCTTCAATGTCTCGATGGTCGGTGACGTCATGTCCGCGGCGAACTCGGCAATGGCCTTGCCGTAGACCCCACGCTGAATGAGGCCTCGAACGGTGCCTCGCGCAGTCCCAGGTTCAAAGTTGAGCGCAAGGTGTTTTTCAGATTCGTGCTACCTCTCAAGCGAACGATTGTGGCGTGCTCCACAGGCTCTTGTCCGGCACAATACCGAGCCCCGGGCCTTTGGGCACGTCGAGCCAGCCATCCTTGAGGCGAATGCCGTTCTCGGGGTCATAGTTGCCTTCGATGTATGGGTCGGCTATCCAAACGCCTTCCGATAGGTTGGGAGGGACGGTCGCTCCGATATGGAGGCACGCCGCGGCGATGATGTCGCCGCCCCAACTGTCATCGCAGGACAGTGGCCGGTTGGTGGCCTGGCAGATTTCGCGGATGGTGCGCATGTTGGTTAGACCGCCAACCCGGGTGGTTTTCATGCTGAAGCCATCCGCGACACCGTCATAAATTGACCGCATGATCATATTGAGGTCGACAGTGTTCTCGTCAAGATAAATGGGGTGGCGGACTAGTGATTTGATGGATTTGACCTCGTCATAGGTTGCACAGGGTTGCTCCATGACGAAATCGAGATCCGAGCAAGCCATCGAAAGTTGTATCGCGTCACGCGTTGTCCAGGCTCGGTTGGCGTCGAGGGTGATGCTGACCGCCGGATCTCTGACCTCAAAGACCTTACGGACGACCTCGATGTCTTGCGCGACATTACGACCGCCAACCTTGATCTGCAAGCGTACGAACCCTTCGCCCTGCTTATCGCGAACCACACGGGCGACCTCGTCCGGTTCGTCGATACCGACAGCATAATAGCTTTGGACCCGTTCTCGCGCAGCACCGCCTAGCAAATCGCACACCCGCATGCCATGCACTTTGCCCGCTATATCCCAGAGTGCAATGTCAAGGGCCGCCTTAGCATAGTTGTGGCCGGCAAGGGCCTGGTGCATGCGCCGTTGGACCGTACCGATAGTCAGGGGTTCAAGACCAATCAGATGCGGGGCAATCTCAGCAATTGCTGCTCGCGCGCCTGCCGCGTGGGCCGGCTGGTATGTGGGACCGACTGGGCATGTCTCGCCGAATCCCGAAATGCCGGTGTTTGTGACCACTTCGACAATGGTGGTGTCGAGTTTGGTCACTTGCGAAAGCGACATTTTGTAGGCGGGTCCCACGACAGGCAAGTCGTGCTGGTAGATGTGAATTTCCGCAATTTTCACTGTATAACCCACAAAAATTTTGGACAATTTTGGGTTCCTTCGCCCCACCCTGCTACCCAACAAACCAATAGTGGTCCCCGCAAATCCCGGCCCCCACCGTGAACGATGGGGGCCGGCAGATCAGGGAGAATCAACTTTCAATGGCGAGTTCGTTACCGAATATGTACGAGGTCGGATGCATGTTGAAGCCCTTTACCCGCTTGTCGAAGACGGTGACCAGCGACATCCATAACGGCTGCGCGATCGGCCCGTCCTCTTGCATCAGCTTCTGAATCTCGGCCATCACCTCGCGGCGCTTTTCGACGTCAGCCATCCCTTCGGCCTTGGCAAGGAGCTCGTCGAACTTCGGATTCGAGTACTCCGACTCGTTCCACGGCACGCCCGAGCGGTAGGCAAGTCCGAGGACCATGATGCCCAGCGGCCGGTGCAACCAGTCGGTACCACCGAACGGAACCTTGTCCCAGCTCTCCCAGTACTGCAGAACGGGCAGGAGTTTGATCTTCACGCGAATATTCGCATCCTTCCACTGTTCGACCATCACCTGTGTAGCGATGGGGTAGACTGCGGGATCAGAGCGCGTGACAATTTCGAGATCAAGACCGTCCGGGTATCCGGCCTCCGCCAAGAGTCTCTTCGCTTCAGCGACATCGCGCTTGAACGGCGGCAGCTTCGCATACTCCGGGTGGATCGGGCAGACGTGGTGATGCTCACCAGGCAGACCTAACCCGCGCACCGCCACCTCCACGCACTTGGCCGGATCAATGGCCAAGCGAATCGCGAGACGTACGCGCGGGTCATCGAACGGCTTACGGGTCATCTTGCCACGAATGATAAAGGTCGTGGCTGTTGGCACCTGATACATTTGAACGTGGGACAACTGCTTGAGCGCGTCGATCTGGACAACCGACGTCTCGTACAGCCCGTGCACCTGCTTCGAGGCAAGAGCCGCTACGCCGGCCGACGGGTCGTCGCCGAGATCGATGAACTTCAGCTCGTCGATGTAGGGGCCATCACCCCAATAGTCCTTGCGCGCCCTGTAAACGGCATTCTGCGCCGTATTCAACTCGACCAGATCGAAGGCGCCGGTTCCGTTCGAGCCGACGCCGAACTGTCCATTTTCTTCGGGGTCGAGGATGCCGAAGGGGTAGTGAAAAAAATGCTCCGGAACCGCGAGCTGAGCCGCTTTGGCGTTCAGCCTGACGGTGAAGTCGTCGACCTTCTCGATGGCGTTGGCGTCCCACAATCGTGTCGACTTCTTCGCGTTGCCTTCTTCGTCCTTTTCTCCCGTCTCGTATTCCTCGAGCATATAGGCCTTCATCAGGCCGAGTACCGAGGAGCCCACCTCGGCATCCAGCACGTGCCTGATGTTCCAGATTACGTCGTCGGCGGTGAAGTCGCGGCCGTTGTGCCACTTGATGCCCTTACGCACATGCAGCGTCCAGGTCTTTAAATCGTCGCTCGGCTCCCAGCTCTCGAGCAGGTAGGGCCGTGTGATGTTATCCTGGCCGGTTTTCGTCAGATACTCGATCACCTGACGCGCATTGGTGCTGTCGGGTCCCCTCTCGTAGTTGTGCGGCTTGCTCAGGTCAGGGACCTTCATGCCAATGCGAATCGTGCCTCCTTTGGGCATTGCCGCCTTGGCCTTCGAAACAAAGCTTCTGCCCGTCACCTTGCCGACGAAGCCATACGCCGCGCTCGCCGAAAGACCCAGTAATGTCGCCGTCCTGACGAATTCGCGGCGATCGACTTTGCCTTCGGCGAATTGCTGCTTCAATTTGGGAATGTACGCGTGCTCTCTGTCGCTATCGACCATTGAAGCCTCCCTCGCTATTGTCCAGTCCATCTAGGACATGTTCACCGCACTAGGTTACTTATGGCTCCGCCACAGGATTGTAGATTTCGGACAAAGATTGGTAGGAAAACGCAGTTCGAAAAGGCGCGAGGAAAACGCCAATTGACGCCGCCAACTATTGGGGCGCGCACTCATTTCCGCCCTAGCGCTCGTCATGGGCAGGCAGGCTAACGATCAGTGAACGCTGAGATCATCGTGTAGGCGCCGCAACTTCGTCGGCGATGATCCGAATTTGCGTTTGAACCAGCGGATGAGGTGCGAACTGTCCGTGAATCCGCATTCATAGGCGATCTGCGTGACCGATCGGTCCGTGTTCACCACCATCCAGTGCGCGGAACGCAGCCGCATATCTCGCCAGTATCTACCGGGTGGTATTCGCAGGTGTCGGCGGAATAGACGAGTCAGTTGCCGCTCCGTCGTTCCTACCCGGTGCGCGACCTCGGCGATGGTGGGCGTGTCGTAATGGTGTTGACGCATCACGCCAATCGCTGAAACGACTCGGCGGTCGAGGAAGCTCATACCGAGTTCATCATCTTCTCGAACGGTCGCGTTCACCTCGGCGAAACCCTGGTCGGCCAACAGGGTATGCAACACCTTGTGGACGCGGGACATGCCGCAATGCTCGCCGACCAGCGCCATGGCAAGGTTTATGGCCGCAACACCACCAGGACACGTCAAATAGGGGCCGTCCCGTACGATCGGCGAATCGGTTACTGTGATAATCTCTGGGAACAGCACGCGCATGGCCGGTTCCATCACAGCGGGAACCGCACATCGTCGCCCCGACATCAGCCCTAGTTCTGCCATGATGAATTGGCCGGTGCAAAGACCGACAATCGGCACACGCTGGCGCACCGCCTCGAGGACGAATTCGTAGAGTGCGTCGGGGACCTTCAGTGACGAATGAAGGATTCCGCCCAGAACGACGACGTAGTCATAGTTCGTCGGATCGTCGAACGTCGCCGTCGGCGAGATCTCGAATCCGCAACTCGCCCGAATTTTCTCCATGTCGTGCGAGAGAAGTGACCAGCTGCAGTAGATTTGTCGGCTGAAGTCGGACTCATCGCCGGCAAGACGGAGGAATTCGACAAGGCACGAAAGCGACATTAGAGTGAAATCCGGAGTCGGGGCGATGCCGACGCGCAACGGCGGCTCGATGTCAGGCGGGTCCTTTCGTGACGCGAGAAAACTATAGTCACGACGCCATTTGGACATGGTCGATTCTCCCGTTTCCACACTGTGTAGGCTACCAGATTTTGTCCCAAATATACAATTTCATGGCGGTGCGCGGCGTATCATGAAAGCGCGCTGCAGCCTCGTCCCGCTGTCCCGGGCCGGCGCGTCGACGGCGTCGAACATGTGAGGTGGATCGGTCATGTCGCAACGCTTCCCTCATCTCTTTGAGCCGCTCGCGCTGCGTCACAAGACGTTGAAGAACAGGCTCGTCTTCGGCGCCCACACGGCCAACATGGCAGAAGCCGGTATGCCCGGGGAGCGCCACCGCGCGTACTACGAGGAGCGCGCCCGCGGTGGCGCGGCGATGATCGTCGTCGAGCCGATACCGGTTCATCCGACGGCGGTGCTCACCCGCGGCAACTTCCGCCATTCCGACGACGCTGTCATCCCGGCGTTCCGCCGCATCACCGATGC
>JAPUIA010000189.1 GCA_027297435.1 Gammaproteobacteria bacterium | reverse complement strand
TGACCATCTCGACATCGACGTCAGTCTGCCAGCCGCGGGTCAGGGCGCGCT
The DNA here is from genome assembly GCA_027297435.1 of Gammaproteobacteria bacterium. GTDB lineage: Bacteria > Pseudomonadota > Gammaproteobacteria > Pseudomonadales > Azotimanducaceae > Azophilus. The sequence goes on along the minus strand of JAPUIA010000189.1, from coordinate 52,300 downwards.
CGGCATCGAATGTCTAGCCGATGATGCAACCGTAGTGAGCCTGGTCGGCTCGTTGAACGATGCCGGCGTACACCGTTGTGTAGCGACGGAGCGTGCCGTCGCCGCTGGTCTTGGGGCTGATTGCAGCATGCCCCTGGGTGCGTACGCGGAGTTGGTGGATGACAGCCTGTATCTTCGCGCGCTGCTCGCATCGCCGGACGGACGGACGCTGCTGCGTGCTGAGGCGCGCGGCACTGAAGGCAAGGTGTTGAGTCAGACCGTGGTGGCAGCGCTGCGCGATCAAGGGGCCGATCGTCTGCTGAGTCAACTCGTCGTCTAGCCGTCATGCGTATTTGGGTCACGCGTTCCGAACCGGGTGCAACCACCCTTGCTGACGCGCTGGCCACACAGGGTCATTCGGTCTTGAAGGCACCGGTCATCGCCATACGGGGCTTGGAGTTCATCCTCCCGGCACAACGTTTCGAGCTCGGCGTGTTTCTTTCGGTACACGGTGTGCAGCATGGCGGCGCGTCATTGGTCGGGCTCGTCGATCAGGCTTTCGCAATCGGTATCCAGACCCAGCGTGCGCTCGAGCGGCTAGGGGTGGCCTCCCGAACACCGTCCCAGGCAGATTCCGAAGGCCTCGTCAACGCCTTGGGCGACGTGGCTGATCGGACAGTGCTGATCGTCAGTGGCCGTGGCGGGCGCGACGCACTGCAATCTGAACTTGCCTCACGCGGGGCCGCTGTCGAAAGGCTCGACGTCTACGAGCGAGCCCCCCTGACGCCTGCTGGGCTGGTGACGGGGTCCATCGATGCGATCGTTGTGTCCAGTGGCGATGGATTCGAGTACGCCGTGCAGGTATGGTTCGCGGCGGGCGGCAGCATGGACGTACCGGTGTTGGTGCCCTCGAGCCGAGTCGCCGCCTTTGCGCCGAAGCTCGGCATGCGCAACGTCCACGATTGCCGGGGGGCGGACAGTGATGCGGTCCTCGAGGGATTGCGCCAACTAGCCGAGGAGTAGCGAGTCGTTACCGTGACCGAATCCGACGAAGCCGAAGCACCACCCGTTACCGTGAGCCGAATGGGCGGACGAGCGGTCGGCGTGTTCGCGATCTTGTTTGCGTTGGCGGGGCTTGCAGGTTTCGGCTACCTTTACTACGCGCTCATCCTGCAAGATTCGAGCTCGAAGCTCGCCGCGGAACTCGCCGTAGCGCGCAGCGAGCAAAATCAGCTGCGTATCGATTTCCGCGCACTTGAAACTGCGCAGCGGCAAGCAACCGCCGATCTCAAGACGCAGCAGGACGAACGTCTTGCTGAGACCGAAAGGTCGTTGATTCAAACGTTGAACGAACTGGCCAATCAAGGACCACCGTCCGAACGCGAATGGAAGTTGGCCGAGGTCGAGTACCTATTGCGCGTGGCTAACCATCGGGTGCTGATGGAGCAAGACTTCAGTGCGGCGTTGGATCTTCTGGAGGCGGCCGATCAGATATTGCTCGAGCTCGACGATTTTTCGGTGCATGCGGTCCGGGCCGAGCTTGCCGACGAGATACTCAACCTGCAACAGGTCACCACGATCGATGTGCAAGGCCTGTACTTGAGACTCGATGCGGTCAAACGCCAGCTGGAGATGTTGGCGTTGGCGGTGCCGGAGTATGCGTTGGTGGAACCACCACGGTTGCAGAAAACGGATAGCCCAAGCGGCTTTCTCGACTCGCTGGCGACCGAGTTCCGAAGCCTGCTGCGATTTCGTCGCCTCGACCAGAACGTCGTGCCGCTGCTCGCCCCGGAAGAAGCCACTTACCTCGATCTGAATTTGCGGTTGATGCTGGAGCAGGCGCAGCTGGCCGCGCTGAAAAGCCAGCAGGTGGTCTTCGAGACGAGTCTCGATACGGCCTTGGAGTGGGTGCTTGCTTACCTCGATACGACAGATCCGCAAGTGATCGACACCGTTCTTGCACTGGAAGCATTGCGTGGCGTGCAGCTCGAGCTGCAGGGTCCGGATGTTTCCGGGTCGCTCAATGAGCTCTTGAAGGCGAGGCGGGGAAGCTCGTGAGAACCGGCCTGGTGACGCTGATCGTAGCGATCGTGCTTGGCGGTTTGGTCGGTACCCTCATGGTACGTGACCCGGGCTACTTGTTGGTCGTATACGATCGGCAGGCGGTGGAAACGAGCCTGTGGTTCGCCGCCATCTTGTTGATCGGGCTGTATTTTGTGGTGCGCCTCTTGGTGTTTGTCACCGCGCGCCTAATCCAAGGCAAGGGCAGTTTGAGCGAGTGGAATCGCCAGCGCCGCGCGCAAGGCGCCCGTGTACAGACGGTGCAAGGTCTTTTATTGATGGCGGAGGGCGAGTGGGCGGAGGCCAAGCGCTTGCTTTTGAACGCGGCAGCACGTGCCAACACGCCGCTCATCAACTATCTCAACGCGGCGCGAGCCGCCCATGAACTCGGGCTGACCGAAGAGCGCGACGATCTGTTGCGTCAGGCGCATGAAACCACTCCGGGATCGCGTTTTGCGGTGGGCTTGACCCAAGCCCAGCTACAGATGGCCAAGGCCCAGTGGGAACAATGCCTCGCGACGCTTTTGCAGCTGCGCCAAGAATCTCCGAAACACCCCCTGGTGTTACGGATGCTCAGCACGTGCTATGAAGAACTCGGAGATTGGCCTTCGCTCATCAAGATCGCGCCAGATTTGAAGAAGATCAAACTCGTCGACGTGGATAGTTTGAATGCCATGCAGACGCTGGCGTGGTCTAAACGGTTGGCAGAAGTCGACAACATCGAGGCGCTATGGAAGTCGGTACCCAAAGATCTCAAACGCGATCCGGTGCTCATCGAGGCCTGTGTGAAGCGCATGTTGGAGCTCGAGGCGCCGAACGCGGCGGAAGGCGTGTTACGCGACGGGTTGAACCGGGGCTGGAACGAAGTGCTGGTCGGCCTCTACGGCCAGGTCGTCACGGACAGCCCGGAATACCAGTTGGTGGTGGCCGAGGGGTGGCTCAAGCAACGCCCCAACGACGCGTCTTTGCTGCTTGCACTTGGCCGCATTAGCATGATGAATAGTGAGTGGCCCAAGGCCCGGGAGTATTTGGAGGCAAGCTTGCGTTTGCAGCGCTCGCAAGAGGTTTATGGAGAGCTCGGCCGCTTGTGCACGGCGCTCGGCGAGACCGAGCGCGGGGGCGAGTATCTGTCTCGTGCCTACGTCAACTTACCGGAACTACCCTTGCCGACCTCAGCCCCCAGGGCTGTAGGCGAAAACGTCTGACTCGAGCGCCGTCACGCGTTGCTCGGCGCGCAGATGATCGACTACCTACTGCGCATAGACGAGAAGAATTCATGGTTGGTCTTCGTGTCTTTGAGCTTGTCGATCAAGAATTCAATCGCGGAGATGTCGTCCATGTCGTGCAACAGCTTCCGCAGGATCCACACCCGCTGCAACTCTTCTTCGCCCATCAACAGTTCTTCACGTCGGGTTGCAGAGCGGCGAATGTTGATGGCCGGGTAGACGCGTTTCTCCGCGATCTTGCGCTCGAGATGCAGCTCTTGGTTGCCGGTGCCTTTGAATTCTTCGTAGATCACCTCGTCCATTTTCGAGCCGGTGTCGACCAGCGCGGTGGCCACGATGGTGAGGCTGCCGCCCTCCTCGATGTTGCGTGCGGCGCCGAAGAAGCGCTTGGGTCGCTCCAGCGCATGGGCGTCCACGCCACCGGTCAGGACCTTGCCGGACGAAGGCACGATGGTGTTGTAAGCGCGCGCCAGGCGCGTTATGGAGTCGAGCAGAATCACGACATCTTTTTGGTGTTCGACCAGCCGTTTGGCCTTCTCGATGACCATCTCGGCCACCTGCACGTGACGTGATGGCGGTTCGTCAAAGGTGGAAGCGACCACCTCGCCTTGTACCAGGCGTGACATCTCGGTCACTTCTTCCGGGCGTTCGTCGATGAGCAGCACGATCAGGGTCGTATCGGGGTTGTTGCTGGCGACCGACGTAGCGATGTTCTGTAGCACCAGCGTCTTGCCGGCCTTGGGTGGCGACACGATCAGCGCGCGCTGGCCCTTGCCGACGGGCGCGATCAAATCGATGATGCGCGCGGTCAGATCTTCCGTACTACCGTTGCCGCGTTCCAACACCATGCGCTCGTCCGGGAACAGCGGTGTTAGGTTCTCGAAGAGAACCTTGTGTTGCTTGGAATTTGGTTCGCTCAAATTGATCTGATCGACCTTCAGCATGGCGAAGTAGCGTTCGCCGTCTTTAGGGGGACGGATCTTGCCCGCCAAGCTGTCACCGGTCCTCAAGTTGAAGCGCCGAATCTGACTCGGTGAGACGTAGATGTCGTCCGGTCCGGCGAGGTAGGAGCTGTCGGCTGAACGCAAGAATCCGAAACCGTCTTGCAGAATTTCCAGAGTGCCTTCCCCGTAGATGTCCTCGCCGGCTTTCGCTTGTTTGCGTACGATGGCGGCAATCACTTCTTGTTTGCGAGAGCGGGCCAAGTTGTCGAGACCCATATCGCGGGCCATATCGATCAGCTCCGCCACTTTCTTGCGTTTGAGATCTGTTAGGTTCGTCGTCATGATTAGCTGCTTTTTTTGCGCGTGGTTTGAAAACGAGAATTGCGGACAACCCAATCGGTGCGCTGGTTACTCCACTTAAGGAAAGCGTTCTTCTCTAAGGTCTTCCGGACGGTCTACGGGTTGTGGAAAGGGTGGTTTGACTTAAGAGACGATTGGCGCGAGGTGTTGTGCCCACCTCATGACCCTCAGTGTAGTGTCTTGGTGGCTGTCGTCAAGCGCCGAGGAGGATGCCTGTTGGGTTGCTTCTGGGGACAGGACACTAAATATTACTGTCCAGGAACGCGGCTAGCTGAGACTTGCTCAATGCGCCGACTTTGGTCGCTTCCACCTCACCGTCCTTGAACAGCATGAGCGTTGGAATGCCGCGTATGCCGTATTTGGGTGGCGTCTCCTGATTAGCGTCGATGTCGATCTTGCAGACCTTCAAACGATCGCTGTATTCGCCGGCGATCTCGATGAGGATGGGCGCGATCATCTTGCAGGGACCACACCATTCGGCCCAGTAGTCCACCAGCACAGGCTTGTCGGACTGCAACACGTCGGCATCGAATTCGGCGTCACTGGTGTGCACGATGTTGTCGCTCATGCGCAGAGGTCTCCGGTCAAGTGTAAGGCGGGCGAGTTTACCATGAAGGCAGGGTTGCGGTTATGCAGAGTTGTGCTGCGCTTACCATTAGTCCCCGTCCGCCATCGACTAAAAGCGTTTATTGCAGCTTGGAGGCCGCGTGTTTGGCGAAGTAGGTCAAGATGCCATCGGCTCCCGCCCGTTTCAAACACAAAAGCGACTCATGAATCACCGCTTCGTTCAGCCAGCCATTGTTGATTGCGGCCATGTGCATTGCATATTCACCGCTCACTTGGTAGGCGAAGGTGGGTACGCCAAACTCGGATTTCACTCGGCGGATGATGTCCAGATAAGGCATGCCCGGTTTGACCATTACCATGTCGGCGCCTTCTTCGAGATCCAGCGCAATCTCCTGAAGGGCTTCGTCCGAGTTGCCCGGGTCCATTTGGTAGGATAACTTGTCGCCGCCGCCAAGCGTTGCGCTCGAGCCAACCGCATCGCGGAACGGCCCGTAGTAGGACGAGGCATACTTGGCCGAGTAGGCCATGATCTGGGTGTTGACGTGGCCCCCCGCATCGAGGGTTTCGCGAATGGCGCCGACCCGCCCATCCATCATGTCGGAAGGGGCAATGATATCGCTGCCGGCGGCCGCGCAAACGGCTGCCTGTTTGCACAACGCCTCGATGGTCACGTCGTTTTGCACGTAGCCGACGTCATCGACAATGCCGTCCTGGCCGTGGGTCGTGTACGGGTCGAGAGCGGCGTCCGTGATGACGCCCAGTTCGGGAACGGCCTTTTTGACGGCTTGCACCGCACGTGGGATCAACCCTTCGGGATTCCAGGCTTCAACCCCGTCGAGGCTGCGTAGGCTCGCATCGATGTTGGGGAACAACGCGACCGCGGGAATGCCCAGTCGGGCGACGACTTCCGCTTCTTTGACGAGGAGATCGATAGAGTAACGCTCGATACCGGGCATGGACTCGACGGGTACCGCCTGGGTTGCGCCCTCGATCACGAATAGGGGGTAGATGAGGTCGTTGACGGTCAACTCGTTCTCGCGCGTCAGGCGGCGCGAAAATTCGTGGCCGCGATTGCGGCGCATGCGGGTCGCGGGAAAACGGCGCGCCATTGGTGATCCTCAAACCTTTGTCGGCCATCAGTTTAAGGCAATCCAAGGGATTGTCGGAAGTGGCGGTTATTGAGCGGAATAAGTCTTGGTGAGCCGCTTGACGGCACGCTGAAAAACGCTCGGATCGTTGTTGAGCTTGGCGAGCAGCAGGCTGCCGTACAGCTCCGATAATAGCGACGCGGCCGCGCGCTTGGCTTTCTTCGGTTTCATCCCGGACTCTTCGAAGACTTGCGCGATGGACGCTTGCCAGTCCTGGAACTGCTGTGCGATGTGACTGCCGTGGGTTTCTGCTGCAGATCCTTGGGCAAGCACGGCGACCAGGCAGTGGGTATTGCCTTGCTCGGCGTAGTCGTCGAAACCGGCGATGAAGTTGGTGATGCGAACCAATGGGTCGCGTTTGGTTGTGAGATGCCGAAATGCCTTCTGCTGTAGCTCGGCAACCGCATGGCGCAGCAACACGGAAGCCATCTCCGCCTTGCCGCCGGGAAAGTGGTGGTATAGAGATGCCTTGCCGAGGCCCGTCGCCTTGGCCAGCTGGGTCAGCGTCGCGCCCTCGTAGCCTCTGGCTCTGAAGACGGCAACCAATTGATCTATAAGAACTTCTTTCCTAGATTTTGGGCTCGCCATAGGCAACATACTACCAGAACGAACGTTCGAGTTGCGGCTCGCATGATAAGGTTAGGGCTTGAGAAGGAGGACACATGAAATTTGGGATCTTTTATGAGCATCAACTACCGCGGCCGTGGGACGAGGGCGCCGAGCAACGGTTGTTTGCGGAAGCGCTCGACCAGGTTGAGCTCGCCGATCGGCTCGGCATCGATTTCGCGTGGGAGGTAGAGCACCACTTTCTGGAAGAATATTCCCATTCGTCCGCACCGGAAGTGTTCCTCGCCGCCTGCTCCCAGCGCACCAAGAACATTCGTCTCGGTCACGGTATTCGCCAGGTGATTCCCGGTTACAACCACCCGGCGCGGACGGCAGAGGTCATCGCCACCTTGGATCTGGTCTCTGGAGGCCGCGTGGAGTTCGGTACCGGCGAGTCCTCGGCCGAACTCGAGCTTGGTGGTTTTCGTGTACCGGTTGCAGAGAAGCGCAAGATCTACCTGGAAGCGACCGAGCAGATATGCAACATGTTGGCGATGGACCCGTACCCCGGATATCAGGGCCAGTACTTCGAGATGCCGTGTCGCAACGTCGTTCCGAAACCTGTGCAGCGGCCTCATCCGCCCTTGTGGGTGGCTTGTTCGCAGCGGCAAACCATTCGCATGGCGGCGCGCATGGGCATCGGCGCATTGACCTTTGCATTCGTCGATCCGGCCGAGGCGCAATCGTGGGTGGATGAGTACTACGGCATCATCAAGAGCGAAGAATGTGTGCCCATTGGCCATGCTATCAACCCGAATATCTGCATGGTATCGAGCTTCTCGTGCCACGAAGACCGTGAAACCGCGGTTGCGCGCGGCCTCGAAGGATTCGAATTTTTCGGCTTTGCTCTGGGTAGCCTGTACGGGTTCGGTGAACATAGACCGGGGCGCACCGATTTGTGGAAGCAGTTCCAAGATGTCCATCGACCCAAACTCGACGAGATCTTTGGTGATGCAACGCAAGCGTTGAGCGGCGGTCGAGGGGGCATTGGTACCCCGGACGATTTGCGCGAACATCTCAGGAAATTCGAGGCCTGTGGTGTCGATCAGGTCACCTTTATCCAGCAGGCGGGCATGAACGAGCACGCGCACATATGTGAATCCCTCGAGTTGTTTGCCGAGAAGGTCATGCCTGAATTCAAGGCACGCGAGGCCGAGCGCGAAGCGGCGAAACTGCAGGAGCTCGGCCCCTATCTGGAAGCGGCCATGCAACGCAAGATCAAGATGCCGCCGCTGGCCGATGCGGACATCCCCGTGTATCCGGCCCTCGGGCGGCGCATCACTGAGGAGACCAACGACGAGCCGTCCATCTATCAAGCAGAAGAGCCAACAGCGGAAAGCCGGCCTGCCGCCCGCTGAAGACAACTTTTTTTGTCTTTGCTTGCGACCCTTTTGTGCGCTGATGCATCTATAGACATATGGCCGCCTTTGCCGACATCGAACTCGACCCGCAAACCACGATGGGATTGCAACGCGGGGATAGAACTGCGCAGGCCGACGCATACCGGTTGTTGGCCCCGGCTATTTTGGGCCTCGCCCAAAGGATTCTGCAGGATCGCGGTTTAGCGCAGGAAGTCTTGCAGGATACGTTCGTCGAGCTCCTCGAGCAGGCGGGTAAGCTACGGTCGGCGGAAGCGGTTGTCGGTTGGTTGCGTAAAGTCGCGGTCAACCATTGTTTGATGCGGTTGCGCTCGCCCTGGCACAAACGGCGTACTTCCACGTTCGTCGAAGAAGCCGAGGACCATGTCAGCAGCAGCCAACGCATGGAGGGTCTGTCCGATGTCGAGCGCGCGCTGGCGAGTCTCGGTCCGGAAACACGCTTGGTCGTGTGGTTGCACGACGTGGAAGGTTACACCCACAAAGAAATAGCCAGCCTAACCGGCCACAAACCCAGTTACTCAAAATCCCAGCTCGCCCGGGGCTATGCAAAGCTGCTCGGGGAGTTTGGAGGAAGCTATGAAAAAGCCACCGTTAGCCATATCCGACCTGCTTGCACATCGTGACGGCGAGCCACTCGATCTCGAGCTAGCCGACGAGATCGCAGCGAGCGCGGAGGCACGTGAGACGCTGAATCAGCTGCGTGCCATCAAACACGACATGCGCGAGTTGCCGGGCATCGAGCCGCCGCCGGAAGTATGGCGTGCCATACGACGAACGCGTAGCGGGGTAAAGAAGCGGTGGATGCCGTTCCCACTCGCAACGGCGGCCGCCGTGTTTTTGGCCACGACGCTGGGGATCGTAGTCATGAACCCGTTCGACGGGCCGGAAAACGGCTTCAATGCGTCCGGCAACGGTCTTTCGGCGTTGATGAGCCGTTCCCAGCAGCTGGAAAGCGAGGTTGTGCTGCCGGTTGGATTCGGCGTCGGTACGCCAAGCCAACAGGCGCTCGCGTACCGCATTGCCGATGTCGATTCAGAGCTGTTGAGGCTTTATGAACAAGAGTCGATCGACCCGACTCGCCAGGCCAAGTTGTGGCGAACGCGCGTCGAGTTGTTGGAAAACCTACACGCAGTGCAGCGCGGACAAGCGCTGCGACCAGCGGTATTTTAGGAGATGAAAATGAGGTATCCCAAACTAGCGAGAACCCTCTTAGGCGCACTTCTACTGACCTTTGCAACGGGTTTGGTGTCGGCCGGCGAAGGTAGGTCGGAGAGCGACTACTACAACGAAGAGCTCGAAGCGCGGCTTGAAGAGGCCCGCAAGCAGCTCGACCAAGCGGCTCGGCGGCTTGCGGAGCTGCACGAGAGAACCTTTGAGACGAGCCGCCAAGCCTATGGCCAAGCCAGTGCCTTCTTCACCAAACGCGCCATGCTGGGTGTGCTGCTGGGCGGCGGCGACTCTGCGGACGGCGTTGCGCTGGTGGGCGTCACACCGGGCAGCGGTGCGGCCGATGCCGGTCTCAAGTCTGGCGACAAGTTGCTCGTCGTCGGCGATGTGCGCCTCGACGACGATGATGGCTACGAAGCGCTATCGAAGTTCATGAAGTCGGTCGAGCCGGGTGAATCCGTGGCGTTGCAATACGAACGGAATGGCGAGTTGCATGACGCCGTGGTGATCACGCAGACGCGTTCCGATCACATTGCTTATATTCTCGACGATAGTTTCTCCAGCTTCGGTAACGCCTTCGACTTCGATTTCAATTGGGGCGATATCGGCATGCTGCGTCAACGCGTATTGAGCGGTAAAGGCCCCTTGTTGACCGATATGAATGGAGATCTCGGCGAGTACTTTGGCGTCGATGAAGGTGTCTTGGTGTTGGAGGCTCCTGAGGACAGTGAGCTGAAGAGTGGCGACGTTATATTGGAGCTTGACGGCGAAGCACCGGAGTCTGCCCGAGACGCACGCCGGACGATCGCTCGAGCGAAGAGCGATATCGACGCCCAGATCATGCGTCAGCAACGCAAGCGCAACGTCACGGTGGCGCCGCGTAGCTTCATGTTCGGTGGGCTCCCGCACGGCGACCATGTCAGGGTCATTCGCATCGAGAAGGACGGCAACGGTGAAATCGAAGTGATCGTGGACGACGATTAAGTTCGAACCCGACTATAAGCCTTCCAGCTGTTCCGTTACCTCCAGCCATTGGTGCTCCGCGTTTTGCAGTCGGTGGCGCAGCTTTGCGGCGATCTTCAGTGTCTCGTCCAATTCGGCCGCCGGGGTCGATCGGTAGACATCCGGGTCCGCCAGTCGGGTTTCGATGGCTTTGAGTTCCGGCGTGACCTTCTCGATCTCGCTTTCCAACTGCCGTAGCTGATCGGTCAGCGGTTTCAACGCGGCGCGGCGCTCGGCTGCGGCCTGGCGTTTGGCGCGTTTGCTGGCGTCCGGCTTGCTTGGCGTCGTAGCGTTATCAACGACTGTCCGCGAGGCGGAATAGGCCTCCAGATCGTCTCGGTAGACACTGAGCTGACCGCCGTCGATGAGCCAAAGGTCGTCTACGGTCCGCGTCAGCAAGCTGCGGTCATGGGCGACGAGAATCAGCGCGCCCGGGTATGCCTGCAACGCACGAACCAGGGCTTCGCGCATGTCCAGATCCAAATGGTTGGTCGGCTCGTCCAACACCAAGAGCGCGGGCTTGGCCAACGCAATCAGCGCCAGCACGAGACGTGCCTTCTCACCGCCGGAGAGGCTTGCAGCAGGGCGGCTGACCAAGTCGGCGCCGAAGCCCCAGGTACCGAGGTAATCGCGAACCTGCTGCTCTCGCCAAGCCTCCCTGGCGATCTGGATGTGCCGTAGTGCGGATGCTTGTCCGTCGAGCTCTTCGAGCTGATGTTGGGCGAAATAACCCACGCTGGCATGGCGTCCCCTCAGCAGCTCTCCGGCGAGTGGCTCGAGGGTGCCTTCCAAGCACTTCAGGAAGGTAGATTTCCCCGCACCGTTGGGTCCCAGCACGCCAATACGTGCGCCGGGTATGATGGATTGGCGAATACCGGCCACCACCACCCGGTCAGCGTAGCCGAGATCGACGTCGCGCAAGCTGATGAGTGGGTGCGACATCTTGCCGGCCTCGAAGGTGAACGTGTAAGGCGTATCGAGGTGCACTCGCGCGACCTGTGGCATGCGCTCTATGGCTTTCAAGCGACTCTGCACCTGCTTGGCCTTGGATGCCTTGGCGCGAAAGCGTTTGATGAACTTCTCGAGATGCGCAATATCGCGTTGTTGCTTCACGTACAAGTTGTGCCGCCGGGCGAGCATTTCGGCGCGCTGACGCTCAAAGGCACTGTAGCCGCCCTTGAACAGGGTCGCCTTGGCAGCGTCGATGTGCAAAGTGTGGCTGGTGGCTCGGTCTAGGAATTCGCGATCGTGGGCAATCACCAAAAGCGTTCCCTTGAGCCGCTTCAGCCAACTTTCTAGCCAGAGCGTGGCTTCCAGATCGAGGTGGTTGGTCGGCTCGTCGAGCAGCAGTAGATCGGCCGTGGTCATCAGGCACTGGGCGAGATTGAGGCGGATGCGCCAGCCGCCGGAAAAGGCTTCGTGTGGTTGTTGGAACTCCGCATCGCTGAAGCCGAGACCGTGCAGGATGGTCGCGGCCTTGGCTTCAGCGGCGTAGCCGTCGAGGTCGGCGAAGCGGGCATGCAGCAGTGCGGCTCGTTCGGGCGCGTGTGCCGGATCGGTGTCGGCAAGCGCCTTTTCGACACGCCTGAGTTCTTGGTCGCCATCCAGCACGTAGTCGAGCGCGCCTCGCCCGCTCGGCGTCACGTCTTGGGCCAGGTGGCAGATTTGCCAGGCGCCCGGCACGATGATGTCACCGACCTCAGCGTGTAGGTTGCCCAGCACGAGTTCAAAAAGGGTAGATTTTCCTACGCCGTTCTTACCGACGACGCCGACCTTCTGGCCGGGATGGATAGTGAATTCCAAGCCCTCGAACAGCGTTCGTTCGGAACGCTTGAACGTCACGTCTAGTGCTTGCAGCATGGGCTGTGTTTCGGAGCCCCTAGAGGTGCCCTTTAGGCGCTGGCGGAATTTTTGTTGCTGCGGTGGCGTCCGGCGGCTTTCGGGCGTTGTCGAAGCGACTGCGAGGTATTACAAATGCTGGGTGGTTGATCTTCGATCCAATCGACCAGCGCCCGCCAGGCCACCGTTTCCTTGCGCGCGGCGCGACAGTCGCGCATATCGACGATGCCTTGTCCGACTTCGATGGCGTCGCTGTAGATGGGGCTGTCTCGGAAGGTGGCGACCGCCGGTACGTCGAGGCAGCCCAGAAAATGCATCAGCTTCGCGTGGGTGTCGGTGTTGGGTTGCACACGGTTGGCAATGACGCCAACGGGGCGTGGTGCCGAGCGGAAGGCACGATGCGTCAGCAGGTTGGCGATGAAAAGACCACCCGCTCGAATGTCGATGGATGACGGTAGCAGCGGCACCAGTATGACGTCGGCTTGCTTCAAGAGGTCTTCGAGATCGCGATCGCGGGCGCTCGAGTGACCGTCGACGATAATGCGCTCCGTCTCGGGCGCCACGCGGTTATGGTAGGTCTGGGTTTGATACATGTTGGAGCGCTCGTGGGCTCGTACCACGTGTACGGGAGGCAAGTCGCTAGCGCGCTGCTCACCCCAATAGGTGCTGGACGCCTGTGGGTCATTGTCGACGAGGGCTACCTCCATGCCCTTGGCGGCATAGGCGACAGCCAAGTTGGTTGCGATCGTTGTTTTACCGCAACCGCCCTTCCCGTTGATCACCAATATGCGGCGAGCTTGTGGCTCCATGTTTCGGCCCTTTCCCCGAGTTCCACGGGCAATTCGATCCAGAGCTCTTGTGTTGGCACCGCCTAACGATCGATGCCTTGAGGCCAATTCTTCCGTGCTGGATCTCAGTCCTTCCCTTGGCTGCCTTCTTGTGGGCAACCTGTGGACAACTATAACACTGGCTTTTATCGGGACACCAGACCCCTCAGCTCTTGGCCCGCCACTGCAGAACGGCCGCCACCGCGATGCCGATGAATCCCACGAGCGCCCAGCCCGGAATGGTCAAACCGAATGACCAGGCAACCTCGGCACAATCGCCGGTGCCCGAGGTCATGGCTTTCAGCACCTCGGTAAGGGGCAATACCTCGAGCAGATACTCGAGGCCGGGGCCACACGCGGGCACTTGATCGGCGGGCAAGCTTTGCAGCCACAGTTGCCGAATGGCGAAGCCACCGCCCACGAAGCTGGCAAGCATCGTCAATAACGGGTAGATGCCCCAGCGCGGCTTGTGTATCAAGCCGACATAAGCGATGAATCCGGCGAAGAAAAACCAGATACGTTGCATGAGGCACAACGGGCACGGTGCCATGTCAAATTGGTGCTCCATGATTTGCGCAGCAAATAACAGTGCGCCCGTGGCGAGTATGATGAGTAGCGCGCAGCTTTCACTCGTGATTCGGTCGATCATAGGGTCCTTGTACGTTGACGACAATTTTACCGATCGCGCGACGCCCGGATAAGCAACGCATGGCTTCGGCGTAATCCTCGAGGGGAAAGATACGGCCTATGAGCGGGTCGATTACGCCTTGCTCGTAGAGGGTGAGGATCTCCGCAAAGTTAGCGGTATTTTGTTCCGGCCAACGTGCCGACCAGGCGCCGTAGAACACACCCACAACCTGACAGCTTTTTAAGAGGATCAAATTGATCGGTACTTTGGGGATGTCGCCCGACGCGAAGCCGATGACCAAAACGCGTCCGTACCAGTTGATGCAGCGCATGCACTGGTCGAAGAAGTCGCCGCCGACCGGATCGTAGATGACGTCGGCACCCCGACCGTCGGTCAGCGCCTTGACCTCGTCCTTGAACTGGCCGTCGCTGTAATCGATGAGTTCGTCCGCTCCGGCAGCCTTGGCAGCAGCAAGTTTGTCCGCGCAACTGGCCGCGGCGATCACCCGGGCGCCTAGGGCTTTGCCGAGTTCCACCGCAGCGATACCGACACCCCCTGCCGCACCCAACACCAGCAGCGTCTCCTGGGCCTTGAGAGTGGCGCGTTGCTTCAACGCGTAGTAGGCGGTGCCATAGGTCGTGGAGATGGCAGAGGCCTGCTCGAAACCCATGCTGTCAGGCATGTTGCGGAGACTACTCTGTGGTACCGCGGCGCGTTCAGCGAACCCGCCGTGACCGATACCACCAAACACCCGATCCCCTGCGACAAAATTTGTCACGTTGGCGCCGACGGCGCTGACCGTGCCGGCGAGTTCCCCCCCGGGCGAGAACGGCAGTGGCGGCTGGGTTTGGTACTTGCCAGCGATCATGAGCACATCGGGGAAGTTCAGCGCCGAGGCGGCGACGTCGACCAGCACGTCGTCCGGCCCGACTTGTGGTTCTGGAACCTCTTCGAGCACGAGTTCTTCCGGCGGCCCATAGTGTTTGCAAAGTACTGCTCTCATGCTCCGATTCCGGCCGTTTCGGCAAAACCGTTAAGGTTACTGGCCTTGCTGCATGCGTCAACCGTCCTCTTGCACGGACGGTCGACTTTCGCGCGCCACCCAAGTTTGCGCGTGGCTCACCAGATCGGGGAAGTACTCTAGAAAATCGGCCTGAAGCGCCGGCAGGCTGGAGCGCACGAAGTCGGCCAGCTGGCCGTTCAGCTCCTCACGGCGCAGACGCCGCGTGATCGAGTACAGACCTCGTTGCATGACGTCAAAGGAGGTGTAGTTGGCCAATAGGTCGTCTTCGATCATCCAATCGATGTAGCGTTGCTGGCGTTCATCCACCCGATGCGCGTGCGCTGAAATCACGCGATAGCAGCGTTCGCTAAACTCCGTAAGCGCTCGATGGTGGTGCCCGGTCCAAGCCAGCGCGAGGCAATGGTCGGCGATGACGTCCACAAAGATTGGCGCGAAACGTCGAAGCGTTTTGGGAAATCGGTTGCAGCTGGTGCGTATACCCTGCATCTGATTGCTGTGGGCGTCGATGCGGCGGTGCAAGCGCACCCCGGTCTGCAGCGTAATTGGCCAACCGGAAGGCACCGCGCCCTTGACGAAATCGCCGAGCACGGCCCCGGCGATGAGATCCTCCGTCAGTGCCTCGTCCTCGGGTTTGGCTTGGGCCGCGAGCAGACAGTGCGCCAGGAAGTTCACGGCACGCTTAGATAACTTTCCAGGAACGTATCGAAATCCACCGTATCGCTCGCTTCGATGGCCTGCTGATCGATCAAGGAGCGAGCGGACCGCGCTTGGTGTTCGGCGAGTTCGCGTCGTGCCAGTGGGTGATCCCCAAAATAACCTTTATGCGCGATGGATTGGTTCATCGCGAAGCGGAAGAAAGGAATTTTTTGACTTGCCATGGTTGCCAGAATTCGAGCCGAAGGCGTGAGGTCCGGGTTGTCGACGCGTGCGCGCTGTTGTTCGAGCGCGTAACCGTAGAGTTCGCCACCGTGTGCACAGTCCAGTAGTTCGGCCACGGCTTGGCACTGGTTCAAGATCGCCGCGGCCCAAACCTCGCGCGTGGTCTCACCGAGTTCAAGCCCTGGTTCACGGCCCCGTTCGACGATGATGAGCTGGTTGGCCCGCGTTGCCAGCGATTGCGTCTGGCTGTCGTCTGGGCTTTCGGCGAGCAGACAAAACAGCAGGAAGGTATCCAAGAAACGCATTTGATGTTCGTCGATGCCGACTCGCAAAAACGGATTGATGTCGAGACAGCGCACCTCGACGTATTCCACGCCGCGACGCTTGAGCGCGGTCAGGGGTCGTTCGCTTGGCTGTATGGGCCGTTTTGGTCGGATCGTGCCGTAAAATTCGTTTTCGATTTGCAACAGCGCCGTGTTCAGCTGGCGGTATTCACCGTCGACCTTGACGCCAATGGCTTCGTAGGGAGCAAAGGATTGGGTCAAGGCTTGGTGCATGGTCGCTGCATAAGAATCCAAGCTGTTGTAGGAAATGTGCAGATCGCTCTGTGCGTCGCTTTGATAGCCGAGGCGCCCCATGCGCAGCGCCGTGGCAAAGGGGAGGTACAGGGAGCCTTCATCGAAGCCCTGTAGACCGTGCTCGAAGCCTTTGGCAAAGGACCGGCAAATGGCCGGTGATGCACCAAACAGGTAGATCAACAGCCAGCTATGGCGGCGGAAGTTGCGTATCAAGCCAAAGTAACGGTCGGTGATGAAATCTTGGGTCGGTTGAACGCCCAGTACATCGGCGAAGTGCGACCAGAAGGCCTCGGGCAACGAGAAGTTGTAGTGGATGCCCGAAATGGTTTGCATGAGGCGCCCATAGCGGTAGCCGAGGCCCAGCCGGTAGACGGTTTTTGCTCGCGCGATGTTCGAGACGCCGTACTGACCGACGGGAATGGTCGCGTCGTCGCCCAGTATGCAGGGCATCGAAGCGGTCCATAGCAGCTCCGTGCCGAGGCTCCGATAGACGAATCGATGAATGTCGTCCAGCTGGCGAACGCAGGCCTCTGGGGTCGATTGCACGTCGGTGATGAGCTCTAGCTGCGCTTCGGAAAAATCCGTCGTGATGTGCGGATGGGTTAACGGAGAGCCAAGGTCCAACGGATGAGGTTGACTCGAGAGCGCGCCGTCGACGCCAACTCGCAGACTTTCCTTCTCGATGCCGCGCCGGATACCTTTGAGCTCTGCGCAATCGTCGCGAAACGCAGCGAGCGTAGCGTCAGGGATGCTTAAGTTTAGGGCCACGGACAGCGGTTAGAAATCTTCCGAAGGACCCGCGTCGACGATGGCCCGGTCAACGTCGAACTTTTTGAAGTTCTCGATGAATTTGCCAATCAGATTACGCGCTGCCAAGTCGTAGGCGGCCTTGTCCGACCAGGTGTTGCGCGGGTTCAGCAGTGGCCCGTCAATCCCCGGCACTGCTGTCGGGATGTCGATGTTGAACCCGTCCAGGTGCTCGGTTTCGGCCTCGTCCAGGTCACCGTTTTGAATCGCGGCGATGAGCGCCCGCGTGACCGGAATCTTGAAACGTTCACCGACACCATAACCGCCGCCTGTCCAGCCGGTGTTGACGAGGTAGACCTTAGAATTGAAGTCCTCGATTCGGCGTATCAGCAGTCGTGCGTAAACGCTTGCGGGTCTGGGGAAAAACGCGGCCCCAAAGCAGGTGGAAAAGGTTGCCTCATAGGCTTCGGTAGAGCCCACGACAGTGGAACCGACCGCGGCCGTGTAGCCCGAAAGGAAGTGATACGCCGCGGCCTCTTTCGAGAGTATCGAAACCGGAGGCAACACACCGCTGACGTCGCAGGTCAGGAAAATCACGTTGTTGGGTTCGCCCGCTCGATTGTCGGGCACCTTCAGTTCGATGTTCGAGCGGGGATAACAGGCTCGCGTATTTTCGGTAAGCCGGCTGTCCGTGTAGTCCGGCTCGCGCGTCTCCGGGTCTATGACCACGTTCTCGACGATCGCACCGAACGAGATGGCATCGTAGATGACCGGCTCGTTCTCGCGGCTGAGATCGATGCACTTGGCGTAACAGCCGCCTTCGAAGTTGAAAACCGTACCCTTCCCCCATCCGTGCTCGTCGTCGCCGATGAGAAACCGACTCGGATCTGCCGACAAGGTGGTCTTGCCGGTGCCGGAAAGTCCGAAGAATAGGGACACGTCGTTGTCCTTGCCGAGGTTTGCCGAGCAGTGCATCGGCAACACGTCTTTCTCGGGTAGCAAAAAGTTCAACACGCCGAACATGGATTTCTTCATCTCGCCCGCATAGCGCATACCGGCGAGTAACACTTTGCGTTGGGCGAAGTTGATTATCACGGCCCCGTCGCTGGCCGTGCCGTCCCGGTCGGGATCACAAGTGAACACCGGCGCGTTGACGACCTGCCAGACCTCCTTGTTGTGCGGGTTGTAGTGATCGGGGGAGATAAACAGCGCCTTGCCGAACAAGGTATGCCAGGCGTATTCGGTGGTGACCTCTATGGGCAGGTAATGCTCCGGATCTGCCGCCACATGCAGGTGAGAGACAAAAATCTCGGTGTGCTCCAGATGTCTCTGGACCCGATTCCATAGTGCATCGAACACCGCCGGTGCGATCGGTTGGTTGATCGCGCCCCAGTCGATGGCTTCGGACGTCGATGGCTCATCGACGATGAAGCGGTCCTTCGGTGAACGGCCTGTGCGGTGCCCGGTTTCGACGACGATGGCGCCGTTGCTCGCAAACTGGCCCTCACCGCGAATCACGGCAAGCTCGGCAAGCTTGGCGGCGGATAGGTCTATGTAGGTGTCCGATTTAGCAGTGGTATCGATATCGACGGCCATAGCATTAGAACCCCCCCTCAGGTCAGCAGATTATGCCAGAGCATAAAAGTCAGGCATATCTTCAATGTAAGGGAATGTAATCGAATCTTCTCGCGGGATGGAAGAGGCGAATACGCTGGGATTTTCCGGTTTGGTGGATCGGCGGATGAGACGCGATTGGCTTAAAAAACGGCCCATCACTCCGCCGATTGCTGCAGCCGCTTCAGGGCCCGGCGATCGCGTTTGTCGGGTTTCGTGTCCGGCACTTTGAGTCCCGCCCGCTCCATGCGCCGCCGCGCGGCCTCGGCCTCACGACGCTCGATGCTGTCGGGCGTCTCTGCATACAGGGTCGCCGCGACGGTGGCGTTGCCGCGCTGTTGTGCGATGGCGGTTACGATGACCGTCCGGGTGGCCCAGCCGCGTCGAAAGTCCAGTTCATCGCCCGGGCCGATCTCTTTCGCGGTTTTGGCGCGGTTGCCGTTCAGCCGTACGTGACCCGCATCGATGGCGACCTTGGCTTGGGCTCGCGTCTTGAAGAAACGTGCCGCCCACAGCCACCGGTCGAGCCGTACCTTAGCGCTCACCGACCATAAACCAATCGATCATCTGGATAGGTATACCACTTATCTTCCTATAATGCGGCTTTGACAGGGAGGCATGAGATGGCGGTGCCACAGATCCTACAGACACGCACGCTCGCCAAGAGCCGCTTCTTCACCATCGAGGAGGTCGACCTGAAGTTCAGCAATGGCGTCGAGCGAACCTATGAACGTTTGCCTGCCCAAGGGCCACCGGCGGTGATCGTCGTCGCGGTGAACGAAGCTTGCGAGCTTATGTTGATTCGCGAGTATGCGGCGGGTTTTCACGAGATGCAGCTGACGTTGCCGAAGGGTGCAGCCGAGCCTGGGGAAAGCCTCGAGGAGGCGGCGAATCGCGAGTTGAAAGAAGAGATTGGCTTCGGCGCGCGTAAGTTGCGCTTTCTCAAACGACTGAACCTGGCGCCGGGGCACATGGGATTTACCATCAACGTGATGTTGGCCGAAGATCTCTACCCCGAACGCTTAAAAGGAGACGAACCCGTCGCGCCAGAGCTGGTGCGCTGGCCCGTCACGGAAATGGATGCATTGATTACCGGCACCGAATTCGCCGAGGCGCGCGCCATTGCGGCGCTGTGTCTCGCTAGACAGGCGGTAAGGAGCGTTAGTTGAAGACTGATCTGATCGAGCTGACCCGTCGTGCCGGTGAGGCGATCTTGGAGATATATGCGAGCGATTTCAAGGTACAGGTCAAAGCCGATGCATCGCCATTGACGCTGGCCGATCTCGCGGCTCACCGAATTATCGAGTCGACACTTCGAGCGCTGACCCCGGACATACCGGTGCTCTCCGAGGAATCCGCGCCACCGGCTTACTCGGAACGGCGGCGATGGCAGCGCTACTGGTTAGTCGATCCGTTGGACGGAACGAAAGAATTCGTCAATCGAAACGGTGAGTTCACCGTCAACATTGCGCTCATAGAAGACTGCCATCCGGTGCTTGGTTTCGTCGGCGTGCCGGTGCAAAACAAAGTGTACGTCGGCGACGTGCGTGCCGGAACGTGTGAACGGTACATCGGGGATGAGATGACCCGGCTGTGCGGTCGCAAAATGCGAACCTCAAACGGCGTCACCGTGGTTGCGAGTCGACACCACGGTGGCGACCGGTTAGACACCTATCTTGCATCGCTGCAAAAGGTGTTTCCGAAGGTCGATCGAACGCCGGTGGGTAGCTCGCTGAAACTCTGTATCCTCGCCGAAGGCGAGGCCGATCTCTATCCGCGATTAGGGCCGACGTCCGAGTGGGATATTGCTGCGGCGCATGCGGTGCTCGAGGCGGCCGGCGGCGACGTTTGGCAGATCGGCGGTGAGCCGATGCAATACAACAAAGCCGAGTTTCTCAATCCCGAGTTCATCGCTGTATCGGACGCGGCGTTTCCGTGGCTCGATACGCTACCCGCAGTGCCCGCGCTCTGACATACTCGTGCGCTTTTTTGGGGGGATTCACATGGCTGACCCAACGTCGAGGCCGGTACCGCGTCCTACGCCGGAAACGCAGCATTATTGGGACGGAACCAAGGTGGGCGAGCTGCGTCTGCAGCGTTGCGATGATTGCGAAGAGGTATATTTTCCACCGCGGCCGTTCTGCCCGAAGTGCAGCTCGAAGTCGGTAACGGTATTTGCCGCCAGCGGACTTGGCACGCTGCACAGCTATGTCATCAATGCACGCCCGCACCCCGCATGGGCGCAGCCCTACTCAATCGCGCTGGTGAAGCTCGCCGAAGGACCGACGTTGATGAGTAACGTCATCGGGTGCCCGCAGACGCCTGAGGCGCTCGAACTGGATATGCCGTTGCAGGTCACTTTTGAAGAGTTGACGGAGACCATCACGCTGCCGCTCTTCAAACCGTCCGAGGCGCGCGCGTGACGGACGTAGCCATCGTTGGCGCCGCGGAAACCACCGAACTCGGCAAGATTCCCGGCATGAGCCAGCTGCAGCTGCATGCCGATGCGGCGTTCAACACCCTCGCCGACGCCGGATTGTCGGTTGGCGACATCGACGGCGTGGCGACCGCCGGAGAGTCCCCCACGGGCGTCGCCCACTATCTGGGCATCACGCCCCACTGGGTCGATGCGACTGCCGTCGGCGGCTGTTCCTTCATGATTCACGTACGCCACGCGGTCGCCGCGATTCAAAGCGGCCAGTGCGAGACGGTATTGATCACCCACGGCGAAAGCGGACGGTCAAACATAGGCCGCGGCGGCCGGCCCGGAGGTGCGGCCACGTTGGCGGGTCAATTCGAGATGCCGTACGGACCCGTCGGCGCACCAACCCTGTTTACGCTGCCGGTGCTGCGCTATATGAAAGATTTTGGCTTGACGCACGAGCAGCTGGCCATGGTTGCGGTCGTGCAACGGCAATGGGCTGGCTTGAATCCGCGAGCCAGCTTCCATGACCCTATCACCGTCGACGATGTGTTGAACTCCCGCATGATCGCTTATCCCTTCCACTTGTTAGAGTGTTGTCTCGTCACCGACGGCGGTGGCGCGTTGATCCTGACAGCCGCTGAGCGCGCGAAGAACTTTCCGCAGCCGCCGGTATACATCCTCGGTAGTGGTGAGAGTGTCGAGACGCCGATGATCAGCCAGATGCAAGACTTGACGAGTTCGCGGGCGTTTCGGGTCGCCGGATCTCGAGCGATGGCCGATGCCGGGATCAACCATGCAGACGTAGACCACATGATGGTCTACGACGCGTTTGCGCACCTGCCTATATACGGGCTTGAAGATCTCGGGTTCTGTCAGAAGGGCGAGGCTGGATCGTTCATTGCCGAAGGCAATACAGCGCCGGGTGGCTGCCTACCGCTAAACACGAACGGCGGCGGCTTGTCGTTTATGCACTCAGGGATGTACGGCATGTACGCGTTGCAAGAGAGCGTGCGGCAAATTCGTGGTACCGCGGCTGCGCAAGTGCCGGACGCCCAGGTTTCGCTCTGCCTAGGCGTCGGTGGCATGTTCGGTGCCAGCGGCTGTGTTGTGCTGGGAAACACGTAGCGCTACGTGTTGGCAGCGACTGCTCGACGGACCATAACAAACGCACCAACGGTGTCTGTGGGTTTGTTTGGATAACAAGGAAGGGTTTGCAAGTTGGCCTCAACTAACCGGCGCTGCATGTTTGTGCGTTCGCCCTGCCGAGGAGAAATACACTGTATATACATACAGCGCCGGCTAGTGAGGCGCCTAGCATACAGAAAAAAAGTTAGAAAAAAAGCCTGCACAAGACTCAACAATTCAAGGTTTGGAAAATCACCAACAGCATCAAGAAGTTAGCCGATGCGAATCCATATTTCCTTCACTTTTGCCGCTTTTGCCGCTTTCGGCGGCACTCGAGGTTTACAAATGCCGGACATTTTTTCGTGCCAGAAAATTGCTGGACACCAGGTCGAGGAGTAAAAAAGGAACGAGCAACCGGGTGACGCGACCTAGTGGTTGCTGATCGGGTATGGCCGCATAACACAACAGGTGTCAAAGACACGCCTAAATGGCCAGCCCCCGTAGAAGTCCGTAGTAAGGGGGACGTCCATGAACGGACAGAGAGAAGGGCTCTTGAAGTCCAACGAGACCATGGCGCGGTATGTCGCGTACCTGGGGCCATATCTTTTCTGGGGTATGGTATGTGCGATCACCGCCGGGATATGGCTACTGCGATAGCGTATCGAGCGATAGCGCGCTAGCTAGCCGTCGTAGAACAACGGCCGGTGCAATCCCAACAATGTGCGCATCCGATCGCTGTCGATACGCGCTTCGGCTTCCGCCGAAACCTGATTGCTGACCGCGGTCGGTCGCAAACGTTGAGCGATGTCGCGCCGCCCATAGTGCACTTGTAGAAACAGACGACCTTGATCGCCTGCTTGGGTCGGTAAACGGCGATGCCAAACATCGGAGACGAACATGGCGACGTCGCCAGCCTGACAGATGACGGGCACCACGCCCTGGCCCTGCCAAGTCAGGCCCACGTCATCGTACCGATCGAATGGAGGCGGTTGGCCGGATTTATGGCTACCGGGAATGACGCCCGTGGGCCCGCACGCCAGGGGGCAGTCCTTTAGATAGACGTGTACCGCGATGACGAATATCGGATAGGCAATACGTTCGTCCCAAGCAACGCCCGGCGCCCGGGGAATGTGCGGGCCGGCGTCGATGTGCCAATTGCCGCCGCCGTGCGAGTGGGTCTCGCGCGGTGGGTTGCGCCAGCAAGTATTGGCGATGACGTGGCAGTCTTCGCCGAGCAAAGGTTCGATGGTTTCCAGTATGAGCGGGTGTGCGATGGTTTTTTGCGCAGTCGCGCTACGGTTGAACATCTCATAACGAAAGTCTTCATCTTCCTCTGGGTCGCGTACCGCCGCCAGCCGGTTGTCAGGAGGAGTGTTGTCGTAGACCGTCGCAATCTCGTCGCTGAGCGCGTCGACCGCGGCGGGCGACAGCACCTCGCGCAATAACGTATAGCCTTGTTCCTCCAGTTCTACGCTCGCTTCAGGCGCCACTCCTTCACGAGGGAACAGGTAGCCGTGGACGCGTTTCAGCACAGTGGCTCTCCCGCAACGTCGAGTTACGATAGTATCCAAGAAATTCACCGGTAACGAGGTTCGAACACCGATGCGTTACGTGATCTATGGTGCGGGAGGTATCGGCGGATCGATCGGTGCACGCTTGTTTCTCGCCGGGCACTCGGTGATATTGATCGCGCGCGGCGAAAACGCACGCGTGCTGAGAGAGTCGGGCTTGACCTTCATCACCCCGGAGACCCGTCAACAGCTCGACATCGAGACGGTCGAACACCCGCGAGACATCGAATGGCAAGTCGACGATCTGGTGCTGTTGACGGTCAAATCCCAGGATACGGTTGGCGCTCTCGAGGATCTGGAGATCGTCGCTCCGCCCGAGCTTGGGGTGGTGTGTTGCCAGAACGGGGTCGCCAACGAGCGCGCGGCCCTTAGGCGGTTTGCCCGAACCTACGGTATGTTGATCAACCTTCCGGCGAGTCATCTCAATCCCGGTGAGGTGGTGAACGATGCGGTCGGCAAAGGCGGCATCTTGGACACGGGCTGTTACCCCCAAGGCATCGATGCAACGGTGGTAGAGCTTACCGATGCGTTGATGCAAGCGGGTTTTAGTGCGCTGCCCGCAGAGCAAATCATGCGGCAGAAGTATGCCAAGCTGCTGATGAATCTGGGCAACAGCTTGCAGGCGGCAGTGGGCGCACAAGATGGCTGGCAAGACTTGGCGCGCCAGATGCGGCGCGAGGCATTGGCTTGTTACGCCGCCGCGGGTATCGACTGTGCCACCAAAGAGGAAGTTCGCGCACGGGCCGATGGCGTCTACCGGTTGGGTAACGTGCCGGGGTTCGAGCGTCGAGGCGGTTCGTCATGGCAGAGTATCAAGCGCGGGACAGGTAACATCGAGACCGACTACTTGAACGGCGAGATCGTGCAGCTAGGCCGACTCTATGGGGTGCCGACGCCGGCCAACGTGGCTTCGCAGATCATCGCTCGCCGCTTGGTCGCTGAGCGGGGCTCTCCCGAGTCCGTTCCGATCGCACATTTTCAAGAGTTGGTGGTCGAGCTGAGCGAGTGTGCTGTCCCATAAATAACTTTCGTTTTGCGCATTTATGGGACACCACACTGACCGAACGGCCACGAAAGGAGATGCTACATGATCAAGCTCGATGCCGATATTCGTCACAACGTCGCAACGGCCATCGATAATTTGAAGACCATGGCCTGCGCGTATGTGGACGTGGAGGGTAAACCGCATATTTCCTTTTACGGTAGCACCCACGTACACAACGACGATGAGTTGGCGCTATGGGTCAGAAATCCGGAAGGCGCACTCCTGAAGACTCTGCCGCAGAATCCGTATGTCGCCTTCATTTACGGCGACATTGCCAACAGAATCTACTACACCTTCAATGGACGCGGACACATCGTGTCCGAAGAGGCGACGCGCGACCGAGTCTACGCTGAGATGCATCCTATCGAGCGTAAGTTCGATGCCGATAAGCATGGCGTGGCCGTAATCGTCGAACTCGATCAGGTCACCGTGTTGTCGGCTGCCGGTAAGCGGGTCATGCAACGCTGAACATCGGCAGTTAGGAGTCACCGATAGACAGCTATCGAGTCTACATCGTTGCGCGCATCGCCTATGCAATCTGCTGGACGACCATCGTCACCCTCAATCTCGTATACATGGTGGAGGTGGCCGGTCTCGATCCTCTGCAGATGGTCTTGGTCGGAACCGTGTTGGAGTTGTCGGTGTTTCTGTTCGAAATTCCGACCGGCCTGGTTGCCGATGTCGTCAGCCGCAAACTCTCCGTCGTCATCGGGCACGCCATGATGGGTCTGGGTTTCTTGGTGCTGGCGCTGTGGCCTACGTTTACGGTGATTTTGCTGTCCCAGGTGATTTGGGGCGTGGGCGCCACCTTCATCAGCGGAGCCTACGCAGCGTGGCTCTCGGCCGAAATTGGCGTCGACCGGGCCAATCGAGGATTCTTACGGGGCTCTCAGCTTGCCCATGGGGGTGCGTTCGTCGGCATCGGTCTCGCCGTCGGTCTCGGCCACGTGAGCATCCAGTTGCCGATTGTCGTGGGCTCAATCGGTTTCCTTGTGCTGGCTGGCGCGATGTGGCTGTCAATGCGGGAAGCGGTATTTCAACCCACGCAAGAGCCCGACACGTGGCGTGCCATGCGCAGTACCTTCATCGATGGTGTCCGCCAGATTCGGCGGCGTGCGCTGCTGGTGTTGATGTTGCTGATCACCGCCATGTTCGGGGCGTTCAGCGAGGGCGTCGACCGGTTGTTCACGCCGTTCCTGATTCAACTGTTCGAGTTCCCGGAGCTCTTCGGCCTGCAATCGGTTGCGTGGTGGGGGCTGATCGCGGCGGTTGCCCACGTGGTGGGATTTATCTCGACGACGTTGGCGCGCCGCTATGTGAAACTCGAAAATCAACGCATGCTCACCCGGGTATTGGCGAGTCTGACGCTCGGCGTTGCTGCTTCGGTGGTGGCTCTCGCCAACGTGCAAGGTTTCCTGGCGGTACTCGCGTGTTTTTGGTTGCTAGGGGCCTTCCGTTCCGCGTACGGCCCGTTGCAGACAGCTTGGTTGAACCGCCTCATACCGGAGCAATCCAAAGCCACGTTGTTTTCGATGTTCGGTCAGTCTGATGCGATTGGCCAAGTGGCTGGCGGGCCGGTCATCGGAGCGGTGGCCAAAACCGTGTCCATCGCCTTTGCTCTCGGTGCCTCTGGCCTATTGCTACTGCCCTCCGTTGACTTGTACCGTAGGGCGTTGAAGGTTGTGAAGGGGGGAGACGACCGGTGATCTACCAAAGGCTGACGGTTCGCGCTAACGGACGCAATTGGCAACCGCTTGCCGAACACATTCGCCAAGCGTCCTTGCTCGCATGGCAAGACCGGGACGTAACGGTTTGGGGCGTGTGGCATGGCTTGTTTGGCCTCGCGTCGAACGAGCTGTACGTCATGCTTGCGGGGGCGACCGAGGTCGATGTTGCCAGTCAACTTCCGGGCGACGGCACCGTCGTCGGTAACCTGGTGCTGCAACCGACGGTACG
Organism: Gammaproteobacteria bacterium; assembly: GCA_027297435.1. Classification (GTDB taxonomy): domain Bacteria; phylum Pseudomonadota; class Gammaproteobacteria; order Pseudomonadales; family Azotimanducaceae; genus Azophilus. The sequence goes on along the minus strand of JAPUIA010000189.1, from coordinate 25,603 downwards.
CCCCGAGTCGAGGGAGCCCTGTACCACGCCCGGGCTATACGTGTTTCGAACGTTCGAGGTGAACAACAGCGACGTAGACGAGGTGGCTGCATTGTCCAAGCAGGCTTGGGCCACGTTCGAGACAGACGAGGCCTATCGTGCTCGACCCATGGGTCTGTTTTGCGAGGCGGATAGAAGCGCGGCTTGCGGCACTATGCTATTGGTCACGTGGTACGACGGGCTTGGATCTTGGCAGACGTCTCGAACACCGGCGCCGGAGGCCCGTGCCATTTTCCGGCAGCGCCACGAGCTGACCCATGCCACGGCGGCTGTGGCGACGCGCCTGGTCGAGCTTGAAGGGCTGGAAGTCAAGTCCTGATATTTGAGGCGCCCCGGCTACCAGGTCACCGGCATCGATTTGACGCCGCGGAGCGTGATGGTCTGCTTCCAGTCCGGGTTGTCGATTTCCAGTAACCGCAAATTCGGTAAGCGTTGCAGCAGCACCTTCAATGCTTCGATCGCTTCCAACCGTGCCAGCTGGGCGCCGAGACAGTAGTGAATACCGCCACCGAAAGACTGCAGTTTCGCGCCTTTGCGGGTGATGTCGAGTGTGTCGGGATCGTCGAACACCTCTGGGTCTCTGTTGGCCGCCGCCAACAGCGTGATGATCTGCGTGCCTTTGGTGACTTCCATGCCACCGAGGCTCGTGCTTTCCAACGCGCTACGGGCCGACAGTTGTACCGAACTGTCGTAGCGCAAAAACTCTTCCACCGCATTCGGCATCAGATCCAAATCGTCCTTCAAGAGTTGCAGCTGGTCGGGATTGCGGTACAACGCCAGCAGGGCGTTGCCTAACAAGTTGACGGTGGTTTCATGACCGGCTGCGAACAGTAGAGCGATGTTGGACGTCAGCTCATCCTTGGTGAGCTTGCCGTGCTCGTCCTCGCTCTCGACCAGCCCGGTAATCAGATCGTCCGTGGGGTTCGCACGGCGTTCGTCACACAGACTTTCGAAGTATATCTGGCTTTCCAACACGTTTTCGTTGGCTTGTTGCAGCTCTTCCGGCGTCATCGGCGTTGGATCGATGAGGCGCCCAGAGATGCGAGTGCCTGTAACGAACTGTGATCGATCTGCTTCGGGTATCCCCAACATGTCGCAAATGACGATGACGGGCAACGGGTGGGAGAACAGACGCACCAGGTCGCCCCCGGGCCCCGCATCGATGAAGCCGTCGACGAGGTCGTTGGCAATACGGATCACGGAATCGCGCATCGCCTCGACACGGCGGGCGTCAAAGGCCCTGACCACCAAGCCGCGTAACCGTGTGTGATCCGGCGGGTTCTTCAGGAGCATGGTGCGTCTCAGGCTGGCGCGCGCCGGACTGCTGAGAAATTCGTCGAGCTCGGACTGCGTCAGACGGGGGTCATCACCGTGCCCCAACTGCTTGTGCTTGAGGGTCGCCTGCACCAGCTCGAAGCTCGATAGTACGAGCAGATTGGCGTCCGGCAGAGCCAACGCAGGGTTCGATTCCCGTAGCTGCCGGTACATCGGGTACGGGTCGGCGATGATCTCCGGGGTGAAGATCGACTGCAAAGTCATTTCCGCCATCGGGGCACCTCCTACAGGCGGAACATCATACCCGAGAGGCAGATTTCAACGACAGTGCTGGCGCATAGTCTCGACGTGTTGTCGCTCTGCGGCGGCGAGCTTGGACACGTCCTGCAGTCGATAGCCTTTGCGGCGTTGTGCTTCAAGGTTGTCGAGTGCTTGCCTGGCGCCGTGGCAGGCTTTGTCGCTGTTCGAACGTTCTCGTTCATGGCGCCGGCGATAGCGGGCGCGCTGCCCAGCGCGAGCTTCGGCTGCGTTTGCAAGCCGTGCATCGAGGGCTTGCAACGCGCGCTGTTCCTGGGCGTCGAGGGGTACGAAGGGTACCGGCGGCGGCGCGTGTATCTTTAACGGGGTCGAATTCGGACAAAAGCGGTCGCTGTAAGTCGGCACGGCGTCGACGACACAGTAGTAGACGCTGACCGGCGCTGAGGCGAAGAGGAGCAGTAACCACAGAGGATCCCACATGACTCCAAAGCCTACCGGCGTTACGACAGGTTCTTGAGCGGCAGGCCCCGCCCCTGCGCGTGCGCCATTGGCTATGCAGGGTAGGCGGCCGGCGCCTCGAAACGAAAGCCCACCTGTTCCAACCCTTGAGCGACTTGGATGGTCAGCCGGTCGCCATAGGCGTTGCCCACGATCTGCACACCGATCGGCAAACCGCTGTCGCTCAAGCCTGTGGGAACGACGGTAGACGGCAGACGCGAGATGCCGGTCAAACCCGCCCAGAAGATCTGTTGGAAATAGGGCATTGCGAAGCCATCGACGTCGACGGTACGTTCGCTTATCGGTCTATGGTCGTGCTTGATTGCCGGGGTCGGCGTCTGTGGCGCCAACAACACGTCGTAGTCTTGAAAGAACTCGTGCCATGCCCAGCGCAGGCCGTCTCGCGCATTGTGCAATCCCAACCAGGTACGGTGATCCATCGTCGCCATGCGCGCCATCTCGACGTCGTCGCTATGATCATCCGGGGCCGAGTTGGCTGCCTGGGCCTGCATATCCTCAAATTGCTGTTCGGGCACACCGGCCAGCATGAGCGACCACAACAGCGGATTGTAGATGCTATGCGACTGCTCGCCCGTGAAGTTGGGTCGCGCCTCGTAGTCGATCGTCGCGCCAGCGTTCTCGAGCGCCTCAGCGACCAGGTTGACGCGTCCCTGTACCTCCTTGCTGACCGGGCAGGCGGGGTCGGTGGCCCAGACGGCGACGCGTAAGCTGGCGAAACCGCTGTCATCCAACCCGGGCAACTCGTAGCGAATGCCCGGTTCGAAAGCGTCGGCACCGGCCACGATGTCGAGCTGCAGTTCCAAATCGAACGCCGATCGTGCCAGCGGTCCTATGACGGCAATGTCGGGCTCGACCAGCATGCCCGGCAGCGCATGGCCACGGCTGGGTAAGAGGGCCCAGGTAGGCTTGTGGCCGAATACGCCGCTGAAGTGGGCCGGCGTTCGAATCGAACCGCCGATGTCGGAGCCCATTTCCAGCGCACTGAAACCGGCGGCGAGCGCCGCCGCCGAACCGCCGGATGATCCGCCTGGCGTATGAGCCAAGTCGTATGGGTTGTTACACACCCCGTAGAGTTCGTTGTAGCTCTGGAGATCGGCGAGATCCAAGGGTACGTTGGTTTTGCCGATGACGATCGCGCCGGCAGCTTTCAGTCGTTGCACCGCCAATGCATCCTCGTTTGCGACGTTGGCGGCGAACTCGGGCTTGCCCCACGTCGTTGGTGAGCCCGCCACGTTGTAGGCCTCCTTGACCGTGATGGGCAGTCCCAGCAAAGGCCGCTGGTTGTCCGGCTTGCTCGAGATGGCACGGGCGGCGTCCCGGGCACGTTCCGCGTCCTGCCAAACGATGGCGTTGATCTCGCCATTGTATTTCTCGATACGATCGAGATACATATCGGTCAGTTCCAGCGCGGACACCTCGCCGTCGCGCAGTAGCTCCAGCAACTCGACCGCTGTCGCAAATGGGTTGGCCATGAGCTTCTCTCCTCTAGCTTCTAGACGTAGCCTCTAGCCACTATTGTGCGTCCAACCAATCGTCGTCGGATTCTCGGTTGATACCCTCGAACATGACCGTGGAGAGATAGCGCTCGCCGGTGTCCGGTAGCATCGCCAACAACACACTTCCCGCCTCTGCGGTCTCGGCGACTTCGAGCGCGGCGGTCAACGTGGCGCCGGCCGAGATGCCGACGAAGATGCCCTCTTTTTGCGCCAGCGCGAAGGCGTTTTCTATTGCCGCCTCGTGGTTGACGGCGACGATCTTGTCGACGCACTTGTCGTCCAGCACAGAGGGCAGGAAATCCGGCGTCCAGCCTTGAATGGGGTGTGGCGACCACTCGCCGCCAGCCAGAAGGGAGGCCTGCTCAGGTTCGGCAGCAATGATCGTAATATCCGGACGCGCGGCCTTGATCACCTCGCCCGCGCCGGTGAGCGTACCGCCGGTACCCCAGCCGGTCACCCAGTAGTCGAGCCGCTCACCCGCGAAGTCGCTCAGAATCTCTGGGCCGGTGGTTTGCCGGTGATAGGCTGGATTGGCCGGGTTATCGAATTGACGGGCCAGAAACCAGCCGTGCTTCTCTGCCAGTTCTGCGGCTTTGTTGACCATGCCGGTGCCGCGCTCCGCTGCCGGCGTCAGGATCACCTTGGCGCCCAGGCCGCGCATGATCTGCCGGCGCTCGACGGAGAACGTCTCGACCATGGTCGCAACGAACGGGTGCCCAAATACCGCACAGACCATCGCGAGTGAAATCCCCGTGTTGCCGGAAGTCGCCTCTACGACTGTCTGGCCCGGCTGCAATTCGCCGGAATCGAGGGCGTCTTTGATGATCGCGTAGGCGAGTCGATCTTTGACGGATGCCAGTGGATTGAACGCTTCTACCTTGACGTATATCTCCACGTTATCCGGAGCGATGCGATTCAACTTGATGATCGGCGTATTACCGATGGTTTGTAGAATATTGTCGTATTTCATGGTGTCTCCCTCTTCTAACAAAAGGCTAACCGATGTGTGCGATGAGCGCATCGGTTGCTTGCCGCATGGCCGTCCGGCGATGGCGGGTCCGCCCTTGTCGCGTGCCATCAACGCGCAGGCAGCGGCCAGGTTGCCACCGGCGCTAACCGATAGTCGACCGAAACGATCGTTTGGCCGGAACTAGAGCACAACTTGCGGCAGGTTTCGTCATGGCTGTCGAGATCGCCAATGACCCAGTCGCCACCGTGAAAATAGACGAGCGCGCCCGTCGTTGCGTTCCGTCGGGGGTCAGGTCACTCAACTCGGGGGCGTTCAGCGAGGCAAACAGATCCAAGACGCCTTGGGCATCAGGGTCCAGCGGCATCGAAAGTGTCCTGGCTTGTTGACCTTCTTACGTTTTAGGTTACACCTGGTCGTCCAAGAGCGCTAACAACCACGGCGCCAGCGCGATCGCCAGTAGTACGGGTATCCCGACGCCGAGATTCTGCATCGCAGCAGCCAGTTCTCCGGTCGCGATGGCCTCGCTAGCCGCCACCAAATCGACCAATGCGGCCAGCGCGGGCTGAACGGTCAGCGCGGCGAGCGCCAACGCCAACACACCGATGCCGGCCAAGAACAGGTGGCGTACGCGATTGCGCCGCCGCAAGTTGGCGAGTATTCGATCGCTGAAATCGATGTCTTGAACGTCGGCCAGCTCCGCTCGAAAAGCCCCAGCCAAGAGATTTTCTAACTTGTCGTTGCTCATGTTTCGATCCGATAGCGTTGGCGAATCTTGGCCTTGGCCCGGAAGATGTGCGATTTGACGGTACCTGCCGGTTGATCCAGCACCCGGCCGATCTCATCGTTGGTCAGACCGTAGGCGTAGTTTAGCACCAGCAGCAACTGCTCTTCGGCGTTCAACACGTCCAATAGCCGCTCGAGGTCGGGTAATTCGTCTGCGAGCTCTGACGTCCGTTCGGGGAGTTCCTCTGAGTGCAGGCTTGCTTCAATTGCGCGGCTACTTTTGCGGTAGTGCTGCAAGAACACGTTGTAGGCGAGCTTGGAAAGCCAGGCAGCGAAGCGCCCGTTACCTCGATAAGTCGCCATCTTGTCCCACGCGCGGAAAAAGGTTTCCTGGCACAAGTCCTCGGCGATGCCGCTGTCGCGCGCCAGACGCCGGTGCAGAAGCAGGATCTTGGCCTGGTAACGACGCACCAGCACGGCAAAGGCCTCAGAGTCGTTCAGGCTGACGACTTGCATCACTAAGACCTCATCGCTGGCTTGGGCGTGGTTACCTGTCAATCTTTACGGCGCGTGAAATACCAGAGCCCTATGTAAGCGATACCGACCAAGAAAGGAAAGGCCGAAACGGCCATCAACGGCCCCTTGGCTTCTTCCTGGCCGAGCAATAGCGCAAAAGCGAAGAACGCGATGCCAATGGCGATGGACACGACACCACGTCTGAGGTCGCCGAATTTGGTGTTCAGCGAGTCTGAAAGCCGCTCTAGCACTTCCGGGGTCAGTTCCTGACCCCGTTCGATCGCGGCCCGTACGGTCGTCTGGATTTCCTGGCGGGTTCTGTGCCGGTAGAGAAAGAACAGGCCGAAAATCACGCCTATGACGATGATTGAAATGATGGGGATGAAAACGGCTACGACGCCTTCCATGATTGGGTCCTTGTTTTCTAGTGTGCCTATCTATTGATGCGGAACTGCGGCAAACGGTTGCAACTTTTTGGGATAAACTCGTAATCCGAGGTTTTATGGGGTAGGAAGGAATGATGAGCGATAGCCTCACCAATCACGAAATTACCATTTGCTTGGCCGGCGGGGCGGTGCTCGGGCCTTTCAAGGCCACCTGGAGCAAAGACATCGTCAGCGATGTTCGGGAACTCACCAAAGACTACGACGCGTTCATGCGCTCGGGCCAGCAGGAGCGCTTCAAGTACCACCTACACGATCAGCAGCAGCGCATCTCGCATTCGTTGATCTTGAACTTCCGAGACGTCACGGCCATCTACGACCGGGTCGTGCTGCAGGAGTAGCGAAACTTTCTTCGAGGAACGCCTATGACCGAGCAAAACCGCGCTGCCTGGGAGGCCTTGGCCGAAAAGGAGCTACGCGGCAAACCGCTGGATGAACTCAACTGGCGAAGCCCGGAAGGCATCGAGATCAAGCCGCTGTACACCGAAAAAGATCTCGAGCGTCTGGAGTCTCTAGACGCGCTGCCGGGTATGGCGCCGTTCGTTCGCGGGCCTCGCGCGACGATGTACACCAATCGGCCCTGGACGATTCGCCAATATGCGGGGTTCTCGACGGCCGAAGACTCCAACCGCTTCTATCGTGACAACTTGGCCGCGGGCCAAAAAGGCCTCTCCGTTGCGTTCGACTTGGCCACCCACCGCGGCTACGACTCGGACCATCCGCGGGTTGCCGGCGACGTGGGCATGGCGGGCGTGGCCATCGACTCTGTCGAAGACATGAAGATTCTCTTCAATGGTATTCCGCTCGACCGGATGTCGGTGTCCATGACGATGAATGGCGCTGTGCTACCGGTGATGGCGGGCTACATTGTGGCGGCGGAGGAGCAAGGGGTTCACCAAGCCGACCTCACCGGCACGATTCAGAACGACATCTTGAAAGAGTTCATGGTACGCAACACCTATATCTACCCACCCGCCAACAGCATGCGCATCGTGGCCGACATCATCGGCCACAGCGCCGAACACATGCCGCGTTACAATTCCATTTCCATCTCCGGCTACCACATGCAAGAAGCCGGCGCCAACCTGGTGCAGGAGGTGGCGTTTACCTTGGCGGACGGCGTCGAGTACGTGCGCGCGGCGCTCGCGACCGGCATCGACATCGACAAGTTTGCACCTAGGTTGTCGTTCTTCTTCTGCATCGGCATGAACTTTTTCATGGAAGTGGCGAAGCTCAGAGCCGCGCGTATCTTGTGGGCTGATTTGATGAGTCAGTTCAATCCGGCAAACGCTTCCTCGAGCATGCTGCGCACACATTGCCAAACGTCGGGCGTGTCGTTGCAGGAACAGGACCCGTACAACAACGTCGTGCGTACCACCATCGAGGCGTTGGCGGGCGTGTTGGGCGGAACCCAGAGTTTGCACACCAATGCGTTCGATGAAGCCATCGCATTACCGACACCGTTCTCGGCGCGCATTGCCCGCAACACCCAGATCATCATCGCCGAAGAGTCGCAAGTCACCCGCACGGTGGATCCGCTCGCCGGTAGCTACTATGTTGAGAGCTTGACCAACTGCATCGTCGAGGCGGCGCGCGAGCTCATCGACGAGGTAGAGGGGCTCGGAGGAATGACCAAGGCCGTCACCGAGGGCATGCCGAAACAACGTATCGAAGAGGCCGCTGCACGCAAACAGGCCCGTATCGAGCGCGGCGAAGAGGTGATTGTCGGTGTCAACAAGTACACGTTGGAAAACGACGATTCCGAGGTGGAGGTGCTGGAGGTCGACAATACCCGAGTGCGTGACGCGCAGATTCGACGCCTCAACGAGATCCGCGAAAAACGCGATACCGCCACCACCCAAGCCACGTTGGACAAGCTCAACGAGGCCGCGGAGACGGGTGAAGGTAACCTGTTGGCGCTCAGCATCGAGGCATCGAGGCAGCGCGCCTCGGTCGGCGAGATGTCCAGCGCGCTCGAGAAGGCATGGGGCCGTCACAAGGCCGTGTCTCGGGTAACTCCGGGCGTGTATGCCGAAGCGCACGAGGGCGACGAAACCTTCCAACGCGTCCACGACGAGATCAAGGTGTTCACCGAGTTCGAGGGCCGGGCACCCAGTATTTTGGTCGTGAAGATGGGCCAGGACGGCCATGACCGGGGTGCCAAGGTCATCTCCAACGCCTTTGGGGATCTCGGCTTCGATGTGCATGTGGGCGAGCTGTTTCAGACGCCGATCGAGGCCGCCGGACAGGTCACCGATCTCGGCGTGCACGTGGTTGGCGTATCCACCTTGGCCGGCGGCCACAAAACGCTGGTGCCCGAGATGATTGATCAGCTCAAAGCCTTGGGCAACGAGGACGTCATCGTGGTTTGCGGTGGCGTGATCCCTCAGCGGGATCATCAGTTTCTCTATGACGCCGGCGTGCACGCCATCTATGGTCCGGGCACCAACATTCCCAAGGCGGCGAGCGATATCTTGAAGCTCATTCCCGGGAAAAACCGGTGATCGGACGCCTAAATCACGTTGCCATCGTCGTGCCGGATCTCACGGCTGCGGCCAAACTCTATACCGACGGATTGGGCGCAAGCGTCTCCAAACCGATACCGCTGCCGGAGCATGGCGTTACGACCGTCTTCGTGGAGTTGCCGAACAGCAAGATCGAACTGCTGCATCCGCTCGGCGAAGATTCTCCGGTCGAGAAGTTCCTCAGCAACAACCCGAGCGGTGGCATGCACCACCTATGCTATGAGGTGGAAGACCTGCAAGCGGCCATCGATCATCTCGTGGCCGAGGGCGCGCGGGTGTTGGGCGACGGTAAACCGAGGCTCGGTGCCCACAATCTGCCGGTGGTGTTTCTGCATCCGAAAGATTTTTGCGGGACGTTGATCGAGTTGGAGGAGGTGGCTCGCTGAGGGGCGTCGCGGATTTTGGATGTAAGATCGCCCGTATCCGACGTTCCTGGGAACGTTTTTTGAGTGAGAATCATTCGCGTCCATAGCGTCCGGGCATGAAACGTAGAGACTTTTTGCAAGGTTCCGCCCTTGGCTTGGTCGCAAGCAGCACGCTCGCACCCGGGCTCGTTCGAGACTGCCCACGCGTTGGCATGGAATGGCCGAGCATGGCCGAGACCGGCAACGAGTTTACCGTGCGCGGACGCACGCTGATTGGCTATGGCGGTAGTCAAAGTCTCGATAGGCCGCGTCGTTACTCCAATGTCGCGAGGCGTTTGATCGCCGAGATCGGCATCCAGCCCGAACGTTTCTTCGACTACTTCGACGGCGATTTCAATCAACGCCATGGCATGCCGAACGGCCTGTTGTTTTCAGCGGCGCTGTCGGTCAATCGGGACCGGTTCGCGAACAGCTTCGGGCTGGTCGCCTATGGTTGTACCAGACGTCGTTCGCGACTTTCGAAACCGTGATAAAACAACAGCTCGACAGCGCGTGGGGAAGCCACGGGCTTGATGTCGAGCGCGACGTCGCGGCGATCACGGTCAACCGCTGGCCGCACGGCTACGCGTACGAGTACATGGATCTTTGGGACGACCACGCATGGAGTCGTGGCGCCGGACCGCATGTTACCGGACGACAGCAACTTGGCCAGATCAGTATCGCCAACTCTGACAGCGAGTCGTATGCGTACGTGAACGGGGCTATCGATTCGGCGTATCGCGCGGTCCGCGAGTTGACGACCTAACGTGTAGAATGTGACCGATCTCTTGGTCCGAACGAACGAGCACTTATGAACAGCCCTGATGCAGCGAACCTGGCAGCGTTGCAGCAAAGCGACCGGGCCCACCACCTGCACCCCTTTACCGATTTCAAGGCGTTGGGTGAGGCCGGTACGCGGGTGATCGTTCGAGGCGAGGGTATCTATGTTTACGACCAGGACGGCAAGCGTTTGCTGGATGGCATGGCCGGGCTGTGGAACGTCAACGTCGGCTACGGCCGGCGCGAACTCATCGATGCCGCGACCGACCAGTTGCAGCAACTCGCCTACTACAACAGCTTCTTTCAATGCACTACCCCACCCGCCATCGCGCTAGCCGAACGATTGGCTGAAATCAGCGGATTCAGCCACGTATTTTTTGCCGGGTCGGGGTCGGAAGCCAACGACACTCAACTGCGTCTCGCGCGTCGCTACTGGCAGCTGGTCGGCAAGCCCGAGAAGCAGGTCGTCATCAGCCGCATCAACGCCTACCACGGCAGCACGTTGGCGGCAGCTAGCCTCGGTGGCATGCAGGACATGCACAAACAGGGCGGGCTGCCGATACCGGGCATCGAACACGTCGATCAGCCCTACTACTTCGAGGCCGACACCAACGAAACGCCGGCAGACTTTGGTGTGCGGATTGCCGGGCAGTTGCAAAGCCGGATCGAAGAACTCGGCGCGGAGAACGTGGCGGCGTTCATCGGCGAACCCGTTCAAGGTGCTGGCGGGGTCATCATACCGCCGGAGACGTATTGGCCAGAAGTGCAGCGTATCTGCCAAGCGCACGACGTGTTGTTGATTGCCGATGAAGTCATCACCGGGTTTGGACGCTTAGGCGAGTGGTTTGCGTTTCAACGGTTGGACTTCGAGCCCGATCTCGTGACGTTCGCCAAGGGCGTGACGTCGGGCTACATCCCGCTGGGTGGCGTGTTGGTGGGTGAAAGGGTCAGCTCGGTGTTGACGACAAATGGTGGTGAGTTTGCCCACGGCTATACCCATTCGGGGCATCCCGTGGCCTGCGCGGTTGCGCTGGCTAACATAGACGTCATCGACCGGGACGGTCTGCTCGCGCACGTGCGCGATGACATAGAGCCCTACTTAGGCGCTCTTTGGGCGGAACTTGGAGAGCGCCACGCGCTGGTCGGCGAGGCTCGCCTGCTGGGCCTCATGGGGGCGATAGAGCTCGTCGAAAAAGGTCGTGTGCGGTTCGACAAAGATCTCAAGATGGGAGAGCGTTGCCGTGATCTTGCGATCGACCATGGTCTGGTTATGCGCGCGGTCGGTGACACGTTGATCATCGCACCGCCGTTGGTCATAACACGTAGCGAAGTCGACGAGCTTGTCGGTATTGCCGATCGTGTGCTGACAGAGGTCGCGTTCGAGCTTTGAACCTTGTGGAGGGCCAACCATGACCCATCTTGTTTCAGTTCGCTTGACGATCTGCGTTGTCGTGGGGCTTGCGCTCCTCGCGGTTCCCGGTGCTGCCTCTGCGAAAAGCATCTGCGTCCTGCAGCCGTACGCACCGGCCATCGAGAAAGTCGACTCCGTGCTCGAGGTCGTGGCGTTCTCAGACCCACAGGATCTTCTGGATAAAGCCGCTGGCTGTCACGCCATCGTCGGCCTTTACCTCGGTCGTGGTGTGTCGATGGATGACGTTCTAGCCGCAGCACCGGAACTCGAGTGGGTACAATCGTCGAGCGCGGGGGTCGAGAGCTTCCTCGCCTCGAAGAGGTTCGTTATGAACGACGTGGTGCTGAGCAACACGCGCATCATCCAGGGGCCCGAAATCGCCGATCATGCGATGGGGCTCTTACTCAACTTCACGCGCGACATGAAGTTCTACAACGAACAGATGGCCAAGGGGTGGCAGCGCAAGTTCCGTCTGCCGCTGATCGAGCTGCGCGGCAAAACGGCTCTGATCATCGGTCTGGGAGGGATCGGTACACAGATCGCCCAGCGTGCCAACGCCTTCGGCATGCGGGTGCTCGCGGTCGATCCGAAAGACTTTCCGCTCAACAACGTCGTCGAGAGAGTCGGTAAGCCGGACGACCTCGATGCCATGTTGCCGGAGGCCGACGTCGTCTTCTCGAGTGTGCCGCTGACGGCGGCGTCGCGCGGCATGCTCGGTGAAGCCCAGTTCAACCTGATGAAGGACGGGGTTTATTTCATCAACGTGTCGCGCGGTGGGATTGTGGATACCGACGCGTTGGTGGCTGCGCTTGAAGCGGGCAAGGTCCGAGCGGCCGGGCTGGACGTGACCGATCCCGAGCCGCTACCAGAGGGACATCCTCTATGGTCGATGGACAACGTGACCATTACCCCGCACATTGCGACCGTGTCCGATCAACTCGAGTCGCGGCGTACGGCGCTCTTCGAAGAGAACGTCTCACGCTTCCTGAGCGGCCGTCCCCTGCTGAACGTGGTCGATAAACCGAAAGGCTACTGAGGCTACTCGAACTCGATGATGGGTTGATCGACTTCCAGACTGTCGCCTTCGTGCGCGAGCACGTTCGCGACGATCACGTCGTCGACCGCGCGCAAGCTGTTCTGCATCTTCATGGCTTCAACGACTGCGACCTCTTCGCCGGCCTTGATTTCGTCACCGACGTTTGCGGATAGCTTGACGAGCAACCCGGGCATCGGGGATAGCAAATACTTGCCGAGATCGGGCGGCGGCTTTTCGATCATGTGCCGGGACAACGCCGCTGCACGCGGGGTCAACACCAATGCGGAGAGCTCGGCGCCGCGGTGGTAGAGCTTGTAACCCGCCCTCGCGAAGTCTAGTTGCACCAGCACCGGCGTGCCGTTGATGTCCGCGCGAACGATCGGATCACCGATCTGCCAGTCGGATTTCACTTGATACACGGCATCACCATGGCGAACCTCATAGGTGTCTGCGACAACTATCACCTTGACCGGATAGTGTTTTCCGTTCGCGACGACCACCCAATCTTCGCCGACGGTGTAAGCGAAACGGCGGGTTTGGCTGCTGATCTCGGCCGCGCGGTTGGCGCGTTTGACGTGTACGACGGCAGCGACGGCCACCGGCACCATCGGTTCTGTCTGTGGTACGTCGGCGGCACGAAAACCGTCGGGATATTCATCGGCAATGAAGTTGGTGCTGAGGTTGCCCTCACGAAACCGCGGATGCGCAATCAGCGCGTTCAAAAAACTGATGTTGTGGCGTACGCCACGAATGCAATAGGCGTCGAGCGCGTCACCCATGTGTTCGATGGCTTGTTTTCTGGTGTCGCCGTAGGTGACGAGTTTCGCGATCATCGGATCGTAGAACATCGACACCTCGCCGCCTTCTTCTATGCCGGTATCAACCCGTACGTGCTCACTTTCCCGAGGCGGGCGGTAACGGACCAACCGGCCGATCGACGGCAGGAAGTTGCGAAACGGATCTTCAGCGTATACGCGGGCCTCGATAGCCCAGCCGTTCAGTTCGACATCGTCTTGTCGTAACGGCAATTTCTCGCCGTCCGCGATGCGAATCATCAGCTCGACCAGATCTAGTCCCGTGACGAGTTCGGTCACGGGATGCTCGACCTGCAGGCGGGTATTCATCTCCAGAAAGTAGAACTTCTTGTTGGCGTCGACAATGAATTCGACGGTGCCGGCAGATACGTAATTCACCGCCTTGGCGAGTGCGATGGCTTGTTCGCCCATTGCACGTCGCATGTCTGCATCGAGAAACGGTGAGGGTGCTTCTTCGACTACCTTCTGATGGCGGCGTTGAATGGAGCACTCGCGTTCGCCGAGGTAGATCACGTTGCCATGGGTGTCGGCCATGATCTGAATCTCGATATGCCGCGGCTCTTCGATGAACTTCTCAGCGAACACCCGATCGTCGCCGAAGCTCGACTTGGCTTCGTTGCTGGCCCGTTCGAAACCGTCGCGGCACTCTGCGTCGTTCCACACCACCCGCATCCCCTTGCCACCGCCACCGGCGCTGGCTTTCAGCATCACCGGATAGCCGATTTCCTTGGCGATGGAGACCGCGTGGTCGGGACCGTCAATGACATCGGTGTATCCTGGAATGGTGGTAACGCCGGCCTTGTCGGCGATTTGTTTGGACGTGATTTTGTCGCCCATGCTGATCAGCGCTCGCTTGCCTGGGCCGATGAAAGTCACCTTGGCCTTGGCAAGCGCTATGGCGAACTCGGCATTCTCGGAGAGAAAGCCGTAACCGGGGTGCACGGCGTCGGCCCCGGTACCCTCGATCGCCGCGAGCATGCGATCGATGCGCAGGTAGCTTTCTGTGGAGGCGGCTTCGCCGATTCGTACCGCTTCATCCGCCACACGTACGTGCAAGGCTTGAGCATCCACGTCGGAATAGACGGCGACGGTCTTTATACCCATCTTCTTGGCCGTCTTGACGACGCGGCAGGCGATTTCGCCGCGATTGGCAATGAGGATCTTTTTGAACATGGTGCCTACAGCGGCTTAAAAAAAACTTACAGGGGGATGTTGCCGTGTTTGCGCCACGGGTTTGCAAGCTTTTTGTCACGCAACATGGCGAAGGACCGACACACGCGTTGACGGGTTTCCGAAGGCAGAAACACGTCGTCGACGTAACCCCTGCTTGCAGCAATGAACGGATTTGCGAACTTTTCCTGGTACTCGTCGGTGCGAGCCTGGATGAGTTGCTCGTCATTTTTGTCTTTGCGGAAGATGATCTCGACAGCCCCCTTGGCACCCATCACCGCGATCTCGGCACTGGGCCAGGCGAAATTGACGTCGCCACGGAGGTGCTTTGATGCCATCACGTCGTAGGCGCCACCGTAGGCCTTGCGCGTGATCAACGTCACCTTCGGGACGGTGCACTCGGCGTAGGCGTAGAGCAGTTTTGCCCCGTTCTTGATGATGCCGCCATACTCCTGTGCGGTACCGGGCATGAAACCCGGGACGTCGACCAAGGTGAGTATAGGGATGCTGAAGGCGTCGCAGAAACGTACGAAGCGCGCGCCCTTCTTTGACGAGTCGATGTCGAGACAGCCAGCCAGCACCATGGGTTGATTGGCCACCACCCCGACCGTGGACCCTTGCAACCGGATGAAGCCGATGACGATGTTCTGCGCATAGCCTGGTTGAATCTCGAAAAAATCACCTTCATCGGCGACTTTCGCGATCAGTTCCTTCATGTCGTATGGCTTGGCCGGATCTTCGGGCACCAGGGTGTTGAGCGACGACTCGGTACGATCGGAAGGATCGTCGGTAGGCCATCGCGGTGGTTTTTCACGGTTGTTGGCGGGTAGATAGTCGAACAGGGTGCGCGTGAGCAATAGCGCTTCCACATCGTTTTCACACGCGAGATCGGCGACGCCCGATTTCTTGGTATGCACGCTCGCGCCGCCGAGCTGTTCCGGCGTGACCTCTTCGTGGGTCACCGTCTTCACGACGTCCGGACCGGTCACGAACATATAGGCCGTATCTTCGACCATGAAGATGAAGTCGGTCATCGCCGGCGAGTACACCGCACCTCCTGCGCACGGCCCCATGATCACCGATATCTGCGGCACCACGCCAGAGGCCAACACGTTGCGTTGAAAAATTTCGGCATAGCCGCCGAGCGACGCGACACCTTCCTGGATGCGGGCGCCACCGGAGTCGTTCAAACCGATGAGCGGAGCGCCGACCTTCATCGCTTGGTCCATGATCTTGCAGATCTTCTCGGCGTGTGCCTCGGAGAGTGCCCCGCCAAAGACCGTGAAGTCCTGGCTGAAGACAAACACCAGACGGCCATTGATCGTGCCGTAGCCGGTGACCACGCCGTCACCAGGAATTTTTTGCTCATCCATGCCGAAATCGTGAGACCGATGTTCGACAAACCTGTCCCACTCTTCGAAGCTGCCTTCGTCGAGCAGCAACGCGACGCGCTCGCGAGCCGTCAGCTTGCCTTTCAGATGCTGCTGCTGGATGCGCTGCTCGCCGCCACCCAACTCCGCTGCAGCCTGCTTCTCTTCTAGCGTCGCGATGATGTCCTGCATGCTTTTGACTCGTTTTTTCAGGCAACCACTTGAGCATAACGTGCGCAGTAAGGGCTGGCCAGAACACCCAGGACCGAGCGGATGCCGGCAGTCCGCGATTGGGGTAGGCTGCAGCGATGTCGAATCCACCGGATCGCGTATCGTTGGTAATTGGAGTGACGGGTCATCGAGACCTGGTGCCCACGGAGGTTCCCGCCATCACCCTGCAAGTCGAGCGCTTCTTCGACACGTTAGAAGCTGAATTTCCCGACCTACCGATTATGGTGCTCACGCCGTTGGCCGAAGGCGCCGATCGGCTGGTCGGTGATGTGGCTCGCAGCCGCGGCTACGACGTGTTCAACCTGCTGCCCATGCCGGCATCGATATACGAGCTCGATTTCGAGGGCGAATCGCTGGATGAATTTGCCGAGCACAAGGGTGCGGGTGAAGTCATCGAGCTGCCGTTAGTCGATGGCAGTTCGGTGGAAGATCTCGCCCACCCCGGATTGGCCCGCGATCTGCAATACGCCCAGCTCGGCGTTTACCTTGCCGCCCACAGCCACATTCTGCTCGCGGTCTGGGACGGTAAACCTTCACAAGCGACTGGCGGTACCGCCCAGGTAATCGAGTTTCATCAACGTGACATCGTGGAACTGCTGGCCGAACACCAGCAGCGTTCGCATCTGGATTTTGCCGACGACGAGAGCGATCTGGTTTTTCACATCGTAGTTTCGCGAACAGAGACCGGTGGTCCGACAGATGGATTGGTCGCGGGGGAGACACAGTGGCTCTCGCGGGATGACCAGCAACCGCGCACCGACGAGCTGCCGTCACGCTACCGGTTGGTGTTTCAACGCATGGCCGAGTTCAACCGCGATCTCGCATCTGCATCGGGGGATTACACCGATGCCTTGGCGCCGGATCAGGAAACGGCGATGGAGAATCCCTCGGCCCAGCCCATTGCGTCGTTGTACGGTGGCGCGGATGAGTTGGCCATCAGCTACGGCAGACGCTTTCAACGCTCGATCATCGCCATGTATTCCACCGTACTGTTTGGTGGCTTGAGTTTCATCATGTATGCGGACTTTGTCGGTCAGGACGAGATGATCTTCGGCTACCTCGCTTTCATGCTCATCGGGCCGGGGATCTATCTCTTTATGCGCAACCGGCAATGGGAACGCAAGTATCTCGACTATCGTGTGTTGGCTGAAGGTTTGAGGGTGCAGTTCTATTGGGCGCTCGCCGGTGTCGACATGGTCAACCCGAGCCGCTTCAGTCACGACAGCTTTCTACAAGGACGCGATCTGGAGCTCGGCTGGATACGCAACATCATGCGTTACAGCGGCTTTCGCGCGGATTCGGAGTCACACAAGGGCCAACCACCCATTCGTTTGGATCTAGTGCGTCGTTATTGGGTTGGAGACGATGGTGAAGGCCAGCTAGGTTACTACGGGGTTGCCGCGGATCAGAAGATGCGTCGTCTCATCATCACCTCTGGTATCGCGACCGCTTGTTTCATCGCAGGCATCTTTGTAGTCATCTTGCTCGCATTTTTTCAGAACAGTATCGGTGGCAGTCTTTCCAACTACATGATCGCGTTGATGGGCTTGTTACCGATCATGTCCGGCTTACGCTTGACCTATTCCAGCCGTATGGGCGAACAAGAACTTGTCGCGCAGTACGCGCACATGAAACGCATTTTCAGCAACGCCAAACGCTTGTTGGACAACGCCGAAACCCAGAGCGAAGCTCAGGAGATCTTGCGCGAGCTCGGCGAGGCAGCGCTCGATGAAAACGCCCAATGGATTCTGCGGCAACGCGAACGTCCCTTGCCGGGCGGCGAGTTGATGCAGGGCTAAGACCTACTCCAACGCATCGCCCAAGATAAACAGATCCGTCAAAACCGTTCGTAGGTGAATCGATGCGTTCAGGTTGTCGACCGACTCCGAACTTATCTTGGTGGCGTCCAGAACCATTTCGATCGCGGCGCGGGCCTTGGGCAGATCGTCCAGAATCACCTGGTTGAACGCCTGACCTTTGCCGTCGATTGCCGCGGTCAGGCCATCGAGCGCCTCCACCATGCCCTTCAGGGTATCGCGTGCATAAGGGCCCGGGCGATTGCGGTCGTCATCCTCGCGGCCTTGGGCGGCGTAGGCCAAAAGGAACTCGTAGCCGACTTCCACGACCTCGATATAGGTAAGAATGTCGCTCAAGATTATTCGGAAGGCTTCCACCGGGCCGGGTCGTGGTTGGCCGAGAGTTCGTGTTCGCTGATCCAGCCTTTGAACATCGAGCGGGTGTAGAAGAGTTTTTCGGGCCTTACCGCAAAGTACATGTGTAGTGCCGTGACGCCGATGAGCGCCAACGTCGATAGTCCGTGCAGTAGAAACATCCACCCCAGGGTCGCCTCAGTCATCGCGTTGGAACGCTCCCACCACGGCGTGTCGATTTGCAAGAACAGCGCTATGCCGGTGGCGATCACGACCAGCACCAGTACCGACATGACGAGGTGCATGGTCTTTTGGGCGAGCGAGTACTTGCCGGGTTTTTGCGCGTCATCGAACGGTTCGGACAGATCACTCGGCGCGATCCACATGGACATCGCATCTTGCCAAAAGCACGCGCGCACGATGTGCACGACGATGGCCAGGGTCAGTACGATCCCGGCGATCCAGTGGATGGTCAGCCAGGAAAAGTTGATGCCGATGATCGGGAACACGCCGGTAACCAGCAGCACGAACACCGACGCCGCGGTAACCCAATGAAACCAACGATCGAAGGGTGTGTGGCGTTCTAAGCGCTTGCCGGCATCGGAGGCTTTTGCCTTTGCCTTCAGCACCAACATGATGACTATGTGGGCGATGATGACGACGAACGCGGCGACCACGACCAGCCAGAGCAGATCCCACGATACGCCGGCAATGACCTCGCGCCCCCAAACGTCCTCTCGTACTTTTGCTATGTCCACGACGCCCCCTTAAGCCCTAAGCGCTCGTCTGACGAGGTTTTCCATCAGCGGAATTTTGAATTGGTTCTGGTGGAGCGGCTCGGCGCCCACCGTCGCGAGCGCGGCTACCGCATCACCGGTGGCGTCGTTCTTAGGTCTCCCAACCACGCGGTTCTCTACTGCCGTCAGTCGACGCGGTACGCATTCCACGCCACCGCAGAGAATGCGTGCGTCGCGAATTACCCCGCCCTCGATCTTCATGGCCGTGGCGATACTGACCAGCGCGAAATCCCAAACATTTCTGTCCGCCACTTTCTCGAAATAGAACTCTGCATTGGCCCACGTGTTGGGAATTCGTACGGACACGAGTATCTCGTCCGCTTGCAGCGTCGTCATGTTGACGATGTCGACCGCCGGGCCGACGAAGAAATCTTCAGCGCGAATCTCGCGGCTGCCATTGGCGCTGGTGGCGATCATGGTCGCTTCGAGTGCCACCAAAGCAGGTGCCGTGTCCGAGGGGGACACCGCCACGCAACGGCTTGCGCCGAAAACCGCATGCTCGCGGTTCATGCTTTCCGGCCCGCTGGCATAGCAGGTGTTGCCGCCGGCGCGGTAACAAGACAGTCCCCGCCGGTAGTACCAGCAGCGCGTGTCTTGGCAGAGATTGCCACCGAGCGTCCCCATGTTGCGTATCTGCGGGCTCGCGACGTGAGCAGCGGCGCTCGCCAACAGGTTGAATCGTGTTTTGATGATGGGGTTCTCGGCAATCTCGGTGATCGTGGTGAACGCGCCGATCTCGATACCATCGGCGGTTTCGCGGATACCCTTCAAGGCGTCGATGCCTTTCAGGTCGATCATCGCCTCCGGCGACTTGGCTCGATCCTTCAGCCACCCAAAGGTGTCTTGACCACCGGCGAGCAACCAACCCTTCTCACCGAGACGGCCGGCAAGTTCTGCTGCGTCTTCGACGCTGACGGGCTGGAACAGTTCGATATCTGGCATTACATCGTAGGCTGGCATGTGAGACCTCCGATTAAATCGTGTTGATGTCGAGCGGCCCGAAGGGCTGCTCGACGCCGGCGACGTGGTTGACGATGAGATCCGGGGTGACGGGCGTGCGGTTGAATAGATGTCCCCCGAGGGCATCGGACAAAGCGCACATCACCGCCGCGGTGGCAGCCCCCATGGCTGGCTCGCCGATGCCTCTGGCGCCGACCGGATTATCCGGGTCGGGAATGTCGGTCGCAGCCCAATCCGTTTCACTCGGCACGTCCATATAGGTGGGTGGCTTGCATTGATGGAAACCAACATTCGCTGGCAAGCCGTTTTGCGGGTCGTACACATGGCGTTCGAGGGACGCCATGCCAAACCCCCAAACGGCTCCGCCGCGCAATTGGCCGGCAAGACCCTGCGGATGCACGACCGTGCCGCATTCGGCAACCGCTAGGTAATCGATGATTTCGTGCTTGCCGGTTTCTAAATCCAGCTCGATCTCGACGAAGCCGATAGCGAAGCCCGGCGCCGTGCCGCGTTTGGGCAACGTGTCCTTGGCGACGCCGATCAAACCGGTGCCCTGCACGCCGGCGAGCGCCAGCTTCGTGATCGCATGGATGTCTTCGGGTGGCTCCATGCCGGAGTACTTGCCTCCGAGTTCGATGGCTTTGGCGGCCGCCTCGCCGTACGTCAGGTTGCGGCCGGCGTCGGCGGTTTGGAACACGCGCTCGCCGTCGATGTCGTAGTCGTCGGCGTTGCCGCCAAGCGTGGTTGCCGCGATCTCCTTCATCTTGTTCACCGCGTCGGTTGCGGCGACCCAGTTCGCCCGAGTGTGGGTGAACATCGTGTTGCTGCCGGCTTGGTAGCTGCTCCAGGGCAGGTGCAGGGACGAGTCGCCGTGCACGATCTCGCACCGATCCCAATCGCACTTCAACGCCTCGGCGGCGGCGCGGGTGGTGGATGCGTAGGAGTAGGTACCTAGGTTGCCCACGCCGCTGTGTAGATGAATCCTGCCATCAGGCGTGATGCGCACCAGGCCGTCGAAACCGTTGGCACCGGCAGAGTGGTAGCCCTGGCCGACGCCGATACCGGTGACCTTGTTGCCGTTGCGCTTGCCGCTGCGCTTGGATTTCTCAGCCCAGTTCCAGCGCTTGCCACCCAGCGTCAACGCCTCCTGCATATAGGCGCTGGTCACAGGACCTTGATCGGCGTCCAGCTTAGCGTTCGAATCCGGCGCGTTGAGGCGCCGAATCTCCAAACGGTCGATACCGAGCTGCCGCGCGGCCTTGTCCATCATCGGCTCGAAGACCGCAGTAATCTGGTTCTGGCCGGGTCCACGTTGTGGGCCTCGCGGTGTGGTGTTGGTCATCACCGGTACCGAACGCAGCCTCACCGCATCGGGCTGGTAGAGAATGCTCACCGCGCCGCCCGCCGAGGAGGCATCGCCGCCCGCGCGTTTCGGGCCGAGGTCTTGCACGATGTAGAGGTCGACGGCCGAGACCTTGCCGTCCGGGGTGAAACCGGCCTTGATCCAACCCTGGAAGCCGACCCGCGCCGAGCCGATGTAGTATTCCTCCTCGCGCGTGATCCTGAGCATCACCGGCCGGCCGATCTTCTTCGCGAAGTGGGCGGGTAAGGCCATGGTCGGGTACGGCGAGATCTTGGAGCCAAACCCGCCGCCGCAGTACTCGCCTACGTAGACCAAGTCTTTGGGTTCGACGCCGACCATCGGTGCGAGGAACGGCATGATGAAGGCTTGGCTTTGGGTCGAACCGTAAACGAAACATTTGCCGTTTTCCCAGTAGCTCAATACCGATCGGGGTTCCATCGACATATGCGCATAGCCGGGGGTGACGAAGCTCTCCTCGAGGATGACCGAGGCATTGTCGAATCCCGCTTCCAAATCGCCGTATTGCCATTCGATGGGAGCTTTGGCGGTGGGCTGTTGACCGGCTAGGAAACGTTCGACCTCGCCTTCGTTCCAATGCAGCTCGCCCATCTCACGGGTAAAGATGTTGCCTTCGGGTCGCGCGGTTGGACCGTTGGGCCTGAGGCTGTCCGTCGGTTGCACCGCAAACGGCAATGGCTCGAGCTCGATCTTCACCAGACCGAGCGCATCCTCGGCGGTTTTCTCGTCCACGGCTGCGATAGCGAGTATCGGGTCGCCGACGTATACAGGCTCGTTGGTGAGTATCGATCCGTTGGGCGCGGGTGACTGGGGTACGTCGTCGGGAGTCAGCACCCCCACGACGCCTTGCACGGCGAGCGCGGCGGAAACGTCCAGGCTCTTGACCCGCGCGTGGGGCATGGGGCTCGTCCACAGGCGCGCGTAGACCATGCCTTCTGCGGTGAAGTCTTCTGCGAATTTGGCTTTCCCGGTTACCTTGCCGAAGATATCGGGCGGCGTGAAATCTTTGCCGATGTGTTTCATGTGCGTTGCCCCGATGCGCGCATTACCGCGTTGAGATAGTGGTCATAGGACCCGCAACGGCAAAGGTTGCCGGACATGCCGAGACGGGCTTCCTCGCGGGTGGGTGTAGGGTTGGCTTTCAGCAGGCCGACCGCCGCCATCAGCTGGCCCGGCGTACAGAAGCCGCATTGGGGCGCCAACTCGTCGATGAACGCTTGCTGGACGGGATGCAGGGTGCCGTCGGCGGCCTGTAGTCCTTCCACGGTTTGCACCCGGCGACCCTTGACGCTGTGGGTCAGCATCGAACACGAGTAGTGGGTGACATCGTCGATCAACACCGTGCAGGCGCCGCACTCGCCGCGGTTGCAACCGAGTTTGGTGCCCGTTAAGCCCAGCTTGTAGCGCAGGGTATAGCACAGGGTTTCTTGCGGCAGCACATCGACGCGCCGGGTACGGCCGTTGACATTGATGGATAGCAAGCGCTCGACGGCGCCTTTGGGCCGTTCGGCGACCGCGGAGTACCAGTTGCCGCTGGCGGTAGCCGCAACTCCGGACGCGATAACGCCTTTTATAAAACGACGCCGGTTGAGCCTAGCGTTCATTTCTCCCCCCAAGGATGGCCGAGCACCGGCGGCTATTATTGCATAAGTCCCCGCACACAAAGTTGATCCTCGCCGACGCGTATAGCGGATGATCCGTGGCCGTTGATGCATGATGAGTGGGTAGCCAAAAAGCGGGCTGGAGATGTTAAGTTGTCCGATATCGCGCGGGGGGAAACACAATGACCGAAGCCGTGACTGAATCTTTGATACCCGATCCGGACCCTTACAGCGTATCGCTGAAGGACATCGACATGAGCGTGCCGGAACTCTATCAGCACAACCTGCACTGGGCCTACTTTGCCCGTCTGCGCAAAGAGGACCCGGTGCACTATTGCGCGGAAAGCGCCTTTGGACCGTATTGGTCGATTACGAAATTCGACGACATCATGTATGTGGAACGCAATCACGAACTCTTTTCGTCCGTCCCAACCGTCACCATCGGTGATTTTGCCGACGATTTCGAAACGCCCAATTTCATCACGATGGATCCGCCCGGCCACGACGCAAGGCGCATAGCCGTCACGCCCGCGGTCGCACCGCGAACGCTGGTTGAGCTGCAACCGGTGATCCGGCAACGGGCGGGGAAAATTCTCGACGATCTGCCCGTCGGACAGACCTTCAATTGGGTGGAGCGCGTTTCCATCGAGCTGACGACGCAGATGCTCGCGACCTTGTTCGACTTTCCATTCGAGGACCGGCACCTGCTGCCATTTTGGTCGGACGTCATGATGCAGAGCGAAGACCTTGCGGGCGCCGCTCAGATCGATGAGGCCGAGCGGCGCAAGATCATGTTCGAGTGCACCGAATACTTCGAGCGGCTGTGGCAGGAGAGAAGCGCGGCCCCGCCCAAGAACGATTTCATCTCCTTGCTCGCCCACAGCGATGCCACCAAGCACATGGACCGCATGGAGTTTCTCGGCACTTTGTTTTTACTGATCGTCGGCGGTAACGACACGACGCGTAACTCGATCAGCGGTGGCGTGGTGGCGTTGAACGAGAATCCCGATCAGTACCAGAAGTTGCGGGACAACCCCGAACTGATTCCCACCATGGTCTCTGAGATCATTCGTTGGCAAACACCGCTTACGCATATGCGCCGCACGGCGACGCAAGACACCCAGTTGCGGGACAAGACGATCCGTCAGGGAGATAAAGTCGTGATGTGGTATGCGTCGGGCAACCGCGACGAGGAAGTGATCGACGATCCGGACGAGTTCCGAATCGATCGCGACAGAGCGCGCCACCACCTTGCGTTTGGCTTCGGCATACACCGCTGCATGGGCAATCGGCTCGCGGAGATGCAGCTGAGGACCGTGTGGGAGGAGATCAATAAACGCTTCGATTTTGTCGAGTTGGTGGGTGAGCCCGTGCGCGTGCACTCCAATTTCATCAAGGGCTTCGCCGAGTTACCGGTTCGGGTGCATCCACATGTTGATTGAGATTCGACCGTATTTCGTCGTCGGTGATCTCATCGCCAACAGCTTTGCGGGTGCGATCATCGGGGCACTATTGGCGCTGATCGTCGGCCCGGATTGGAACATGTTCATCGCCATGGTGTTCGGCATGATTTTCGGCATGGTTCTGGCACTGCCGTTGGCGCTGCTCATGAGTGGGCTCTTCGGCGCGATGGAGGTGATCGTCCCGGTCATGACCGCTGGCATGATCGTGGGCATGGTCGTGCCGATGGTTACGGTGGCTGCCGACTACACGGCTGCGGCCGGCGCCTGGATGGGCGCCGAGATCGGCATCTTCGTGTTGATAGCCACCTACGCCGCCAACGCGGTGATTCGTCGGAGGGCCCGCTAATGGACGTCGCAACCCAAAAGAAGTGGGATCGCGTGGCGCCCAACTTCGATCTCATGGCGTCCTACGGTCCTGAGAAACGTTGGGCGCCGTTCAAACAAGAGCTCTTCGGCAACATGGGCCACGGCAAGATTCTTTTTCTGGCCGTCGGCACCGGCCTCGACGTGCAGTTCTTTCCTTCCGGACGTTCGATTTTGGGCATCGACATCAGCCAGAAGATGTTGGACGTCGCCGCCGAACGGGTTGGCCGTTACGAGGGCGCGTTGACGGTCCAGCAGATGGACGTTCACGACATGCCGTTCGAAGACGGCCACTTCGACCAAGTGTTCACCTCCTGCACGTTCTGCTCCGTACCGAATCCGGTGAGCGGTCTCGAGGCGCTGCGCCGCGTGTTGAAACCGGGTGGCGACCTCTACATGTTCGAGCATACGGGCAGCCGCTATTACCCGTTCAAGCTGATGATGGACCTGATGACACCACTCACTCGAAAGCTAGGCCCCGAGATGAATCGGCCGACCGTCGAGAACGTCCGGGCTGCCGGTTACCAGCTAGAGAAAGTCGAGCACGTGTATCTCGACGTGGTGAAGACCATCCACGCTACGGCGTAAGGTTTGCCCCAACGCGCTCCAATAGCCTTTGGGTTGCGCGAATACCGGCGAATTCGCCGAGCCGTTGGCCCTCATACTCGATGCCGACATAGCCCCGATAGCCCGCATCGAGCACGATCTTCATCATCGTCGCGTAGTCGATGGTCGTCTCGTTGCCGGAAGCGTCGAAATCGTAGCTTTTCGCGCTGACCGCCCTGGCGAACGGCATCAACTGGGTCACGCCCTGGTAGCGGTCGTAGGTGCTGTCTGCCGATATTCGAAAGTTGCCGAAGTCCGGCAGAGTGCCCAGGTTCGGCTGGTTAGCGGTGCGCATGACCCC
>JAPUIA010000188.1 GCA_027297435.1 Gammaproteobacteria bacterium | reverse complement strand
CACTTAGCGGAAATGATGTCCTCTCGTGTCTTGTCCGCTGAGACCCACATAGCGGCCATCATTGGGGAAGTTGCTCCCAACCCTAATCATGTTTGCTTTCGGTGGTTTAGCGGACATCCAGGCAGGTGGAGATTCGTCGCCTTTCGGCCATCAGCGGACTTTGCTACCTTGCCTACAAATCGCAAGTTCGCAGGTGGCTGTGACCTGCCTTCAAAACCAAAAACGCAGGCCGGCAACGAACGTTACATCGATCGCGTCCTCGCCTACCGATCGTGCAAGATCCTTCGTTGCACCGAACTTGCGCTTCCATTCGATGCCGACGTAGGGGGCGAACTCCCGACGTATTTCGTACCGCAATCGAAGCTGTGCGGAAGCGTCGGATAGTCCGCTACCCAATCCGCGCTCCGGGTCCTGCTTGCCGTAAGCATTGATCTCGATCTTCGGTTCCAAGACGAGCTTTTGCGTGAACAACACTTCATATGAGGCATCGAGACGCAGCGCCGTGCGACCACTTTCTCCCACGTAACCCGCAACGTCGACCTCGAACCAATACGGCGCCAGCCCTTGCAAGCCAAAAGCAAGCCAACTCCGGTCTGGACCCGCGCCAGAATCATGCCGTAAGCCTAACTGAGTATCCCAATACGACGCCAGGGCATGTCCCCAAAGCAATTCGGTGCGCGCGTCTTCGACGCGGCCGCCGTCCGCATCACCCTCTGCCTTCAGCACGAACCGGTTGTAAGTGCGACCATACCAACCCTGCAGATCGTAAGCCGCGGAGGTATTTCCATCGCTGCGAGTCGCCTCGAAGTTCTCCACCACAAGCGAGGCAACACTGTGTTCGTCCCCAAGCTCGAGCGTGTAGGGGCCAAAATCCTGACCGCCTGAGTATTCGTGAGGATCACGAGCATCCGGCAGAGCCGAACCACCTTGCATCGAGCCCGTGTCCGTTGCCATATCGCTCGAGGCGGTGTCAACATCGTCACCGGCTGGTTTCGCCATGCAGTGTCCTGCGTGAGGATTGGCATCCGGTTCGGCGCCCTTAGTCCAACCGGTGCCACTGGCAAGTCCACCCAAACCGAGTGCGATGCCCATCGTCAAATACCGCCAGCACCTGTCGTTGCTACGCATCACGCCACCACCACCTGGCGAAACATCCCGGAATCCATGTGATAAAGCAGATGGCAGTGCCAAGCCCAGCGGCCTAGCGCGTCTACGCTGACAAGGAAACTCACGCGCTGTGCCGGTTGCACACTAATCGTGTGCCGGCGCGCCATGAATTCCCCGCCGGGGCTTTCAAGTTCGCTCCACAGACCATGTAGGTGCATGGGGTGCGTCATCATGGTGTCGTTGACCAGGACCACGCGCAGCCGCTCGCCATAGCGAAAATGCACAGGCGTGGACTTGCCAAACTCGAGCCCGTCGAGCGACCAGCTATAGCGCTCCATGTTGCCGGTGAGATGCAGCTCGATCTCTCGTTCTGCACCGCGAGCGTCGATCGGCCCGCCTATCGTATGGATGTCCGCATAGGTCAGCACCCGCCGACCGTTGTCTCTGAGACCAATACCGGGATCGTCCAGATTGGTGCGGGGAGAATCGACGCGCATGTCGACGCTGGGGCCATATTCGGTCCTGGCATGGCGCACGCGCACGGCGCTTGCACCCATAGCCATCCCGGCGTGCGCACTGTGATCCATACCCTTCATGGTCTGCGTGCCCGACGCGGCACCATGTGTCATGTTGCCCATCATGTCAGCCATGGACAGCCACTGTGGTTCGTCCAACGCAGGGACGTCTGCCGTCATCCCTGCGCGCGGCACGAGTGTGCCTCTGGCGTACCCGGTGCGATCCATCGATTGGGCAAAGATCGTGTAGGCCCGATCATCCTCGGGCGTGACGATCACATCGTAGGTTTCAGCCACGCCGATACGAATCTCGTCGACAGTGACCGGATCGACGTCTTGACCGTCGACATGGACCACGGTCATCTTTAGCCCAGGAATACGCACGTCGAAGAATGATTGAGCACCCGAGTTGATGAAGCGCAACCGTACCCGCTCACCCTGGCGGAACAACCCCGTCCAGTTGCTCGCGGGGGTGGACCCGTTCATCAGATAGGTGTAGGTGCAGCCGGAAACGTCCGCCAGATCGGTTGGATTCATGCGCATGCGGTTCCACATTTTCCGCTTGCGCACGGCCGTACCTAGACCCGTATCCGACACGTCGCGAAAGAAATCACCGGCAGTCAGCTGGTTGAAGTTGTAGTAGTCGCTTTGCTTCCTGAGCTTGGCGAACACGCGCATCGGATCTTCATCCGTCCAATCCGATAGCTGCACCACGTAATCTCGGTCAACTCGGTTCGGATCTCCGAGCGTGGGGTCGATGATGATCGCGCCATACATGCCGGTCTGTTCTTGGAAACCGGAATGTGAGTGGTACCAATAAGTGCCCGACTGTTGCACCCGAAAACGATAAGTAAAAGTCGTGCCCGGTTCGATACCCCGGAAGCTAATACCGGGAACACCGTCCATCTCATAGGGCACCAAAATACCGTGCCAGTGAATGGAACTTGTTTGTCTCAAGCGGTTGGTCACCCGGATCGTAACCGTGTCGCCCTGGCGCCATCGCAGCGTCGGCCCGGGTATCGAACCATTGATCGTCGTCGCCATCCGCGCCTTACCGGTGAAGTTGACCGGGGTATCGGCTATGGTCAGATCGAATTCCGTGCCCGACAGCTCCGGGGCTGACGGTGAGGCTAGCTCTTCAGATTGTGCCCATCCTGTCGCCGGTAGTAAGGCTGCCAGTATCCCGCCACCGGCGAGTCCCTGAGCGAACCTTCGGCGCGTCAGATCGCTCGAATCTACAATTGGCTGCATTCGTTGCAGCCCTGCTTTTCCTTTGTCTGTCAATTCAGTTACCTCAATAGGACGGCTTGTGCTCGTGATCGTGACCGTCTTCATGCGGTTGTTCTTCGGCCGGCACCTCCGGCTCATCATGCTCATTGCCGTCATCTACCTTGGAGGCAATTAGGGCGGCTGCTCCAG
>JAPUIA010000187.1 GCA_027297435.1 Gammaproteobacteria bacterium | reverse complement strand
AGGGCGCCCGAGCTGAACCCCGTCGAAAACATCTGGCAGTTCCTGCGCCAGACCTACCTATCCAATCGCGTCTTCGAGACCTACGAGGAGATCCTCGATGCCGCCTGCGATGCTTGGAACCGCCTCATCGACCAGCCTTGGCGGATCATGTCCATCGGGCTACGCGATTGGGCTCACAACGGTGATTCATTTTGACCGCTGGTATTAAGGATCGGCTGGGCGCCCGACATTCCGGCCGGGCGGCAGAGAACTCTGGACCGCCCCTGGATTCACGTGTAGTTGGGACGCGGGTCAACCATTTCCGAGGTCGGCGAACCGCTATGGTTGAGATTGCTCGGGTCATGGTCGCCGATACTTTCACGAAGCAAGTGTAAATATGCGACTGCTTTTTCTCGCTTCCACCTTTCCGCGCTACGACGGCGACCACCAGGCGCCATTCGTTCTCGAACAGGCGTCTGCATGGAAGAAGGCGCGGCCGGATGACGACGTCAGTATCCTGGTTCCCCATGACCCCAAGGCGAAGCAGCGTGAAACCAAGAACGGGCTGAGCGTACATCGTTTCGTTTACATGTGGCCCCATCGTCTGCAACGACTCGCCTATCCGGCAATCGTGCCAAATATTCGTCGCAATCCGCTCCTATTTGCGTTGGTACCGTTCTTTCTTTTGATGGAGTTTCGTGCGGCATTACATCTAGTAAAGCGCAATAGAATAGATCTCATTTACGCCCATTGGGTCATGCCGCAAGGCTTGGTCGCATACTGCGTTTCCAAGCTCACGGGGACGGAGTTCGTGCTGCAAAATCATTCGTCCGATCTGGTCGTATTCAAGTATCTGCCACTAGTAGGGTCGCCACTTGCTAGAACATTGATTCGGTCGGCCAATCGATTGTTCTGTGTGAACAGGGAGCAAGCTGAGATCGCCCTATCTTACTTCGCTGATGCGGAACGGAACGAAGTTGCTGCAAAGACTGTGGTCTTACCGATGGGCGTATATCTTGAGCCAGCCAATTTCAATACAGAGACCCTTAAAGGCACCATGCATTGGCGCTATGACTATGGGCTCATTTCCCGCCTATCGAAAAAGAAGGGCGTCGATCTCTTCATCGCCGCTCTGGGTAAGCTTGCGAGCCACGGAAAGCGGTTTCGAGCGGGAATCGCGGGCGACGGTGAGGACCGTGAATCGCTCCAAGCAGCGGCTAGTGGAACCGGCATAGAGTTCCTTGGGTTTCTCACGGGCAAGGAGAAAGGAGCGTTCTTTGCGGAGACAAAGTTCATGATATTCCCTTCGGTTCCCGCCAAGGGAGACGCGGAAGGTCTGCCAGTGGCCTTGCTCGAAGCCATGTATGCGGGAAAGGTTGTGGTCGCCAGCGAGGCTACAAATATTCAGATGCTACCTGAGTGGGAGGGGATCGTATCCAGCGTGTGCTTGCTCGAGAATCCGGCGGACATTGATGAGTTCGCCGCCGTGCTGGAGCGGCTCGCGAAATGGACCGACGAGGCGATCGAGTCAACCACCGCCGTAACATCCAGACTCATTGCCCGATATCAATGGGACAATCTAATTCTCGAGTACATCGCCCACATCGAGGGATCCGATGAGGTGGCCGGCACGTCCAGCTATCAGGAGTCTTCGTAAACCTACGCCAGTCCCTTCGCGACCTTTTCTAGCTGTGCTCCTATTACCGTCCCGGGCGTTCTCGCCGGCACCTGAATGACGTAGGTCGGAGTGCCGGCCAGTTGTTCCATGATGATCTCACGGGTTCTATGGAACAAGTCACCAACAGAAGGGTGCCCGGCGCCAATGGTCGCCAAGCCATTTAGTAACCGGGAGAAGTCCCAAAACTCGTCGACTACGGTTGCCGCAGCTAACTGGGCGAGCTGCTCATGGGACACCCGCTCTGTCTTCAAGCTGGAACTGCTGTCAGTACCAATGAGCAAGGTTGCAGCCGCCAATGGTGCACGGTCGGATACCGAGTCTTGCCCGAAGAGTGTGGCTGCGGGGATACGGCGTCGTGCGTGCTTCGGTCCTAGGACCGCTCGCCTCAAGCGAAACAAAAATCGATCGAGTGCCGGCCGGTTTTGCAGCAGCTCGGCTTCCAACCCTTGAACGAGATCTACGTTATACGCATAGACCTGAAGATGCTTTGGATAGCGAACGATCTGGCCACCAGCAAGGATGACGAGATCGTCCGCAATGTAACGCCATCCGAGATCCCTGACCAACGACAGCACTGTCGTACTCTTTCCGACACCTCCGGTGCCAAAAATCAAGATCCCGGCACCATCAGGGGTCTGTGCGGCCGCCGCATGCGCAAGAGTAGCGCCATGGTTCAAAAGACGGCACCACAATAGTGGATCGACAATTTCGTAAAGTATGTTCTTGGCGATCACGTCGATCACCGAAGAATAGTCGCGGGTTATCAGCTTCGTGAACGGCCGCGTGACCGCGTCTAGCCCGTCGCGTGCC
The DNA here is from genome assembly GCA_027297435.1 of Gammaproteobacteria bacterium. Taxonomy (GTDB): domain Bacteria; phylum Pseudomonadota; class Gammaproteobacteria; order Pseudomonadales; family Azotimanducaceae; genus Azophilus. The sequence continues at coordinate 2,556 of JAPUIA010000187.1, read as the reverse complement.
ACCGGAACGTCGACCTCGCAAATCACCGACTCGGAACTGTAGGGATCTCCCGACAAGCGCACGCGATAGAGGTCGAAACCGAGCTTCGTACCGATCGAAAGCGCGAGACCATTATCCGTCTCTGCTGCGCTAAACTTGAGAAGGCCGCGTGACCCGCTCTGAGCGGCGATGGTACGCCCCAGCCTGAGGTGCCGGGCACCAGGTGCGATAACGAGATCGGCGGTCTCTCCAGCTGCGCCCAACTCGGCCCGCAACCGAGCGGCTATCGAATTCTGCTCCGTGATGGCCAAGTCAACGGGACCGAGGACAAGCGACCCTGGAGCGCTTACTGGCGTTGCGGCACTCCTCTCGAAAATGCGGCTCAAACGCCCCTTATTGTGACCTACGGGGAGGACAATTTCGCCGTGTCAGTCAACTTATTCGCCGTGATGAAGTAGGCAAAGGGATACTCGCGCGGTCCCCGTGTGACGAGTCGTAATTCGTCGAACTGCGAGAAGATTCTGCGTATCGCATGTTCGGTGAAGCGCCAATAGTCATGGGGCTCATCGTGAAGCGGGTAGAAGACAGGGAGACTGACCAGAAGCGACCCTTCGGGCTTTAGAGCGGTGTGTAGGCTGCGAATCGCCTGCTGGTAGTCGAAGACATGCTCTAGCACGCTCATACAGATGATTACGTCATACTCATCTGAATATTGCATCTTGGTCACGTCCAGTACGCGATGGCCAAAGCTGGGATTGATGTCTGTTTGCTCAAACTCGTTAGATGAGTCGAAGAAGTGGCGCGCGGAATAGGCGTCCTTGCCATCGACCAGCACGCCACTGCCTATCTTGAGTATTTCCTGATTCCGAACGGACCGGGCGAACCCGAATATGTTCTTGTTGTTGAATTGCCTGGTCCGCAGCGTGAGATGGACGACGGCACGTGCAAGATCGTGTATAATCATGGTGTTGCTGGTAGGTTGATGATGTCAGATTTGAGGGTCGTGAGTATGGAGTACAATGGCAGCGCTTATGTCCTGGAGCGATGGACTGTCGGGTGAATGTTTGGAGTCCAGCACGGTTCATAGGCAGCGTACCAGAAAATCGAATGCATATTCATCAGCCTGGCCTCGCTTGGGTAGGGCGCTGAGACTTCGACGTTCGGGTCAGAACCAGAGCGACCGGGACGATGACCACCAGCCCAACCAAGCGGTTGAGTGCTGCAGCCAAGAATGCAGCCGAAGCAGACAGCCCAACGAGTGGCGCAATTATGGCAGAGACACCTTCTCTGACTCCGAGCCCGGCCGGAACAATTGACACCGCGGAACCAAGGACACCCGAAATTGAGAACGCAGAGGCATGCCAAATGGTTGTGGCGACTCCCAACGCTTCAAAGCACAAAAGAACTCGGCATATATCTACGATCACCAAAGCTACTTTTGTCCCCATGACGTAGATGACCAAGCGTGCATCTTGGGAGATGCGCCAACAGAGTACGATGCCAACTGCTAGTGCAACACCACCGATTGCCAAAAGTACGCTCGCAAGTTTTAGGGACTCCAACCTCCAGACGCCAATTCCGGCGCACAGAAAGGCGATGCCGATCCAGTTGACGGCGATGAGAAGCGTCACAGCGGTGGAATCGACGTAGCTGGCGCCAGCCGCCTTTAGCCCTGCGACTCTCACCAAGGTACTGCCCGGGAGCGGCAACATATTGGCGGCGGAGCCGAGGATGGTTATCTCGAGGCACCGTAGCGGAAGAAGTTCCGTTCGCAGCAAACGACCCGAGATCAAGAACTCAGTCGCATTGAGAAGCAGCGTTACGGGTACGGCAACGACAAACAAGATCAGTACCGGACCGTAGCGTACGTTGAAAAGCAGCTCTGAGTGGGCGGACACGGAAGCCACAATACCAGCCACAAGAAATACGATCGCTATTCTCAGGGACCATTGCCTAACCCGCGGGTCGTTTAAGAATTTGAAACCGAACGCACCTCGCCACCTTCGCAATACTGACGCCCAATTGTCATTCATAATGCACTATTCTTCGGTTGACAGATAGTTGATGACCTCATCGGGGTGACGCCGGCCGCGAGCCGTTCGGCCAAAGACTGCTCCATGACGCCCGGACATGCCCTGCCCATTGACCGCCTGATAGGGCGCAACGGCGGCTTTCAAGCCGCACCGCGCTTCTTCTGCACCTCGGGCTCCGTGACATTGTCACGGTAGGCTGTGGCCGCAGTCCTAACGTGCTTGGATTCTCGCGCGGTTTGGCCCTCGCCGTGTTGCCCCTCCAACTCCATCCGGCGCACCTTCCGCAGGGTCATCTCGATCAGTCGCCGGTTGAAATTAACCAGGTCCGCGACCAGCGCGAACAGCAAGGCCAGGAAGCCCATGAGCACCAGCACCCCGCCCAGGATCAACGACTGAACGTGTCCGTCGCCATCGCCGGAGAGGAAAAAGTAAAGGAACCGGACGATCGGGATGAGGCCGCCCAGGCCCAGAACGATGCCGATGTAGCCGAACATCCGCAGCGGATGGTACATCGTATAAATGCGCACCATCGTCGCGAGCGAGT
>JAPUIA010000186.1 GCA_027297435.1 Gammaproteobacteria bacterium | reverse complement strand
CGCCTTCAAGGTGCTCCAAGATCGAGAGGGCCTGTCGCCGGGCGCGAAGGTTGTAGTGATCTCGGACGTATTGGCGGGGGCCAAGACCGACGCGATACAAATTCGCTTCCTCACCGACGGGTAGGACAATCTGGCCCGGCCGCAATCTACGAAAAAGCGGAATACACCATCCCGAGCGCCGCCAGTATCAACAGCACGCCGAATAGACGGCGCAGCGGTTGTGGCTGGATACGATGTGCGGTGCGCACCCCCAGAGGGGCGGCGACGACCACGCCAGACACGACTGCGAGAAAGCTTGGCAGATGCACATAGCCCAGCATGTAGTCGGGTCGCGGGACGAAGTCCTGGGCGAACAGGATGTACCCGAGCGCCCCGGCGGTGGCTAACGGCACGCCGAGGCAGCTCGACGTTGCCGTCGCACGATGCACGGGTATGTTGAAGAAGATCATGGTAGGCACCATGACGTTGCCGCCACCGATGCCGGCGATGCCGGATACCAAGCCTGCGCCCACGCCAATGCCACCTGCCGGGACGAACCCGGGAAATTGACGATGCGGGTCGGGTTTCCAGTTGGTCAACATGACGATCGAGACGAACCCGAGAAACACGCCGATGAAGCTGCGAAAGACGGGCATGGGTAGCTGTGGCGCGACGTACCCGGCCAACAACGCGCCAAGTACGATGGGTGTCGCCCATTTTCTAACGATGGGCCACTCGACCCTGTCTGCTTTGACCTGAGCGTAGGCGGCCGATACGGACGTGAAGATGATGCAAGTCAACGACGTTGCGACGGCCACTGCCGTGCTGTGTTCGATGGAGAACAGCCCCAACCCGTCGAATAACATGATGAGCATCGGTACGATGACGATGCCCCCGCCGATGCCCAACAATCCGCCGAGAAAGCCGCTTACCAGGCCAATAGCGAGACACGTGATGAAGAAAAGTTCGTTCAATTACAGTAATGTATGGCTGCTAATCGCAAGAGTTTAATGAACTTGACTCGACCCCACCAAGTTTCAACTACCCGTTTAGTCTGCCTCGCCTGCTTGTCGTTCTGCATACTATCGATTAGCGCGGTCGCCGACACGCGACGTGTTGAACTCGAGAACGGGGATATCTACGAGGGCGACTTCGTCGATGGTGTGCGTACCGGTACGGGCACCTATGTCTGGGCCAACGGCAACGCGTACCAGGGCGACTTTCTCAACAACCAGATGCATGGCGAAGGCACCTACCGGTGGACCGATGGGCGCACCTATATCGGTAGTTTCATCGCCGACAAACGCAACGGCCGCGGCACGTTGACCTGGTTGATCGGCAATAGCTACGAAGGTGATTTCGTACAAGACGAAATGCATGGTCAGGGTGTGTTCCGCTGGATCAATGAAGATCGCTACGAGGGTGATTTCGTGCACGGCGCTCGCACTGGCCATGGTCAGTTTGATTGGGCGACGGGCGAGCGCTTCGAAGGCAACTTTGTCGATGGCGACAAGGATGGCCGTGGCACATTCGAGTGGCCCAACGGCAATCGTTACTACGGCGATTTTGCCGAAGACCAGCGCAACGGGCTCGGTATTTTCTATTGGCGCGACGGTACCATTTACCGCGGTCAGTTCCGTCGCGATAAGATGCACGGCCACGGCGTCAAGCAGCAACCGGATGGTCCCATGGAATTGCAGCGGTGGGACGATGGCAACCTGGCTTTGAACGAACCTCTGGAGCAGAACGCACGCTGTCGACTCGAAATTCAGAATCGCGCCTGGATGTTCGATAGCGACACATGTGTCAATGGCTTGGCCCATGGTCGTGGCTTGGCGGCGAGCCTCGACGGCGAATTGATTATCGTGGACGGACGATTTGTGCTGGGACACGTCGTAGAGGGCGACCGGCAGTCGTTGAAGCTCGGCGATAGCTAGCAACCGTGCTTGTGTGATGGAAATACCAGGCTTCCAGATCCAGAAGGAAATCGGCCGCGGCGGCATGGCGCGCGTGCATCTCGCTGTGCAGGACAAGTTCGGGCGGCTGGTCGCGTTGAAGGTAGTTGCATCTGACTACGCCAACGACGTTGCCTTTCGCAAACGCTTTATTCGAGAGTCGCGAATCAACGCACAGTTGAGTCATCCCAACATTGTGCAGGTATATGACGTGGGTTTGCACGACTCGCTTCTGTATCTGGTATTGGAATACATCGCGAGCGGCGACTTGAATCAGCGTCTCGCGCGCGGCATGCACGTGCGTGACCTGGTTGCGGTGATCCGCGATATCGGACGTGCGCTCGACCATGCACACGAAAAGGGTTTCGTTCATCGCGATATCAAGCCCGAGAACATTCTTTTCCGGCCCGATGGTAGTGCGGTGTTGACAGACTTTGGCATCGCTCGGGTGGTCGAACGTGACCAGTCCCTCACGCGGGTCGGCACGGTGGTGGGCACGCCACAGTACATGAGTCCAGAGCAGGCCGCAGGGCGTGAATTGGACGGGCGCTCGGATCTCTACAGTCTGGGTGTGGTCTTCTACCGCATGTTGACCGGTGACGTGCCGTACAAGGCCGACTCGGCGGTCGCGATCGGTATCAAACACCTGCAAGAACCGATACCCAAGCTGCCGAGCTACTTGAACGTGTTCCAGGAGGTCATCGATCGCGCGCTCGCCAAAAAGCCAGAACATCGATACCAAACGTGCGCTGAACTCACTGTAGCGTTGGATCAGATCAAATCGTCGGCACAATTGCCGAATGCCACCCTCAAGACGATCGCCGTGACGACGCAAGAGATACGCGCTGTCGGCGGGGGTCTGTTGACGACCACACGGGATCCGTTGCGGGCGGAACGCCAGTCTCGGCGGCGTAGGCGACGACGGTTTGCCAGGCAGTCGCTAGCCGCGCTGGTGCTGATCGGTGTCGTAGGTGTGGTCGGTTACTTATTCAATAACCAACCGCTTTGGCTCACGACGACGCTGGCCCGTTTCGATCTGGCCGAAAACCCGTTGGTGCAGACCGCTTGGTCGGACGCACAATCGCTGCATCAAGACCCCAACCAAAGCCTTTCGGCGATCGTCGCAAGCTACCGGCGGGTGGTCGCGCTCGACCCGGAACACGCACAGGCACTGCAAACCATCAACGGGCTTGCAGAACAGTGGAATGCGAGTGTCGAAGCATCGCTGCTCGCTAACGATCTCGCCCAAGCGCAAACCAAGCTCGACGAGTCGATGACCGTATTTCCCGAAGACCCGGCGCTGGTCGATCTGGCAAGACGGCTAACCAATCGCACGCACGCGGGCAATCTGTTACTCAGCACCCAGGCACTGCTGCGCAGCCACGGCTTGTCGGATGTCCCATCCGCAACCGCGGCTATCCAGGCATACCACGAGGTGTTGCGTCTAGCGCCCGCACACCCCGTCGCCCAGGAGGAACTGTCGGCCTTGGCGGAGCACTATGCTGGGCTGGCGCGGGAAGCAGCCGTTCGCGGCGATGTGCAGGGCGCCATCAGTTTTCTGGAGCGTGCCACCGCCGCGAACGACGAAATGCCCGTGTTGGCGTCGGTGCGCGAGGAAATTCGCCAAGCAACGACCGTACAAGCAGCGATTGCCCAGCTGGTCCAGCAAGCGAGCGAATTCCGATCCCAGGGTTTGTTGGTGGATCCACCGGGGGAAAATGCAGCAGAGCTCTATCACCGAGTTCTGGCCACCGCGCCCGATAACGTCCTCGCACAACAGGGCTTGGACGAAGTCACCTCCCAACTGCTGAACAAGGCAACGCAGATGTTGAACGACGGCGATCTGGACGGCGTGCAAACACTCGTCGATCGCGCGAGCGCGGCCGGCATCGATGCGGCTGCGTTGTTGGCGATCAAAATCGAACTCGACAACAAGATTGCGGCGATTGCGACGATCGATCGCAATCTGACGGAAGCAAGATCGCTGCTGAAGCAAGGCTTCATCACAGAACCGGAATCGGGTAACGCGGTATCGCTACTGCGTGATATCGGACGGCTCGATCCGGGTAATACGATGGCAGCAGGCCTGTTGGCTCAAGCGGCGTCACGCTTGGCCGATGTGGCGCAAGAAGCGCATACCGTAGGACTGACCGATGACGCCAAACATTATCTGGAGCTCGCCCTGACGGTGACACCCGATGAACCGGCTTGGCGTGAGCTAAGAGAATCCTGGGATTAACGGTGCGCTGCTACCTGGATTGGCAAGGCGAACAGATAGAAGTCGACGGCAGCTTGACCGTCGGTCGGCATCTGGACAACGACCTTGTCGTCGCCGGTGAAGACGTTCTCGACTACCACGTGCGCATCGAACCGACTTCGCGCGGGATTACGGCGCATCCTCTCGGAGAGGCGACGGTCAACGTCAATGGAGTCGAGCATGGCGAGCCCGTTGGTTTGATGGTCGGCGATGCGCTGAAGATCGGTCAGATACCGATTACCGTTGCCGTCGCGTACAGCGGCAATGTCGAAGCCGATGAATGGTGGCTGCACGCGGACGCCGGAGACCGTAGTTACAAGGTGGTCGGCAACCTCGGCATTGGACGTAACGATAGCTCCGATATTCTGCTGATCGACGATCACGTGTCCCGCAACCATGCCCGCATCATCAACGACCAGCAGCGAATCTGGATACAAGATCTGGGTTCCGCGAACGGCACCCACGTCAATGGGCGACCCATAGCCGGTGCTTGCCGTCTGTTTCACGGCGACCAGATCGCATTCGATACCCTGGGATTTCAGTTGGTCGGCAAGGGCGGCGAACTCACCCCGGTGCGCAAACAAGATGCACCGGCCACTCAACCGTTGCGGGTGCAGCCTTCGGAATCATTGACCAATGACACGACGGAAATCAACGCGGTCGCCATCGACGACGACGATCGTACGATTGCAGTGCCCGACAGCTCGGAAACCGGCGCGTTCTTTCTAGGGGTCAGCGACCCGGTTACGAATCTGACGTTTCGTACCAAGATTGGCCGCACGATTATCGGTCGCGACGAAGATTGCGATATCGTGTTGCGAGACCCAACGGTATCGACGCGGCACGCGGAGATCATTGTCCGGCCCGAAGGGTGTACGGTGACTAACCTGATGTCGACAAACGGCACACGCGTCAACGGTGAGGAGGTAAAAAGCACGCTGTTGAGCGATGGCGACGTGCTGCGTTTCGGTCGGGTGACGATAGTGTTCAAAGATGTGCCGCCGACGGTTGAGCAAAACCGGGCGTTGAAACTCGCTCAAGCCGGGCTGCTCATCGCATCGCTCGTCGTGGCGACCGGCCTGCTGGTCATGTTCCTCGGGTAAGACGCCCGTCCCATTCTGATCGGTACTTGCGCCGATCCAACTGGGCTCCTATGCTTTGTGCGCCCGGATGTATGAGCTCTCCAATGGCTGTCAAGATTCCGTTTCGCCGTGACCTAGAGTTCGCGTATGGACAGGTCGCGGAAATTGCACCAGGCGTTCGCCGGGTGATCGCTGAAAACCCCAGCCCGTTTACGTTGTACGGCACGGGCACGTACATTCTCGGGACCGGCAAGGTGGCCGTGATCGATCCGGGCCCTGCCGATAGTGTCCACATCGCGGCGCTCATCGATGGCCTGCAAGGCGAAACGATCAGCCATATTCTCGTGACGCATACACACATGGACCACTCTCCGGGTTGCCGCCTGCTGCAGGAGCATACCGACGCCAAGACCCATGCCTATGGCCCCCACGGTGCCGGAAAGCTGGAACAGGGGGTGCCGGTGGAAGAGGGTGGCGACATGGACTTTCAGCCCGATGTGCTCGTGCGACACGGCGACGTGATCGAAAACGCGAGTTGGTCGGTAGAGTGTGTTTACACGCCAGGTCACACCTCCAACCACACGTGCTTTCGGCTGAGCGAAGGCAAGGCCCTGTTTACCGGGGATCACGTCATGGGCTGGTCGACCAGCATCATCTCGCCACCCGATGGCGACATGGGCGCCTACCTAGACAGCCTTCAGTTGTTGCTCGAACGCGACGATGCGGTGTATTGGCCGACGCATGGCCCCTGCATCGACAACCCGAAACCCTTCGTCGAGGCGTTCATCGAACATCGACGCGAACGGGAACGACAGATATTGGAATGCATCCGTGAACAGGTGTATCGCATTCGCGATATGGTGCCACGCATGTATACCGAACTGCCGGAGTTTATGTATCCCGCTGCGGCGCGCAGTGTGCTGGCTGCCATTGAGTATCTCGTTGCGCAAGGGACGCTGGCCGTCGAAGGTGAACTGCAACTCGACAGTGATTATCGGCTGGCGTAATCGCCTTGATGGCACATCTTAAGGTCGACGGGTTACGAAGCCCAACTACGTTCTTCGCCATTGGCCGCGACACGCAATGCGTCCGGCACGTCTTCCGCAATCGGTAGCTGGACGACGATCGCCACGCCACTGCCGTCAGTCAGATTGACGGCTTGCACGGTGCCGCCGTGGTATTCGGCAATGATGCGCACGACGTAAAGCCCCAACCCGAAGTGCAGCCGGTTCTGTGGTCCGCGATGACTCACCATGGAATCGAACAACGATTTCTCGGACTTATCCGGCAGTATCGGGCCTCGATTCGCGACGGTGATCTGCAAGTAATCACGATAGGCGTCTAGTTGCACCTTGATGGGGCTGTTGGTGCGGTGAAAATCGATCGCGTTGTCGAGGATCTTGTCCAGCAACTGTTCGATACGATAGTCGGACACCTCGGCGAACACCGGATGATTCGTCCCGCGGTAAACAAACTCGCATTCGTCGTGGCTGACGCGGCAATTGCTCACATAGTTTTCGAGCAACTGCTGAATGTCTACGACTTCCAGGTCTTCTGCTTCCAGAGACTCTTCGAGATTGGCTGCGTCCGCCAGGTTTTGCACGATCGAACCGATCCGGATGACGCCGCGCTTGGCGCTATCGAGATACTTGCTGTCCCGTACCTCAGGATTCTCTTCGGCCAAGTTTTGTAACGAAGTGCTCAACGTGTTGAGCGGATTGTTGATTTCGTGGCGAAGTGTGCGCGGCATGTTCTCGAGAAAGTGGTTGTGCTGATGTAACTTGGAAAGCATGTTGGAAACGCTGCGCGCCAAGTCGCCGATCTCGTCCCCGGCGTGTATCTCGTTTTTCAACGTGTTGGTCTTTAAACGCCCATATTGGTCGATAGCAGCACTCGCTTCGCGACGCAGGTTACGAATGCGCCATGCGAGACGAACGGAGAAAGCCAGCAGCGCGATGAACACTGCGAACACGCTCGTGATCGACAGAAGGATGACCTGTTCGAGAGCCGAGCGCTGAAAACTGAGAATCTCGTCGATGTTTTGCTCCACGACGACCGTGCCGATGACCGCATCGCGAGATACGATGGGGTGCGCGGCCATGATGATCTCGACGTATTCATCGAGACTGCGCCGTAGCGCAATCGGCTCGCCGTTGAGCGATGCGCTGATGGTTGCATCCGCGGTCGCGTCCGAATTATCGGGGACGCTGCGCGCAGGTTCCCAAGCTTCCAACATGCTGACGCGGTGCAGCAATGGGCGCACGTACTCGAAGCCGTCGCGAATGAATCCGAAGAAGGTGTTGCGCGGTTCGCTGGGGATCGTGGTGATGTGCGTCCCTGTTTCGGCCCGCACCCGTTTCTGTGAATCGATTACCAGGATACGTGCGCCGGAATAGCCGAGGCCCTGAATGATGTTCAACACCTCCGGAGAACGCAGTACCACCAGATTGAAACTCTCCTTACCGGCGGTCGGCAAGGTTTGCACCAGATTGACGATGCTACGCTCGTTGGCATCGTCTACGTCCGCAACCGCCAGGCCGAAATAGCGTCGTGAGCCCAACTGTTCCAGCGGCAACCGAAACTCCATGACCCAACCATCGTCGGTTGGTTCTACGTACCCTTGTATGCTGTTGTCGGGCGTGCCGGTCGCCGCAAAGCGCCAGTCTGCATCCATCTGGTAGGCAGTCACTACGCCGGGTGCGGGGAATACCAGACCGATCCGGCCGTCCTCGCCGTCGGCACGAATGAACGACAAGCGCACATGGTCGGCGTTGTCCAAGCGAAGATAGTCGGGATCGCGATACACGACGTTCGAATCGGTGACGCGCATGTGCACGTAGAGCTGTCCGCCGCGTTCACCCAGCAACAGTTGAAACGCGCCGTCCTCCATACTGCCGTCGGTGCCGGTCGAAGACCCGGCTTCCATGCCGAACGTCAGGTACTTGTCGGTGAGTTCATCGCCCCAATCTTCAACGCGTCCGTCGAGGCGTATGTTGTTTTGCAACGGATGGGCAAAAAGTGATTCGTAATCCTCGATGGTCACGGGCAAGTCGTTGAAAAGGTCTTCCCGGCCGTTGAACAGGGTTGAAATGCCTTCCGCGGTCAACAACTGGGCGTGCGATTGACCTTGGATCAGCAAACGTTCCATCTCTACGAGTTGCCGATAGCTGAACCAAGGCAGGATGAATAGCAACAGCCCCAAGAGCATGAGCTTGGTGCCTAACCGCGGTCCACGGATTTGGCGCAGCATCTTCATCCCGTCAACCTATCCACTGCTCGGACCATTCTTGCTCATTGCTGAGACCAGCGATAGCCGAACCCGTACTCACTTTTGATACAGGCAAACTCGCTGTCAATCTTTTCGAACTTCTTACGGATGTTGCGCATATGTGTGTTGATGGTGTTGTTGGTCACCAGGCTTTGCATCGTGGCGTGCATGAGCGTTTCGTAGCTGACCGCGTGACCGGGCACCCGCACGAGCTTGGCCAGCATGCGGAACTCGGTGCCGGACAGATCGATGCGGCTGCCTTGCCAAGACGCAAGCAGCGCTTCTTGATCCAGCGTGAGCTCGCCGATGTGTCTCGCGGTGGAACTCTCTTTCTCCTGGTTTTCGGATCGCACTTCGTTGATACGTAGCAAGGAAGAGATCCGCTCGGCGAGATAGTCGAGCGAAATCGGTTTCGGGAGATAGTCCCACGCGCCCAGTCGAAGACCGGAGATCTTGTCGATCTCATCGATGCGTTCGGTCAGGAAGATCACCGGCAGGGAGGGCGACCTGGTAAGCAGTTCTCGGCAAAGCTGAAAACCGGCGTCGACCTCTTCGCCGAGGATGATGTCGAGGATCACCAGGTCCGGCAGTTCATCTTGCATGCCTTGGAGGGCTTCCTCGCGGCTACGATAGGCGACAACCTCATAGCCCTTTTTGGTGATGGCGTCCGTGTAGTTGGCGCGTTGATCCGGATCGTCTTCGACGATTGCGATGCTTTTAGCCATTGCATACTCCTAGTCGCGTGCGGATTCTATAGGATCTGCGGCATCGCGTCCCAAGGACGCGCAGCCGCTCCTACCTCATAATCCCGGGGTAGGAGCGGCTTTAGCCGCGATATCCTACACGGGAGAGTGTGAACTGCTAGACAATCCAAGCTTTCTCCATGATCTCGCCATCGGGCTCCAGTTTCTCTGCGCCGTGTCTGCAGCCATGGTTGCTGTAATAGGCATCGGAAGGAAGAGTCCGTTACCCGGTTTGCGACAAGGACTTTTGAAGCACTGGCTATGGAAGTATTTATCCCGTTCAGCGAGGTGATGGTCGAGAAGCTCGGCTTGGATCTTGGTCGCCTGGTTCCGTTTCAGCTCGAGTACGAGTGTCTGCACCTCGAAGTAGAGGAGCAGGAACATTCTGATAGCAGGGGACCGCGTGTCCAAGGGACGCGAGGCCGCGATCCAAGCTACACCACGCTCGGCTAAGGCCACTCCTGCCAAGCGGCTCGTCAACGTAGCTGGCGCTTGCGTCGTGAGGATCTGTATGCGATAGATCCCGCGATGGATAGCGTCCTCACCGCGCTCGCAGATATGCAATGGTTGGAATTCATCGGCCTCGTGTCGGGGCTTCTGTGCGTGTGGCTGCTGATCAAGGAAAACATTTGGACCTTTCCGATCGGGTTGGTGTACGCCGTCGTCTCCGTTGTCGTGATGGCACAAGCCAATCTCTATGCCGATACGTTGCTCAACTTCTACTACGTCGTGATGAATGGCTACGGCTGGTATTACTGGTCGTATCGGGGTACACGATCAACCGATGACACGTTGATCGTGACCAACATGCCACTGCGCATTGGCGGCGTATTGACGGTTTTGGTCGTGGTCGGTACCGTCGTGATGGGATGGTTGCTCGATACGCGAACCGACGCTGACCTCGCTTACTGGGATAGCCTGACGACCACCATGAGTTTCGCCGCCATGTGGATGACGGCCCGCAAGTACATCGAGAACTGGATCGTTTGGCTGGTTGTCGATGTTATCGCTACGATCATGTACGTCGTCAAAGGACTCGATTTCTATGCGATTCTCTATGGCGTGTATCTGGCTTTTGCCGTTTGGGGGTTTCTTGCATGGCGACGAAGCCTTCTGCAAGCCTTACCGTCTGTGTGACGGGCAGCGAATCGACGGGCAAAACCACGTTGGCGCAGGCGCTGGCCGCGGCGTACGACGCTCCCTGCGTGCCCGAAGTAGCCAGAGCCTATCTGTCGGGAAAGACCGCATACACCCAAGACGATGTGTTGGCGATTGCCCGCGAGCAGCTGAACAAGGAGCAAGCGGCGCTTGCCGATGCGCCGCCGTTGCTTGTCTGTGACACCGATCTCCTCGTCATTCGCATCTGGTGGGAGGTGAAGTACGGAACGTTGCATCCTTGGTTGCGCGACCGTCTTGCCGAGCTTACCCCGCGTTGTTATCTGCTGACGAACCCGGAAGTGCCTTGGCAACCAGATCCGCTACGCGAATCGAGCGGCGACCGAGCGGACTTACACGAACGTTACCGGCGGGCCCTCGAGACGGATCGGTTTCCCTACGTGGAACTGTGCGGTGACGAGCAGCAACGGCTACGGCAAGCGTGCGCTCAAATCGAACGGTGGCAGAGCTTGTCGTAGGCAACCTGCACCTGCTCGCGTATCTCGGTTCGATCGTTGCCGAGCTCAACTTGGTATTGCGCCCAAGCGTACTCGCGTAGCCAGAAGGCTTCGTAGCAAGCCAACAAGTGCGCTTCGCCAGGAGCATGGCCCAGAACGTCGGTCGCCACCTCTATGAGTACCGCGTTCGGCAGCTCGAGCCCTTCGACCAAGTTCACCACGTCGAACAACGGGTCGTTGTGCCCGGCAAACTCCCAGTCGAGCACTCGCCATCGGTCCTCTGCGACCACCACATTCCACGGGTTCAGGTCGTTGTGGCAACTGGCGACTTCCACGGGTAGCCATCGGCGGTTGGCGATTTCCTTGATCTCGGTAGGGGTCGACATCGTGCTCAGATAAGCCCGTGCTAACCGGTGAGGATCGTAGTCGCGCTGTGCTTCGGGTGTGTTCGCATGCAAGTGCTTGATAAATGCGCCGAGCTGTTTCGTTGCTGGTCTTGTCTGATCGACCAGTAGGGTGCCTTCGAGCCAGCGGGTTATCAGGATGCCTTTCGCGACGTCGACGGCGATCAGGTCGGGGGACAATCCCTCGGGCAATTGCTCGTAGAGCACACGTTCGTAGTCTCGATCGACGTAGGGTTGGTCGGCAAACGGTATGCGGATCGCATACGCCGAATCCTGAACCCGGAAAAAGTAGTTGTGGTTGCCGTAGCCGCCCTCGAGATAGCGAATGCCTTTCACCTCAGCGATCGCCCAATCGGGCACCAGCGCGGCGATACGAGCCGCTACCTCATGCATTTCAGGTAGTTCACGCATCCGAGGCGTCGGAGGGCTCATAGATGGTTAGGTCCGTTGACGTCGGCCGAACTGCAGCGATTGCCTGATCCACCGCGCTGGCAGAGCCTTCCAGCCGCGTCCTAGGCAAGATCTGAGTGCGTTCGGCGCCCAAGAGCGACCGCAAGTCCACGCGGCCCCACGCGTTGCGTACGGGCGCTCGCTTCGTATCTAGGGGTGGTTGCAGCCTCAGGAGGCTCACCTTTTTGGAAATGGGTTATTTTTGTCAACAGTCTACCTTTCGGAAGATCCTAAACCGAGCAACCTTTTCGCGTGAGCTCGAGAAACCCCTGCCATGGCGCCCCTCGCTGAAACGGCTCAACCACGTATGATGGTCGCATGGAGGTGACTTTCAGTCGATTTGTCAGCGCGCTCCGCCACGCCGATGTGCCCGTTTCAACCGGGGAGACCCTCGACGGCTTTGCCGTCATCCAACAGGTCGGCGTGACCGACCCTTACCTCTTAAAGAATGCCCTGAGCCTGACCTTCGCCAAAACGCAGGAAGAAAAGGTGCGTTTTGCCGATTGCTTCGAACGATTTTTTCATCAGTTGGCGTTTCAGGAACCGCCCAAGCGGTCGATGTTGCGGTCAGTGGATGTTGAGCGTCTGCTACAAGACGTTGAGCATCGAGGGAGCGACGACCTGCAGAACCTGATTGCGAGCATCGTGCAGGGTGACCGCGACTATCTCGCTTACCGCGTGCAGAGCACCGCCGAGAAGCTTCACATTCAAGACATGCACACGCTTCGAGAGAAATCGAGCTTTGCCGAAGCCATTCTGCGTGATCTGGGCATACGAGAACTCGAAGCGTTGGCGGGCGGCGGCGGTGAGTTTGGCGGGCTTTTGCGATATCTCCGCCAATACGTCGTTCAGCAGGTGCGAACCTTCGTCAACGAACAATATCGATTGGTCGTCGACGCTTCCGGCAAGCAGGCCCTCATCGATGCGGCGCTCGAGAGTCACCTGGCTCAATTGCCGCCCGCGTACTATGAGGAGGTCAACAAGGTCGTACGCAAGCTGGCCGATCGGCTGGCGCAGCGACATCGGCGGCGCGCCAAACGCGCTCGTCGTGGCGCGCTGAACATCAAAAAGCTCTTGCGCGACAACATCGCCTACGACGGCGCGATGTTTCGCCTGTCGTGGCGTAGTAAAAAGCTCGAACGTTCCTCGGTTTATGTCGTGTGCGACGTCAGCAACTCCGTCAGCCGGGTCTCGCGTTTTTTGTTGTTATTGCTACACAGCTTGAGCGACGTGTTGCCCAACGTGAGGTCGTTCGCGTTTTCCAATCGACTCGGCGAGATCACCGACCTGTTTGCGCGTCACGACCATGAACGCGCGATCGAAGAGGCGCTGGTGCTGTGGGGTAACGGCGCCACCGACTACGGTCGCGCGCTGATCGATTTTCGCAACCTCGTCAAAGACGATCTCGACCATCGCTCGACGATCGTGTTCCTCGGCGATGCACGCAGCAACTACTACGACCCGCATGCCGATGTTTTGAAGGGCTTGTCAAAGCGGGTCAAGCAGGTGTATTGGCTAAATCCGGAAAGCCGGGAAACCTGGGGGGAGGGGGACTCGGAGATGTTGCGCTATGGCGCCTACTGTTTGAAGACCACGACTTGCGGACGCTTAAAAGACCTCGGTCGGTTTGCGGATAGCTTGTTGTCGGCTACGCGTTAGGCCCGCACGGTAAACTATCGCGGCTGAAGCCGCTCGTACCCAGGTATTGAACGTAACCAATTTTG